>JAQVJE010000112.1 GCA_028695325.1 Gallionellaceae bacterium
GGGGCCTATTCAGGGTCGACCGCCAGGCCGGCGGTGCTGTTGAAACCGGAGTCGACGTAGGTGATCTCGCCGGTCATGCCGGAGGCGAGGTCGGACAGCATGAAGGCGGCGACGTTGCCCACTTCCTCGATGGTCACGTTGCGACGCAGGGGAGAGTGCTTCTCGCCCCAGGCCAGGAGCTTGTTGAAGTCGGCGATGCCGCTGGCGGCCAGGGTCTTGATCGGGCCGGCGGACAGGCCGTTGACACGGATGCCGCGCGGGCCGAGGGCGGCGGCCAGGTAGTAGACGCTGGCCTCCAGGCTGGCCTTGGCGACACCCATGACATTGTAGTGCGGCACCGAACGCACCGCGCCCAGGTAGGTCATGGTCAGCAGGGCGGCGTTGCGGCCTTCCATCAGCGGCAGGGCGGCCTTGGCCATGGCGGTGAAGGAGTAGCTGGAGATGTCGTGGGCGATGCGGAAGTATTCCCGGTTGATGTTCTCCAGGTAATCGCCGTTCAGGGCCACCTTGGGCACGAAGGCGATGGAGTGGACGATGCCGTCGAGGCCGTCCCAGTGCTGGCCGAGATCCTTGAACAGCTGCTCGATCTGCTCGTCGCTGGAGACGTCGCAGTCGAAGCAGAGTTCGGAACCGAATTCCTTGGCGAATTCGACCACCCGGTCCCTGACCCGCTCGCCCTGGTAGCTGAAGGCCAGCTCGGCGCCTTCGCGCTTGCAGGCCTGGGCGACGCCGTAGGCGATGGAACGGTTACTGATCAGTCCGGTGATGAGTATCTTCTTGCCGGCGAGAAAGCCCACTTTTCTATTCCTTCCTGCGTTATTCAGAGATTGGCGCGATTATAACCCTATCGCGCGTGTTCAATTGGCGGCCCGAGCCGGCGCCAGGGGATCGGCCCCCAGGGTGCCGCGCAGGCCGTTCAGATAGCCGGTGCCCTTGACTAGTTCCAGCCTGGCCCTCGCCGCGGCGAGGCGGTCCTGGATGCCGAAGCGAGCCACCAGGTCCTGGTGGCTGGCCCGGCCGGCATAGAGCTCCAGGTAGTCGACGTGGCGCTGCCAGAGGGTGACGTCGCGGGCCTGCTTGACTTCCAGGCGCTCGCGGTACCAGTCGGAGGCGAGCAGGGCCTCGCGGGTGAACAGGGCGCGGATTGCCGGGTGGTGAACGTCCTTGCCCTCGTACTGGCCGCTCGCCATGATGTGGAGCAGGGCCTTGAGGGGCGGACAGGCCTCGTCGATGCTGCCGTCGTCGAGATAGCGCTGGGCCACCCGCCGCTGGGCCTCGACGATGTTGTCGACGCCGTCGACGAACACCGCCAGGTCCTGCTTCTCTGGGCGCAGTATGGCCTCCGGCATGACCGCCATGGGGGTGTCGAAGATCTTGCCCAGGAAACCATGCACGAAGCGCTCGGTGATGCGGTAACCCAGCCGGCTGGCCTGGACCGTGCGGCCCTGGTACTCGAAGTCCTCCACTTTCTCCAGGCAGCCATGCTCGGTCAGCCAGCGCGGGGCGCGCTGCTCGGGGGTGAGGCGCGACCAGATCTCCGGCACCAAGAGGCTGATGTCGTGGTCGACCCGCACCTTGGGGCCGATCCAGCCGGCGGCGGTGGAATAGCCCGCATAGCCGGTCAGGATGAAGGAGACCAGGGCGTTGTTAAGATCGGCGGTGGGACGCAGGGCGTTGAACGGCCCCTTGGTCAGGGCGCCTTCCGAGCCGGCCCCGGTGGTGGAGGGCGACTTGCCGGTCAGGCTGCAGACGAAGTCCATGAACAGCTCGGGCAGTTCTTGGTAGTGGATGGGGTTGTACACCGCCAGGGCCCGGATGCCCGGCTCGGGCGGGTTGTTGCGCCGGCCCACCAGGACTGCGTTTACCGGCTCGCATACCGGGGTACCCAGCGGCACCTTGCGGTTGAAGCGAGCGCCGATCTCGGCCACGTGGCGGCGCACCGGCTCGGCCAGGTCGGGCCTGAGCTGGAGGTAGCGCGGGTTCTTGCTCGGCTTGCCGTCGACCAGGCGCGGGTGGGCCGACGACACCACGTAGCCGCGACCTTTGTCGTAGGCGGCCTTGAGTACATCGCGCATAGGCGGGGTGTACTGGCCGAAGCCCACCTCGTCCTCGACGATGTCGGCCAGGGCCCGCCCGGTGAGCGGCTCGAAGTTGGCGAGAAAGTTGTCATCACGGGCCATGTCGGCCTCGGCCTGCTGGTCGTAGCCGCGGTGGATGGCGTCGTCCGGGCGCTGGAACAGGCGCCGCTCGCAGTTCTTCACCAGCTTGACCGAGGGCTCGCTGCTGCGCGGCGAGCAGTTGTCCAGGCAATCGGCCGGCACCACCACGCTGGCCGAGATGTCGTCCTCCATCTGCACCTTCTCGGCGGCGATGAAGTCCTGGCGCATCTTGAACACCCGCCAGGCGCCGTTCTCCTCGAAGCCGACCCGCAGGTATGAGCCGACCAGCTTGCGGCTGCCCAGCTTCAGTTCATGGCCGGGCTGGCCGTTGATGAAGTCGACCGCCAGCCTGCCGCGCCAGTCGTCGCCCCAGTCCGGGCTGTACATGCGCTTGATGATGAAGGCCAGGGCCAGGATGCGGTCCGGGATGGCCTCCAGCCAGGTGTTGTAAGCCTCGGTGTAAGCGGGGGAGGGGGTCAGGAGCTTGATCACCGAGCCCAGGCTGCGCTCGGGCGAGAGCGGCTGGCGGCTGGGGTCGCGGTCCTCGTGCTCGAAGCCGGGCTTGAAGCGGCCGCGGTAGTCGTGCTCATAGATGGCCTGGACCTGGTCGAGGTCCTGTTGCAGGTCGGCGACGAACAGTGGACCGTAGATCACCGCGTCGTTGAGTGACTTGGATATCTCCGACTTGCCGCCGCCGGACACCGTGCAGGGCTTGTGGCAGAAGGTGCCCTCGGGGTCGGTGCCGACCAGGCGCCAGGTCGGCGCGCCCGGGTGCTTGACCATCTCGACCTTGTAGCCGTTCGGCTGCACGTAGATCCTGCCGGGGCGCAGCTTGATCGCCTGCGCCTGGCCATCGAGCTCCCAGGAGACGGTCTGGCTGGGCAGGTCCATGCGCACCGCCTGGGGCAGGTAGACCACCTCGGGATGCCGGCGGTCGACCGCGTAGCCTTCCGGCCGCACGTCCATCAGGTCGCCGTAACGCGCCACCATGTCGGCGAAGCTGTAGCCCTCAGGCCGGGTGCGGCTGTCGACGCCGAACTCCTCACCGTGGTTGTGACGCGGGAAGGCCAGGGCGCCGCCGGCATGCTCCTCCTCGGCCAGGCCGAACAGGTTGGCGGCATAGCTGATCTGGGTCTTCACCTCTTTCTTGCAGTAGCCGTAGTAGTTGTCGGCGATGATGGTGACGATGACGCCGCGGCGATCGCGCGCGGTGACCTTGAAGGCGGCTCCCTCGTTGTACAGTTCGGCCGCGTCCTGCCAGCACATGCCGTCCTTGCGTTGCGCCGCGGTGGCGTCGTCCCAGTGCGGCAGGCCCAGGTGTTTCTTGGTGAAGCGGTTGAGGTGCGGGGCGAGGATCACGCAGCCGGTGTGGCCGGTCCAGTGCTCGACGTCGAGGCCGGCGTCGTTGGAGGACAGGAAGGGATTGCCGCCATTGCCGAAGATGCTCTCGACGAAGTCCAGGTTGCTGACCAGGCTGCCAGGCGCAAAGAAGCGCACCTCCATGGTCTTTTCCGCCTCGCGGCCCGGGATGGCCGGGCAGACGATGGGGCGCAGGAGCAGGGAGGCGAACATCCTGGCCTCCTCGGGCTGGCCCTGGGTGTAGGGGATGGTGAGCAGGTCGTCGGGCGGGTTGAGGGCCTCGCGCAGCAGGTTGGCGAAGACCGCGCGCGGCACCGCCTTCTTGTCGCCCGGGATGGGCAGGCCGTCCTCGACGATATGGAAGGATCCCTTGGTGGTGCGCCGGTCCGAGGCCGGGTTGTGCAGGACGCCGTTGCGAATGCGGTAACTGCTGACGTATTCGTTGCGGAAGACGTCGCCGTTGTGGGGCAGGGCGATTTCCCGCGCCATGCTCTCGCGGTCCAGGTTGAGGGTGTTCTCGGGCAGGCGCGGCACGGATTGGCCGCAACCGGCCAGGTAATCGTCGAGGAAATCCTGGATGCGGCGGTCGGGCGGGCACAGGTAGCCGGCCAGGAGGCGCGACTTCTCCCGGTAGCTCTTCAGCAGGTTTTCGGCCACCGCCAGGAAGGCATGGTCGCGGCCGTCCTGGCAGGGCGGCTGGCCGGAGGCGGCGAGCTTCAGGTTGATGTACATCTGGATGCTCTCGCGCGCCTCGTCCACGTCCGGCAGGCTCAGATCGAAATGGTGCATGATGTTCAAGGCGCTCCCCCGCGCTTCCGCATCGTCGACAAAGTCGCGTATTCTAGCATCGACTAGGCAAATACCCTCACATCCGCCCTATGGACGACGACGACCTGCGCTACATGACCGAGGCCCTGGAACTGGCCCGGGAGGGCTGGAAGCTGGGTGAGGTGCCGGTCGGCGCGCTGGTGGTGCGCGGCGGTAGGGTGATCGGGCGCGGCTTCAACCACCCGATCGCGGCGCACGACCCCACGGGCCACGCCGAGGTCATGGCCCTGCGCGACGCCGCACGCACGGTCGGCAACTACCGTTTGCCCGGCTGCACCCTGTACGTCACCATCGAGCCCTGTGCGATGTGCGCCGGGGCGATCTTCCACGCCCGCATCGCCCGCGTGGTCTATGGCGCGCCGGAACCCAAGACCGGCGCCGCCGGCAGTGTGGTCGACCTGTTCGCCGAGGCACGCCTCAACCATCACGCCGAGATCGTCGGCGGGGTCATGGCCGAACAGTGCGGCGGCCTGGTCTCTGCCTTCTTCGCCGAAAAACGCCAGGCCCGGAAGGCAACGGCGTGAAGATCGTCGTCGACCTGGCCGAACAGCGCCTCCACCTCATCGACGACGACGGTCGTACCCTGCGGTCCTGGCCGGTATCGACCGCAGCGAACGGGGCGGGTGAAGCGGGCGGCAGCGGCTGCACACCACGCGGGGAGCACATCATCCGGGCCAAGATCGGCGCCGGCCTGCCCATCAACACGGTGTTTGCCGGCCGCAGGCCGACCGGCGAGGTTTACTCGCCCGAGTTGGGCGCCGCGGCACCGGGACGGGACTGGATACTCAGCCGCATACTCTGGCTGTCGGGCAGGGAACCAGGCCGCAACCGCCTGGGCGAATGCGACACCATGCGGCGCTACATCTACATCCACGGCACCCCGGACGAGGGCTTCGCGCCGGAACCGCGCTCGCACGGCTGCATCCGCATGCGCAACGCCGACCTGGTGGAACTGTTCGACCTGGTGCCGGTGTACACCGAAGTGGATATCAGGGAGGCCTAACGGCCCTTCAATAGCACCACCACCGCGCCGTCGCCGCCGTCGGCCGGACGGGCGCTGACGAAGGCCAGCACCTCGTCGCGCTGGGCCAGCCAGTGGCGCACGTGCAGTTTCAGGACTGGCTCGCGGTTCGGGGAACCCAGGCCCTTGCCGTGGATGATGCGCACGCAGCGGCCGCCGCGGCGCTTGCATTCATGCAGAAATTCGGCCAGTTCGTATTTGGCTTCGACCTTGGTCAGACCATGCAGGTCCAGTTCGGCCTGGATGTGCCACTCGCCACGCCGAAGCCGGCGCAGGGTCTGCCTCGACAGGCCCGGCCGGACATAGGAGCTGTCCTGCTCGATATCCCCGTCCAAGCGGACCGGATCGGACATGGATTCCAGGATCACCTCTCGCTGGTCGCGCAACAGGCTGAGGGGGAGGGGGGGCAGGCGGGGCTGGTCGTGGACGACGCGACCGTGCGGCGAGATGGGTTCAACCCCGGTCATCTCGCTGCGGAAGGCCTCGGCGTCCTCATCGTGGCTGGCGAGAGGATGCGACTTCCCGCCTGTTTTCATGTACTTGCAGGCCTATTTCAGCCCTTTCCATCAAGATAGCGCTCGGCGTCCAGGGCGGCCTGGCAGCCGGCGGCGGCGCTGGTGATGGCCTGCTTGTAGATCATGTCCTGGACGTCGCCGGCGGCGAACACGCCCTCGATGCTGGTCTGCTGGGCATTGCCGTGGCGGCCGCCCTGGGTGACGATGTAGCCATGGTCCAGTTCCAGCTGGCCGGCGAACAGGTCGGTGTTGGGCTTGTGGCCGATGGCGATGAAGACGCCGGACACGGCCACCTCCTTGGTGGCGCCGTCCTTGTTCTTCAGGCGCACCCCGGTTACACCGCTGTTGTCGCCCAGAACTTCGTCGATTTCGCTATTCAATTCAAGGATGATCTTACCTTCCTTAACCTTCTCCATGAGGTGTTCGACCATGATTTTCTCCGCCTTGAAGGTGTCGCGGCGATGCACCAGGGTGACCTTGGAGGCGATGTTGGCCAGGTAGATGGCCTCCTCGACCGCGGTGTTGCCGCCGCCGACCACGGCGACCTCCTGGTTCTTGTAGAAGAAACCGTCACATGTGGCGCAGCCGGAAACACCACGACCCATGAACTGCTGTTCGGACTCCAGGCCCAGGTACATGGCCGAGGCGCCGGTGGCGATGATGAGGGCATCGCAGGTGTAGGTGCCGGCGTCGCCAATGAGGGTGAACGGCCGCTCGGTCAGCCTGGCGGTGTGGATGTGGTCGAAGATGATCTCGGTGCCGAAGCGCTCGGCGTGCTGCTGGAAGCGGGTCATCAGGTCCGGGCCCATGACGCCGCCGACGTCGGCCGGCCAGTTGTCCACCTCGGTGGTGGTCATCAGCTGGCCGCCTTGCTGCAGGCCGGTGACGACCACCGGCTTGAGGTTGGCGCGGGCGGCGTAGACGGCGGCGGTATAACCGGCGGGACCGGAACCGAGTATCAACAGACGGCAGTGTTTGGCGGACATGGTTGCTCCAGATTTGGATGAGGGGAGTTGATCCGATATGGGGCGCTATTCTAGCAACTCAATCCCGAGCGGCCGGCTCGGAAATATTATTTAACATAATATACATTA
>JAQVJE010000113.1 GCA_028695325.1 Gallionellaceae bacterium
GGTGAAGAACCGGGCAAATAGCCCGCAATCCAGCCCGAATTCGGCTCGGTTTGCTTCGGCGTTCGATTCGGTCGCTGGCAGGCGCGTCATCTCTCGTCAAATGCTGATTTGTTCAGCGTGTCCTTAAACGGCTTTCAGGTTAGCATCAATGGCTACTTCGATTGTTACCGCCGCCATGAGCCAGACCCCACCCAGCGAATACCTGATCAACCGCGAACTCGGCATACTCGAGTTCAACCGCCGGGTGCTCGCCCAGGCCGACGACCCCTCCTCCCCCCTGCTGGAGCGACTGCGCTTCCTGTGCATCTTCTCCAGCAACATGGATGAGTTCTTCGAGATCCGCGTCGCCGGCCTCAAGGAACAGATCCGCCTCAACCCGCAGCACACCGGGCCGGACGGCCTGACCGCGCGCCAGGCGTTCAAGGAGGTGGCCAAGGCCTCGCACGAGATGGTGGCGCGCCAGTATGAGCTGCTCAACAACGCAGTGCTGCCGGCCCTGGCAGCGCAGGGCATCCGCTTCCACAAGCGCAACGAGTGGACGCCCGAGCAGGAGGTCTGGATACGCGACTATTTCTACAACGAGCTGATGCCGGTGTTGACCCCCATCGGCCTCGACCCTGCCCACCCTTTCCCCAACGTCCTCAACAAGAGCCTCAACTTCGCCGTCGAGCTGGCCGGCAAGGACGCCTTCGGGCGTTCCTCCGGCAAGGCGGTGGTACAGGCGCCCCGCGCGCTGCCGCGGGTGATCCAACTGCCCCGCGAAGTGGCCAGCTGCGAGCACAGCCTGGTGTTCCTGTCCTCCATCCTGCACGCCCACGTCGGCGCCCTGTTCGCCGGCATGGCGGTGCAGGGCTGCTACCAGTTCCGCGTCACCCGCAACTCCGACCTGTTCATCGACGAGGAGGAGAACAAGAACCTGCGCGAGCAGCTGCAGGGCGAGCTGCCGCACCGCCACTTCGGCAACGCAGTGCGCCTGGAGGTGGCCGACAACTGCTCGGAAGAGATGAAGGAATTCCTCCTCAAGCAGTTCCACCTGACCCGCGACGACCTCTACCAGGTGCGCGGCCCGGTCAACCTGGTGCGCCTGATGAACGTGCCGGAAAAGGTCGAGCGGCCCGACCTCAAGTACCCGCCCTTCATCCAGGGCCTGCCGGCCGGCCTGGGCGACGGCGACGACATGTTCGCCGCCATCGAACGCGGCGACATCCTGCTGCACCACCCGTTCCAGTCCTTCCAGCCGGTGATCGACTTCATCCGCCAGGCCGCCGAGGACCCCAACGTGCTGGCCATCAAGCAGACCGTCTACCGCACCGGCACCGACTCCGAGCTGATGCGCCACCTGATCGCGGCCGCCCAGCGCGGCAAGGAGGTCACCGTAGTGGTGGAGCTGCTGGCGCGCTTCGACGAGGAGGCCAACATCAACTGGGCGGAGAAGCTGGAAGCGGCCGGCGCCCATGTCGTCTACGGCGTGGTCGGCCACAAGACGCACGCCAAGATGGCCATGGTGGTGCGGCGCGAGAACGGCAAGATCAAGCGCTACTGCCACCTCGGCACCGGCAACTACCACGCCCGCACCGCCCGCCTGTACACCGACTTCGGCCTGCTCACCTGCCACCCGCAGGTCTGCCAGGACGTCAACGACGTCTTCATGCAGATCACTGGCCTGGGCAGCGCCGGCGAGCACGACTACCTGTGGCAGTCGCCCTTCACCCTGCATTCGAACGTAATCCGCGCGATCGGCAACGAGGCTGCGCGGGCCCGCGATGGCGAACCGGCGCGCATCGTCGCCAAAATGAACGCCCTGCTCGAACCCGAGGTGATCGCCGCCCTCTACGAGGCCTCCCAAGCCGGGGTCGAGGTCGACCTCGTCGTGCGCGCGGTGTGCGCCCTGCGGCCCGGCATCCCCGGCGTGTCCGAACACATCCGGGTGCGCTCGGTGATCGGCCGCTTCCTCGAACACCATCGGGTGTTCTACTTCTGGAACGGCGGCCAGGAGGACATCTACCTGTCCTCGGCCGACTGGATGGACCGCAACTTTTTCCGCCGCATCGAGACCTGCTTCCCGGTGCTGGACGCCAAGCTGAAGAAGCGCGTGATCAACGAGGGCATCACGCCCTACCTGAAGGACAGCCTGCAGGCCTGGGAGATGCAGCCGGACGGCAGCTACCGCAAGCGCCCCCGGCGTGGCCGCGGCTTCTCGGCGCAGGCCTACCTGCTCAAGCTGCTGGCGGCCAAGGGCTGAACGGCGGCCCTCAGGGCGCCAGTTTTCGGGAAGCCGGCGTGGCGCGGTTGACCGACCACAGCCTGAGCTGCTTGATCTGCTCCTCCATGGTGCGCGACAGCGGCACCATGCGGGCGGTGTTCCAGACCACGTCCTGCTCGGTGAACATGCGACCCTCCTGGTAGCCGCGGATGCGCGCCGCCTTGATCGCCTGCTCGATCTCGGCGCCACTCCAGTTCTTCGTCACCGCAGCCAGCAGGCCAAGGTTGAAGGTATCGGGATCGGCGCCGAAGGCGGCGATCTGGATGCGCAGGATGGCGCGGCGTTCCTCCTCGCTCGGCAGGTCGAGGAAGAACAGCTGGTCGAAGCGGCCCTTGCGGATCACCTCGGCGGGCAGTTTCTCGATCCGGTTCGCCGTCGCCACCACGAACACGGTTGGCGGCTTCTCCTGCATCCAGGTCAGGAAGCTGGCGAAAACGTTGTTGTTGCCGCCGTGGCCCTGCAGGTCGTAGCCGAAGCTGTTCTCCATCTCGTCGATCCACAGCACCAGCGGCGCGAGCGACTCGGCCACCCGGAGGGCGTGGTCGAAGGCGTATTCCGGCGCACCGTAGGCGCCGGACAGCACCAGGTTCATGTCCAGGCGGACCAGTGGCAGGTTCCAGGCCCCGGCGATCACCTTGGCCGCCATGCTTTTGCCGCAGCCGGACACGCCCATGAACAGGATGCCGGACGGCAGCGGCACGCCCGACTCGAAGGCCTGGCGGGTGAACATCGGCTTGCGCGCCAGCACCCACTCCTTGAGGTTGTCGAGGCCGCCGATCTGGTCGAGGGTATAGGTGCGACCGACGAACTGCAGGCAGCCCTCGCGCATGAGAGCGTAGGACTTCTCCTCGATAATCTCCGGGATGGCCTGCGCGAGGTCCAGCTTGTCCTCGCGGATGAGGCGCCGCATCAGGTGGCCGACCTCGTCGAGCGACATGCCGCGCATGTCGGCGGCGCACTGGTAGCGCCAGTCCTGGTCGAGGCGGCCGGCGACCCCGTTGGCCGCGGCGACGGCATCGATGCGGGCCAGTATCTCAGTCTCCGTCGGCACCCCCAGGCTGACCAGGAAGACCTCGCGTTTCATCTCGTCGGGCAGGATCAGGCCGGCGCAGGACAGGAATACGTAGCTGTCGCGCCCGGCCAGCTGGCGGTAGAGGTCGCGCAGGGCGCGGCTCAGGCGCGCATTGTCGCGCAGCAGCAGGGGCAGATCCTGCATCAGGTAGAAGGCCTCGTCGGCGGCACCGGCGACGTGGGCCAGCGCCGCGACCGGATCGGTGATCACCGCCTGCTGGCCAGCCTCGCCGTAGAAGCCGCATACCACACTCCACCGCACCAGCGGGCGGTCGTCGCCGTAATGCGCGCGCGCCACTTCGACCAGGATGGCGGCCATGCGGTCCTCCTCCTCGCCGCGCAGGTAGAAGATCGGGTAGCCTGCGAGCAGGCCCTTGCGTATGCGTTCCTGGGCGCTGGCACTCATGACGGTGTCCTTATCGAGGCAAGGCGGAAGCCAGGCAGCACGGACTGCCAGGCCCGCAGTTCCTGGTATAGCGCCGTGCGGGTGAGCGGGTTGGCGGCCAGCCAGGCGGCAGGCAGGCTGAACTGGCAGTCGCCGCCGGCACCGGCCTGCAGGGTCAGCTCGGGCAGCGCCGCATCGCTGCGGCTAACGTGGAACAGCACAGCCAGACGCAGGCACAGCACCAGCGGCCAGAGCGGATCGTCGGCCGGGTAGCCGAGCTTGTCGAGGCCGCCGCGGCTGGCCCGCACCAGGGCCGCCAGGCGGGCCTGGTCGCGGCGGCCAAAGCCCGGCATATCCGCGTTCTCCAGGATGTAGGCGCCGTGCTTGTGGAAGCCGGAATGGGCGATGTTGATACCGATCTCGTGCAGGCGGGCGGCCCAGGCCAGGCAGCGGGCGGCCTCACCGTCGTCGCCGGGACAGGGCGGCAGCTGGGCGTACAGACGCATGGCCAGGCGCTCGACCCGGCGGGCTTGCCTGCCGTCGACATGGTAGCGGCGGGCGAACTGGGCGACGGTGACGTCGCGCATGTCGTGGTCGTGCACACGGCCGAGCAGGTCCCACAGGATGCCCTCGCGCATGGCGCCCTGCGCCACGGTCATGGCCGCGATGCCGAACTCCTGGAAGACGGCCGACATGATCACCACGCCGCCAACGATCACCGGCCGGCGGTCCTCCTTGAGGCCTGCCAGTTCCAGGCGGGCGAAGCTGCCCGCCTTCACCATGCGCTCGCGCAGCCACTTGAGGCCGTCGGCGGTGATCTGGCCGTCGGACAGGCCGTTCTGGAACAGTATCTCGCCCATCGCGCGGGCAGTGCCGGACGAGCCCACCGCCTCCTCCCAGCGCCCGGGACGGAATTCATGGCTGACCTGCTGGGCCTCCATGCGGGCCGCGGTCATGGCCTCCTTGACGGCGGCCTTGTCGATGCGGCCGTCGGGAAAGAAGCGGTTGCTGTACACCACGCAGCCCATGCGCAGGCTCTCGCGCTCGCGCGCCTCGTAGCCGACGCCGATGATGCACTCGGTGGAGCCGCCGCCGATGTCGATCACCAGGCGGGGTTCCTGGCGCAGCGGCAGGCTGTGGGCGACGCCCAGGTAGATCAGTCGGGCCTCCTCGCGGCCGGCCACGATGTCGATGTCGAAGCCCAGGGCGGCACGGGAGCGGGCAAGGAAGGCGGGGGCGTTCTTGGCCACCCGCAGGGCTGACGTGCCGACCGCGCGCACGGCGCCGGCCGGCATCCCCTTGAGACGCTCGCCGAAGCGCGACAGGCAGGCCAGGGCACGTTCCTGCGAGGCCTCGTCGAGCAGCTTGGCCTCGGTCAGGCCGCCGGCCAGGCGCACCGACTCCTTGTGGGCGTCGAGGTAGTAGAGTTGCTCGCCGTCGACACGGCCGACCTGCAGATGGAACGAATTCGACCCCAGGTCGATGGCGGCGAGGGTGGGATATTCCTGCATGGGAAAGGCGGCTATTCAGGTAGGCCGATTATTGCAGAAAACCGCGCCACCAGCCCTTCGGCGGTCTCGACTGCCGGCGCCAGGCCAGTTCTGCTTTAATGCAACAAGGCAGTGCACCAGCAAAAAGGGGGGTAAAAAAATGAAACACGTCAGTCATGTGGCATTCCTCGCGTACCTACTTGCCGTCTGGGGTGTCGCGATCCCGGCAGGCGGCGCCGAACCTGGCGGCCAGGCGAAGGACGCGACCGAGACAGCGGTCGACTCGGTGCAGGGCGCCATCAACGCCGAGCTGACCCGCTACTACCCGCAATCCCTGTCCGCCAGCCGAGCCTACCTGGTGCGCGATGACTCGACCGGCCAGGCCATGCAAACCATCGGCAAGGCCATGGTGAGTACCCAGGCAGGCAATGGCAGCATCGCCATGGTGATGGAGACCCGCCATGCAGGAGGAATCGAACTGGAATTCGAGGAACTGGATGGCGACCGGCTCCTGCTGCGTCGCCTGATGACCCTGCACAGGGTGCCCGGCAAATCCCTCGTCGCAGCACGGGTCCGGGTGGTCGACGCCTACTTCACGCCACCCCTGGTCAAGTTGCATGCCCCGCTCGATGTGGGCCGGACATGGGAATCGCGCGCCGCCGTCGGGAACCTCGAGGGTGGCAAGCCACTCGACCATGCCTACGCGGTAACCGCCACGCTTTCATACGCCGTGTCTGGAATGCCGCTGCCTGATTGCCTACGCGTGGAGCGATCGTCGCGTGGACAGCCGGACTACCGCTCGATCTATTGCCGGCGGGCGGGGCTCGTCGAGTTCGCGCAGCCGACACGGAAGGGCGACTGGATCCGCTCCGAGCTGTTCCTCATCAGCCGGGCCCGCCTCGAACTCGTCGCCCTGCATGACAAGGATGGCCAATGTGAACACATATTCGTCCTGCATGGTCTGCAGCCCGACGAGAAAATGGCCTTCACGGTGAAGAAAGGCCCGGGCGAGGAGACCGACGCGCCGATCCAGCCTGTCGTCCAGGCTGCCAGCAATTTCATCCATGTCGGGCTGGGCAACAACATGGCCACCCGCGGGCGCTGGCTGATCGAGGCGGAAGGGCTGACATCGCGGGAGAAGACCGCGACGACCCTGGACTGGCATGGCATCTGCCGTGCCGACTTCCTGACCCCGACGCCTGTCGGCGCCCCCGGCATCGCGCTGATCGGCCAGGAGACGGACGCCTCGGGGCGAGTCAACCTGCAGGTCATCGGCACCGGCTGGAGGCCGGGCGAATCCCTGCGCGTCCAGCAGCGGGGACCAAGTTGGGGCGGGACGCCCGCGGACGTCGGCGATATCGGGCAGGCCAACCAGATGGGGCTGTCGGGCGTGGTGTCGATTCCGCTGCCGGCACGGCCGCTACCGGGCACGCACCATATCGACATATGGGGCGAAGGACGCCAGGCCACCCTCACGGCCGAATGCAGCCCAAGTGAATTCTGCTACGTGGTCAGCGGCCAGGGCTCGCAGCCATGAGGCGCAGCGGCCGGAAAGTTGGACCGTCGCGCCTGCGTGGATACTGGTTCCCCGCCAGCTTCATCATGTCATGTTGAAAACGAACCGTGCTCACGTTGGCGTCGCAGCAGTCCTTTTGATCGGCCTGTTTGCATTTCCATTCCTGACGGCGTCGATGCCGTGTGCATGGCGGCTGTCCGCTTACACCTATGCGGGCCTGGCTGTACTCGTCGCAGTCGCGCTCATGC
>JAQVJE010000114.1 GCA_028695325.1 Gallionellaceae bacterium
AGGCGCGCTACCGGGCTGCGCTACACCCCGAAGGGTGCGGACTATACCCGGTGACTTTGCAAAAATCAATGTCGTGGCGCGGGGCGGCTCGGCTAAAATTTCCATCTCGACAAAAAGGCCACCCAGACACCATGACCGCCCGCATTATCGATGGCAAGGCCATCGCCGACGCCCTCCTACTCGACATCCGCCGCCAGGTCGACGCCCGCGTCGCCGCCGGCCGCCCAGCACCCGGCCTGGCCGTCATCCTGGTCGGCGACAACCCGGCCTCGGCCCTGTACGTGCGCAACAAGCGGCGTTCCTGCGCGATAGCCGGGGTGCGCGACCTCGCCCACGACCTGCCGGCCGCCACCAGCCAGGCCGAACTGCTGGCCCTGATCGACCGCCTCAATGCCGACGACGACGTCGACGGCATCCTGGTGCAACTGCCGCTGCCCAACCACATCGACGCCAATGCGGTGATCGACCACATCGCCCCGACCAAGGACGTCGACGGCTTCCACCCCTACAACCTCGGCCGCCTGGCGCAGCGGCGCCCGACCCTGCGCCCGTGCACGCCCTACGGCGTGATGCGGCTCCTGGCCACCACCGGCGTCGACCTCAAGGGCAAGGAGGCGGTGATCGTCGGCGCCTCCAACATCGTCGGCCGCCCCATGGCGCTGGAACTCCTGCTGGCCGGTTGCACGGTGACGGTGTGCCACAGCGCCACCCGCGACCTGGCCGGCCACGTCGCCCGCGCCGAGGTCCTGGTGGCGGCGGTGGGCCGCCCGGAGATGGTGCGCGGCGCATGGGTGCGCGAGGGCGCCCTGGTGATCGATGTCGGCATCAACCGCCTGGCCGACGGCCGGGTGGTGGGCGACGTCGAGTTCGCCGCGGCGAAGGAACGTGCCGCCTGGATCACCCCGGTGCCGGGCGGCGTCGGGCCGATGACGGTGGCCACCCTGCTGCAGAACACCCTGGAGGCGGCGGCACAACAATAAGGAGCGTTCGCCGCGCCCACACGGGCGCGAGCCCGGTACCGGCGGGATTCCCGCCCTCGATCGGATCGGGAACGGGAATGACCAGTCCTCATCCCCGGTGCCAGGCCCGCAGGCGCTCAAGGTCGACCACGCCGGTCTCGTCGCGGTCGAGGCGGCGGTAGGGCGTATCCGGCTCGCCCAGGTCGCTGAGCACGGCGACGGCGCCGGTGAAGTCATCGTCGCGGGTGTAGTCGTTCACCGTCACCACGGTCTTCAGGCCGGCCCCTTGCGAGGAACGAATGCCATTCCTCGAATCCTCGAAGGCCAGGCACTCTTCCGCCTCCAGACCCAGCCTGTCCAGCGCCCAGGTGTAGATATCCGGGGCCGGCTTCTTGGCCGGCACGATGTCGCCGGCGGCGATCACCGCGAACCAGTCCGGGCCGTCCTCGGCCAGGCTGTGCCGGAGCAGTGCGGTGACGTTGTCCGGCGTGGTGGTGGTGGCGACGGCCAGGATCAGGCCGGCCGCGCGCGCCTCCGCGAGCAGGCGCCTGACACCGGGACGCAGGGGGATGCCGCCCTCGGCCAGCATGCGGGTGTAGTGGTGGGTCTTGGCCCGGTGCAGTTCGACCACCAGGTCGTCGAAATCGACCGGCCTGACGTAGTCGGGGCGGAAACTGTCGACGTAATAGCGCATCCGCTCCTTGCCGCCGGTCACCGCCAGCAGCCTGCCGTACAGGTCGGCGTCCCACTCCCAGTCGAGGCCGAATTCGCGGAAGGCCGCGTTGAACGCCGGCCGGTGGCCGTCGCGCTCGGTATCGGCCAGGGTGCCGTCGACATCGAACAACAGGGCTCGCAACATCCTCTATCCATCCTTCCTCTAGGGGTTTTCATTTGAAAATCAACGCTTAAAATACCGCACTCCCGTGACCTTGCGATACCCCGCCCCATGCTCCCCATCCAGAACCCGGAATTCGACGCCCTGTTCGACGGCATGCTGTTCAGCCTGCTGACCTGGGAGCAACTGGACCAGTTCTGGCGCCGCCTCGACGTCGGCGCCGGCTGGTACCTGTATGCCATCGGCGAAAGCCGTCCGGAACTACCCGCCGACGGCGAGAACGTCGCCACCTTCGTGCGCGAACTCGACGTATTGCTGCGCAGGGAGCACGACGAGGACTATTGCGGCATCGTCTACACCGACGACCTCGACCACCCCAGCCTGATCAAGATCTACGACCCCAACCACCTGGGCACCTCCTGCGGGTCTAGCAAGCACAAGATACTGCCGGGCTGGGTGATGAGCCGGCTGCCGCCCTCCGACCTCGACCCCAGCCACCACGTGCCGCAGAACCGCCGGCGCTGGTGGCAAGGGGTCGTCGACCTGTTCGGCGGCGAGGCGCGGACGTAAAAAAAGCGGCCAGGCCGCTTTTTTTACGTCTTGCGTCGGTCGCCGATCACTCGGCCGGGGTCTCGGCCGGTTCCTGGGCAGGCGCCTTCGGCTCCAGCAGGGCCTTGATCGACAGGCGCATGCGGCCCTTGTCGTCGGTCTCCAGCACCTTTACCTTGACCGCCTGGCCTTCCTTGAGGTGGTCGGCCACGGTGTTGACGCGCTCGTGGGCGATCTGGGAGATGTGCAGGAGGCCGTCCTTGCCCGGCAGCACGTTGACGATGGCGCCGAAGTCGAGGATCTTCAGCACGGTGCCGTCGTAGACCCGGCCCACCTCCACCTCGGCGGTGATGTCCTCGATGCGCTTCTTGGCGGCAGCACCCGCCTCGGGGCTGGTGCAGGCGATCTTGACGGTGCCGTCTTCCTCGATGTCGATCTGCGTGCCGGTCTCCTCGGTCAGTGCGCGGATGGTGGCGCCGCCCTTGCCGATCACGTCGCGGATCTTCTCCGGGTTGATCTTCATGGTGACGATGCGCGGCGCGTACTGGCTCATCTCGTGCGGCGCATTCTCGGCCTGGTTCATGATGCCGAGGATGTGCAGGCGGGCCTCGCGAGCCTGCTTGAGGGCGACCTGCATGATCTCCTTGGTGATGCCCTCGATCTTGATGTCCATCTGCAGGGCGGTGACGCCGTCCTCTGTGCCGGCGACCTTGAAGTCCATGTCGCCGAGGTGATCCTCGTCGCCCAGGATGTCGGTCAGCACCGCGAAGCGGTTGCCTTCCTTGATCAGGCCCATGGCGATGCCGGCGACGTGCTTGGCCATCGGCACGCCGGCGTCCATCAGGGCGAGCGAACCGCCGCACACCGAGGCCATGGAGGAGGAGCCGTTCGACTCGGTGATCTCGGACACCACGCGGATGGTGTAGCTGAAGTCTTCCTTGGCGGGCAGCATGGCCAGCAGGGCGCGCTTGGCCAGGCGGCCGTGGCCGATCTCGCGCCGCTTCGGGCTGCCGACGCGGCCGGTCTCGCCGGTGGCGAACGGCGGCATGTTGTAGTGCAGCATGAAGCGGTCGGTATAGGAGCCTTCCAGGGCGTCGATGATCTGCTCGTCGCGGCCGGTGCCCAGGGTGGCGACAACCAGAGCCTGGGTCTCGCCGCGGGTGAACAGGGCGGAGCCGTGGGTGCGCGGCAGCACGCCGGTGCGGATGGTGATCGGCCGCACGGTGCGGGTGTCGCGGCCGTCAATGCGCGGTTCGCCGGCCAGGATGCGGCTGCGCACCACCTTGGCCTCGAAGGCGTGGAACATGTCCTTGATCTCGTTGACCTGGACGGTGTCCATGTCTTCCCTGATCATCTCGGCGAAGACGCGGGCGCGCACCTCGTCGACGGCGGCCATGCGAGCCTGCTTCTGCTTGATCGAATAGGCCTTGGCAAGGTCATCGCCGCACAGTGCGGTCATCTGCTCGACCAGCGCGGTCTTGGGCTCGGGCGCGGCCCAGTCCCAGGCCTCCTTGCCGGCCTCGTCGGCGAGGTCGTTGATGGCGTCGATGGCGGCCTTCATCTGCTCATGGCCGAACACCACGGCGCCCAGCATGACGTCCTCGGACAGCACCTTGGCCTCGGACTCGACCATCAGCACGGCATCCTCGGTACCCGCCACGACCAGGTTCAGATCGGAGTTCTTCAACTCGGTCAGGCTGGGGCTGAGGACATACTGGCCATCGATGTAACCGACCCGGGCGGCGCCGATCGGGCCGTTGAAGGGCACGCCGGACAGCATCAGGGCGGCGGAGGCGCCCAGCATGGCGGGGATGTCGGCATCCACTTCGGGGTTCTGCGACACCACAGTGGCGATGATCTGCACCTCGTTGAAGAAGCCGTCCGGAAACAGCGGGCGGATCGGCCGGTCGATCAGGCGGCAGGTCAAGGTCTCCTTCTCGGAGGGCTTGCCCTCGCGCTTGAAGAAGCCGCCGGGGATGCGGCCCGCGGCGTAGGTCTTCTCCTGGTAATCGACGGTCAGCGGGAAGAAGTCCTGTCCGGGCTTGACCTCGTTCTTGGCCACCACGGTGACGAGCACCACGGTGTCGTCCATGTTGACCAGCACGGCGCCGGAGGCCTGACGGGCGATCTCGCCGGTTTCCAGGGTCACCGAGTGGCGACCGTATTGAAATGTCTTCTTGACAGGATTCACGCTAACCTCGATTCGATTTGACGGTATTACTTACGCAGGCCGAGACGGTCGATCAGTTGGCGGTAGGCGTCCACGTTGCGGGACTTCAGGTAGTCCAGCAGGCGACGGCGACGGCTGACCATCTTGAGCAGGCCGCGGCGGGAGTGGTGATCCTTGGTGTTGGCCTTGAAGTGGCCGGTGAGGTCGTTGATGCGGGCGGTGAGCAGGGCGACCTGCACTTCCGGGGAGCCGGTATCGCCGGTGGCGCGTTGGAAGTCCTTGACGATTTGCGCCTTTTGCGCGGTTTCGATAGCCATTTGGAACTACTCCGATCTGAAACGTATTTAGAAAAGGGCGGATTTTACCCGCCCGGACGGGATTTTCTCAAGCAAATTCAGTCCCCTGTCGTCGCCAGCAGCCGGCGCGGTGCGGCCTTGCCCTCGATGTCGACCTCGGCGACACCGAGAAAACGTCCGGCCGGGTCGTACAGGCGCAACAGATCGCCCACCTGCAGGCCGGCATGCCAGACCGCCTGGCCGTGGCAGACCTGCCAGGCCGACTCGATGTCGAGATCCAGCCGGGCCAGATCGTCGATCAGGCAGTCGGGCGGCAGCAGCAGGCCGTCGCGGGTGGCGACCTCCATGTCCGCCAGCTCGGCCAGGGTGACGGCGTCGCCGATATCGAAGGGGCCGACCGCCTCACGGCGCAGCGCCGCCAGGTGGGCACCACAGCCGAGCGCGGCGCCGATGTCCTCGGCCAGGGTGCGCACGTAGACGCCCTTGCCGCAGTGGACCCGCAGGGTCAGGCGGTCGCCGGCCAGCGCGACCTGCTCGATGTCGTGCACGACCACCCGGCGCGGCTGCCGCTCGACCTCGATGCCCTTGCGGGCCAGTTCGTAGAGGGGGCGGCCATCACGCTTGATGGCCGAGTGCATGGGCGGCACCTGGTCGATCTCGCCCAGGAAGCGCGGCAGCACCGCCGCCACGGCGGCCGCGGTGACGGTGACCGGCCGCGTCTCGACCACCTCACCCTCGGGGTCGGCGGTCGTGGTACGCACGCCGAGGCATAGCTCGGCGAGGTATACCTTGTCGGCATCGAGCAGGAACTGGGAAAACTTGGTCGCCTCGCCCAGGCACAGGGGCAGGAGGCCGGTGGCGAACGGGTCGAGGGTGCCGGTGTGGCCGGCCTTCTCAGCGTTGTAGAGGCGCCGGGCCTTCTGCAGGGCGAGGTTGGAGGTGATGCCCTCCGGCTTGTCGAGCAGTAGGACGCCGTCGATCTTGCGCTTCGCCATGCGGTCAGTCGTCGTCCTGATGATGACGCCTGTCTTCCTCGACCGCCTGGTCGATCAGCTGGGACAGGTGGGCACCGCGCTCGACCGATTCGTCGTACTGGAAGGTCAGGCTGGGCACCAGGCGCAGGCGCATGCGGTGGCCCAGTTCGCGGCGCAGGAAGCCGATCGAGCTGTTGAGCCCCTTGGCGACAACCTCGCGGTCGCCAGTCAGGACGGTGAACCAGGCCTTGGCGTGCTCGAGGTCGGAGGTGACCTCGACCGAGGTGATGGTGACACCCTTGACGCGCGGATCCTTCACCTCGCGCCAGAGCAGCTCGGCCAGTTCCTGGCGGATCTGCTCGGCAACGCGGCGGGAGCGGGGGTAATCAGTAGGCATATGAATTCAGTGACAAGTGACGGGTGACGAGTGACGAGTGACAAAGCAACCGGCTTCACCCGTCACCTTGTCACTCGTCACTCTGTCACTCAAAGCGTTCTAGCGACTTCCACCACCTCGAAGCACTCGAGCTGGTCGCCTTCCTGGATGTCGTTGTAGTTCTTCAGGCTGAGGCCGCATTCGAAGCCGCCCTTGACTTCCTTGACGTCGTCCTTGAAGCGTTTCAGGGCGTCGATCTCGCCGGTGTGCACCACCACGTTGTCACGAATCACGCGCACCGAGCCGGCCCGCTTGATGACGCCGTCCAGCACCAGGCAGCCGGCCACGGTGCCGACCTTGGTAATGCGGAAGACCTGGCGCACCTCGGCCATGCCGATGACGTTTTCCCTCTTCTCCGGCGACAGCAGGCCACCCAGGGCGGCCTTCACGTCGTCCACCGCCTCGTAGATGATGTTGTAGGTGCGGATGTCGACGGCGGAGTTCTCGGCCAGTTTCCGGGCCTGGGCGTCGGCGCGCACGTTGAAGGCGATGATGACGGCACCGGAGGCGATGGCCAGGTTGACATCGGATTCCGACACCGCGCCGACCGCGGCGTGGATGATGTTGACCCGCACCTCGGGCGTG
>JAQVJE010000013.1:0-5013 GCA_028695325.1 Gallionellaceae bacterium
TTCCAGCCGGCCCATTCCTCGTAGATCGGCTCGCAGCCGGACAGGGCCTCGGAGCCGACCGGCAGTATGTCGCATACCTGGCCGTCGAACTTGTAGCCGGTGGCGATGCGCACCGTCTCCATGCCGTCGAGGACGTCCAGCTTGGTGACGCACAGGCCGGTGATGCCGTTGATCTGGATCGAGCGCTTCAAGGCGGCGGCGTCGAACCAGCCGCAGCGGCGGGCGCGGCCGGTGGTGGCGCCGAACTCGTGGCCCTTCTCGGCCAGCCATTTGCCGTTGTCGTCGAACAGCTCGGTGGGGAACGGGCCGGAGCCCACGCGCGTCGTGTAGGCCTTGGTGATGCCCAGCGTGTAGTGCATGCTGGACGGGCCCATGCCGGAGCCGGTGGATGCGCCGCCGGCGGTGCAGTTGGACGAGGTGACGAACGGGTAGGTGCCGTGGTCGATGTCGAGCAGGGTGCCCTGGGCGCCTTCGAACAGCAGGTTCTCGCCGCGCCGGTTGGCCTCGTATAGCTTGCGCGGCACGTCGCCGATCATCGGCTTGATGCGCTCGGCCAGGGCCATGGCCTGGTCCAGGGTCTGGTGGAAGTCCACGGTCTCCCACTTGAAGTAGTGCTTGAGGACGTAGTTGTGGTAGTCCAGCACCTCGCCCAGCTTGGCGGCGAAGCGCTCGCGGTGGAAGAGGTCCTGCATCCGGATGGCGCGGCGGGCGATCTTGTCCTCGTAGGCCGGGCCGATGCCGCGCCCGGTGGTGCCGATCTTGCCGGCGCCCTTGGCGGCCTCGCGCGCGTGGTCGAGGGCGACGTGGTGCGGCAGGATGAGCGGGCAGGCCTCGGATATGGTCATCCGGCCGGCGACGTCGATGCCTTCCTGCTCCAGCATGTCGACCTCGGCGATCAGGGCCTCTGGCGAGCACACCACGCCATTGCCGATGTAGCAGTGCACGTTGTCGCGCAGGATGCCGGAGGGGATGAGGTGCAGGACGGTCTTCTTGCCGTTCACCACCAGGGTATGGCCGGCGTTGTGGCCGCCCTGGAAGCGCACCACGCCCTGGGCGCGGTCGGTCAGCCAGTCGACAATCTTGCCCTTGCCTTCGTCACCCCACTGGGTGCCGATCACGACGACGTTCTTGCTCATAACGGTTCCAAATCAAGTCATTAAATACAAGGGGCGCCTCGAAGAACCCTCGCTTCGTCGCTCCCGCACGGGCGGGAGCCCAGTAAATTCAACCACCTGGATTCCCACCTGCGCGGGAATGACAGGTTTCCGATACGCCCTACACTCAATCAAACCAGGTTCCCGCCGGCGGGAACGCGGCAAACCATCCACTACAAAGTCCCGGCTCACCGAGCCGCCGCGTGTCTCGCGACGACGGCACGGATTCGTCATTGCGAGGCGACGAAGCCGCCGTGGCAATCCAGTCGGCTAAACCTTTACTGCCGGCGCAACCTTTCACAAGGGCGCTACCGTCCACCCCCCGTCCTGCTTCAACAACTGCCGGTCGCAGCCGGACTCGCCGCGGTGGGCGGCCTGGCCGGGGAACTCCACCACCACCCGCTCGCCGGCGGCACGCAGCTCGGCGACGCGGGCGGCCAGGGCCGGGTCGCCGGTGCAGGGCGCCAGGATGCCGGGCCGGGCAGCCGGCTCCGGCAGGCTGTCGACGATACGGCGCAGGTCGAGGCTGAAGCCGGTGGCCGGGCGGGCGCGGCCGAACACCGCCCCGGCGTTGTCGTAGCGGCCGCCGAGGGCGACCGCCTGGGCCTGGCCGCCGACATAGGCGGCGAACACCGCACCGGTATGGTAGCCGTAGCCGCGCAGGTCGGCGAGGTCGACCGCCAGGCCGGCGTCGAGGGCCAGGAGGGCGTCGAGGTCGTCCAGCGCCTGGACGACGCCGGGCAGGTCGGGCAGTTCACGACGGGCGGCGGCGATCACCGCGGCGTCGCCGTACAGCTCGGGCAGGCGCAGGAAGGCGGCGCGCCAGGGCGCGGCCAGGCCCTCCGTGAGGCGGTCCAGGGCCGGCACGTCCTTGGCGCGCAGGGCGCGGAACAGCGGCCGCTCGGCCGCCTCTGCCACCCCGGCCGCCGCGCTCAGGGCACGAAACAGGCCGGCATGGCCGAGGCTGACCCGCACACGGACGCCGCCGGTGACGGCGAGTGCGGCCAGCAGCAGCGCCAGTACCTCGCGGTCGGCCTCGATGCCACTGTGGCCGAACAGCTCGGCGCCGACCTGATGGGGCTCGCGCGAGGCCAGCAGGCCATCCGGCTTGGCGTGCAGCACCGGCCCCGCGTAGCACAGGCGGGTGACACCCTGGCGATCGAGCAGGTGGGCATCGACGCGGGCGGCCTGCGGCGTGATGTCGGCGCGCACGCCCATCATGCGGCCGGACAGGCCGTCCACCACCTTGAAGGTCTTGAGGTCGAGGTCGCCGGCCGCCCCGGTGAGCAGGGAATCGAGGTACTCGATCATGGGCGGGCAGACTAGTTCGTAGCCGTGGCCGTCGAACAGGTCGAGCAGGCGACGGCGCAGGGACTCGGCCTGGCGCGCGTAGGGCGGCAGGATGTCCTCGATGTATTCAGGCAACAGCCAGGCGTGGTTCATCGGGTGATAAGCAGAATCAGCAGGCCGGCCAGCATGGACGCGAGGCCCATGAAACGGATCTGGCCGTCCCGCATCTGGGTCATGCGGACGAATGCCTCACGCCAGGCAGCCGGCGCCAGGAAGGGCAGCATGCCCTCCAGGACCAGCATCAGCGCCAGCGCAGGCAGGAAGACTTCCGCCAGGCTCACTTGGCCAAATCTCACTTGCCAGCGCCACGGGGCGACTTCATGTAGCGGAAGAAATCGGAGTTGGGCTGCAGGACCATGACGTCGTTCTTGTCCTTGAAGCTGGCCTTGTACGCCTCCATGCTGCGGTAGAAGGCGTAGAACTCCGGATTCTGCCGGTAGGCGACGGCATAGATGGCGGCCGCCCTGGCGTCGCCCTCGCCCTTCAGCTTCTGGGCGTCGCGGTAGGCCTCGGCGACGATCACCTCGCGCTGCCTGTCGGCGTCGGCCTTGATCTGCTCGGCCTCGGCGGCACCGGTAGACCTCAGCTCGTTGGCCACCCGCTTGCGCTCGGCCTCCATGCGCCGGTAGACCGATTCGCTCACCTCGCTGGGCAGCTCGACCCGCTTGATGCGCACGTCCATGACCTGGACGCCGAAGCGGCGGGCGTCGGCGTCGGCGGAGGCGCGCAGCTTCTCCATGATGTTGTCGCGCTCGCCGGACACCACGTCGTGCACGGTGCGCAGGCCGAACTCGGCGCGCATGCCGTCATTGACGGTCTGGGCCAGTCGGTTGAGCGCCCGCTTCTCGTCGCCGGCGAAGCTGACGTAGAACTTCTGCACGTCGATGATGCGCCACTTGACGAAGTAGTCGACCAGGACGTTTTTCTTCTCCGAGGTGATGAAGCGCTCCGGCTCGGCCGAGTCCATGGTCAGGATGCGGGTGTCGAAGTAGCGCACGTTCTGCACCAGGGGCAGCTTGAAGTAGAGGCCTGGGTCGCGCTTGATGGCGACCACCTCGCCGAGTTGGAACACCAGGGCGGCCTGGCGCTGGTCGACCGTGTAGAGCGACAGCGACAGCAACAGCAGGGCGAGTACGCCGGGGACGATCAGGTTGCCGAGGTGCTTCATGGCCGGGCCTCCCGTTCACGCGAACGCATGGCATCGCTGCCGCGCACACCGGCCGGCACCGCCGTGTCCGCCGCCGTCGGGGTCGCTGCCGGCTGGGTCGGCGCCGCTCCGGTGGCCTGCATCAGCTTGTCGAGCGGCAGGTAGAGAAGGTTGCCGCCCTGCTTGTCGTCCACCAGCACCTTGGTGGTGCTGCTCATCACCTGCTGCATGGCGTCCTGGTACAGGCGCTCGCGGGTGACCTGGGGCGCCTTGGCATACTCGACCTGGATCTGCCGGAAGCGCTCGGCCTCACCCTGGGCGTTGGCGACCACGCGCTGCTGGTAACCCTTGGCTTCCTCCGCCAGGCGGGCGGCGACGCCCTTGGCCTTGGGGATGACGTCGTTGGCGTAGGCCTGGCCCTCGTTCTTCAGGCGTTCGCGGTCCTGACCGGCCTTGACGGCGTCGTCGAAGGCGGCCTGCACCTGCTCGGGAGGCTGCGCGTTCTGCATGTTGACCTTGCTGATGGCGACACCAGTCTTGTAGCGGTCGAGGATGGACTGCATCAGCTTGGTGGCGCGGTCGGCCACCTCGGCACGTCCTTCGTACAGCACGAAGTCCATTTTGCTCTTGCCGACGATCTCGCGGATGGCGGTCTCGGCCGCCTGCTTGACCGTCTCGTCGGGGTCGCGGTTCATGAACAGGAAGTCCTCGGGGTCCTTGAGGGTGTATTGCACCGACATCTGCAGGTCGATGATGTTCTCGTCATCGGTCAGCATGAGCGATTCCGACAGCACCTTGGCCTTGACGCTGTTGCGGTAGCCGACCTCCACCGTGCGCACCTGCTCGGTGTTGACCACCTCGACCGACTCGAAGGGATAGGGCAGGTGCCAGCGCGGGCCCGGCTGGGTGGTCTCGACGTACTTGCCGAAGCGCAGCACGACGCCGCGCTGGCCGGTATCGACGATGTAGAAGCCCGAGGCCAGCCAGACCAGCAGCGCCAGCAGCACCAGAAGGCCGGCGCCCCCCGGCAGTTTGAAGCCGGGCATGCCGCCGCCGACCTTCTTGCCACCGGTGAGACCGTTCAGGCGCTGGTTGAAGCGCCGCCAAAGCTCGTCCAGGTCGGGCGGGCCGCCGCCGCCGCGGTCGTTGCCCCACTGGGGATCATTCCAGGCCATCTTGTCTGCTTTCCGTTTGTTGTGGATCGTGCCGATGCCGGGCCCGGGCGAACCCGGCCAGGGCCTGCCTCAGCAGGTCGATGCCCGCGCCGGTGCGGGCGCTGAGCGACACGCGCGAGATGTTACCACACTCGTCCAGGGCCGCCGCCGGCGTCACCCCGGTGAGATCGATCTTGTTCATGACCAC
>JAQVJE010000013.1:5113-18227 GCA_028695325.1 Gallionellaceae bacterium
GGGCCTGCCTCAGCAGGTCGATGCCCGCGCCGGTGCGGGCGCTGAGCGACACGCGCGAGATGTTACCACACTCGTCCAGGGCCGCCGCCGGCGTCACCCCGGTGAGATCGATCTTGTTCATGACCACAATGCGCGGCACCTCGTGGGCGCCGATCTCGTCCAGCACCTTGTCCACCTCCTCCATCTGGCGGTCCCGGTTCGGGCTCGCCGAATCGACCACGTGCAGGAGCAGATCGGCGTGCGCCGTCTCCTCCAGGGTGGCGTGGAAGGCCGCCACCAGGGTGTGCGGCAGGTTGGTGATGAAGCCCACTGTATCGGACAGCACCACCTGGCCGGCATCCGGCAGCCAGAGCTTGCGCGAGGTGGTGTCGAGGGTGGCGAACAGCTGGTCGGCAGCGTATACGCCGGCGTGGGTCATGGCGTTGAACAGGGTGGACTTGCCGGCGTTGGTGTAGCCCACCAGCGACACCGACAGGGCACCGCCGCGCTGGCGGGCGCGCCGCTGCAGGGCGCGGGTCTTCTCCAGCTTGGCCAGGCGGGCCTCGATGTTCTTGATCTTGGCGTTGATCATGCGGCGGTCAAGCTCGAGCTGGGTCTCGCCCGGGCCGCCGCGCATGCCGATGCCGCCCTTCTGCCGCTCCAGGTGGCTCCAGCCGCGCACCAGTCGGGTGGCGTAGTGGCGCAGCTGGGCCAGCTCCACCTGCAGCTTGCCTTCGTTGGAACGGGCCCGCTGGGCGAATATCTCCAGGATCAGGGCAGTGCGGTCGAGCACCCGGCACTGGATGCGCCGCTCCAGGTTGCGCTCCTGCACCGGGGAGAGTTCGTGGTTGAAGATGACCAGGCCGGCGTCGTGCGCGCGCGCCGCCTCGGCGATCTCGTCGGCCTTTCCGCTGCCGACGAAGAGGGCGGCGTCGGGCCGGTCGCGCCTGCCCTGCACCACCTCGGCGATGGCGAGGCCGGCGCCGCCGGCCAGGAGCTTCAGCTCGGCCAGGCTGTCGGCGTACCCGGGGTCGCCGAAGTTGACGCTGGCGAGCACCACCGGGAGTCCGCGCCCGGCGGCGTCGGACGTCTGGGGACGGTCAAACATCAGTTAGGAAACGTGAAAACGGCCACTGCTTCATCATCCCCGGCCGGCAGGGATCCAGCATTGATTCGGCTGGCATTCCGCCACAACCTGCCCTCGCGAGGGGCCATCGGGAACGGGAACGACGAAACCGACTGAGGCAATGCTGCCTCAGTCTTCGTCGCCCGGCTGGCGGTAGACGACGGCGCGCGCCGGCACCACGGTGGAGATGGCGTGCTTGTAGACCATCTGGGTGACGGCATTCTTGAGCAGGACGACGTACTGGTCGTAGCTGTCGATGTAGCCTTGCAGTTTGATGCCGTTGACGAGATAAACGGAAACCTGCACCTGTTCCTGGCGCAGTGCATTCAGAAACGGGTCTTGTAACTGCTGCCCTTTGCTCATGGCGTTATTCCTTATGAATCAAATCGGTTCGCGTGTCGCGTCCTGTGATTCTACTCCATCCCCGCAACACTGCGCGGAAAACGAAGATATTTCGTGCGACCGGGCGACGGCGCCTCCGCATCCCGCGGCGCCACCCGGAAACGCGCCAGGCCGGGCAAGCCCGGCCTGGCGGTGTACGACGGCGGCGAACTACCTCTTGTCGGCGGCGGTCTTCTTCGCCTTGGCCGATTTCTCCGCGGCGTGCTTGGCACGCAGGTCGGCGGCCATCTCCTTGATCTCCGCCAGGTCCTGCAGCATCTCACTCCAGCCGTACCAGAGGGCATAGTCCGGGTTGGCGTGGAAGGTGCCCTGGAAGGTGCGCATGCGGTGCTCGAGGTGCATCACGAACAGCTTGTGCTCGATCGGCCGCGGCGCGTAATGGAAGGTCAGGAGGTCGGGGAAGGCGCTGGCGTAGCCGGCCGGCTTGTCGAGGATGCCGTCCTGGTACAGCGCGGCGATCACCCGGATGGCCTCGGCCAGGAGGTGGTCGGCCTCGCGGATAATCTGGTCGCCCTTGGCCAGTTCGCCCTTGGCGAAGGTCTCGGAGTGGCACTGGGCGCAGGTCTTGATCATCTTGTTGCGCTCCTTGTCGAAGGAGGCCTGGTCGAGACGGGCGACGTCGGCGGCCTTGACGGCGTCCAGGCGAGCGGTCGGGTTGCCCTTCAGATCGAGCACGCCGAGGGCCTGCAGGATGGTGATCTGGTCGGCCTTCCATTGCGGGTCGTCGGAGAGCGGCAGGCGTACCGCCAGAAAGCCCCAGGCCGTGCGCACCTCATGATCGCCGTCCTGCATGTGGCAGGTCTGGCAGGTCGGGGCGACCGACTTCTCGGGCATCAGCCCGATCTGCTTCAACAGGAAGCGGGTGCCGTGCTTGGAGGTGGAATACATCTCCCATTGCGGGTGGTCGAAGCCCATGTGGCAGGTCTGGCAGGCCTGCGGCTGCTGCGCCTCCTTCTTGCTGAAGGTGTGCCGGGTGTGGCAGGCGTCGCAAGAGGCGTGGCCGTAGTGCTGCCCCGCAGCCTTCAGCTTGGCGAGTTCGTCCTTCGACTTGGCGCCCATCTTGTGGCAGCCGCCGCAGCCCTTCTGCCCGGCGGCCAGCTGGGCCGGCAGCATGTGGGTGGCAGGCATCGCCGTCATGGCGAGCCAGGCCTGGTTGTGCTTGCCCTTCTTGAACTGGATCTCCTGCTTGTCGTGGCAGGAACCGCAGGTCTCCGCCGTGGGCATCCTGGCCAGCTTGGCGTCGTCCTTGGTGTTGTGGGCCTTGCCGTGGCAGGTGGCGCAGGTGGCGCGGTCCTTCTTGGCGGTGGCGTGCTTGCTCGCCTCCCAGTCGGCGACCGGGCCCGGGGTGACCTTGCGGTGGCAGTCGACGCAATCGTCGGCCTGGACGCCGAGCGCGAGCAAGGCGCCAAACAGCATGAGCGCGATCTTGTGCATGATTTTCCCCTTTGGCCAACCCCGTTATCGGGTGAGATTTATGTACTACCAAAGGGCGCGGCCTTACCTTGATTGGCATCAAGGTTTTTCGATTTGATCAGATTATCCGAATTTTTTGACCCGCTGGCGGCGCAGGCGCAGGGCCTTGTGCACCTCGCCCTTGCTCGGCGGCGCCTTCGGCTTGCGTCCCTCGAAGGGGTTGCTGCCGGTCTTGAACTCCACCCTCAGCGGGGTGCCCTGGATGTCGAAGGCCTCGCGGAAGCAGTTTTCCAGGTAGCGCTGGTAGCCGCCCTCCAGGCTCTCCAGGTGGTTGCCGTGCACGACGATGATGGGCGGGTTCATGCCGCCCTGGTGGGCGTACTTGGGTTTGGGCCGGAACTGGCCGGCGCGCGCCGGGTTGTGGCGCGCCACCGCCTCCTGCAGGACGGCGGTCAGGCGCGGCGTCGGCAGCTTGATCATGGCGGCGCGGTAGGCCTCGTCGATGGACTTCAACAGGCTGGGCACTCCGGTGTTCTTCAGCGCAGAGATGTAGTGGAACTTGGCGAAGGACAGGAAATCCAGCTTGCGGGCGATCTCCTGCTTGACCTGGCTGCGCCGGTAGTCGTCGGTGTCGTCCCACTTGTTGATCGCCACCACCAGCGCCCGTCCCGCCTCCAGGATGAAGCCGGCCAGGTGGGCGTCCTGCTCGGCGATGTCCTGCTTGGCGTCGAGCACCAAGACGGCGACGTTGGCGTCCTCGATGGCCTGCAGGGTCTTGATGACGGAGAACTTCTCCACCGTCTCGGTAACCTTGCCCTTGCGCCGTACCCCGGCGGTGTCGATCAGGGTGTAGTTGCGCCCGGCGCGCTCGAAGTCGACGTAGATGGAGTCGCGCGTGGTGCCCGGCTGGTCGAAGGCGATGACCCGCTCCTCGCCCACCAGGGTGTTGACCAGGGTCGACTTGCCGACGTTGGGACGGCCGACGATGGCGATGCGGGGGTGGTCCTCGGCGGCCTCCTCGGGCTCGACCTCGAAGGACTCCAGGACCAGCTCCATCAACTCGCGCACGCCCTCGCCATGGGCGCCGGAAACCGGATAGGGTCGACCCAGGCCGAGTTCGTGGAACTCCGCCACGGCGACGTCGGAGAGCATGCCCTCGGTCTTGTTCACGGCCAGGAAGACCGGCCGGCCGGAGCGGCGCAGGCGGTCGGCGATGATCTTGTCCTGCGGCGTCGCCCCGGCGCGGCCGTCGACCAGGAAGACGATGGCGTCGCCCTCGTCCACCGCCTGCAGGGTCTGGCGGGCCATCTCGGCCAGGATGCCGGAGTCCACCACCGGCTCGAAGCCGCCGGTGTCCACCACCAGGTAGGGCTTGCCGCCCACCCGGCCGTGGCCGTAGTGGCGGTCGCGGGTCAGGCCCGGCTGGTCGTGCACCAGCGCCGCCCGGGTCTTGGTCAGGCGGTTGAACAGGGTGGACTTGCCGACGTTGGGGCGGCCGACCAGGACGATGGTGGGTTTCATCTAAAACCGGTGACGAGTGACAAGTGACAAGTGACGGGGAAAGATCCCCGCTGTTTGTCACTCGTCACTTTGTCACGCCTTTCATGTCACTGAATCTTTAACGCATACACGCCGCCGTTGGCGGTCTGCACGACCAGGCCGCCAGCGGTGGCGAGCGGACGGCCGGGCACCGGACTGCCGTCGGTACTGGCGCGGCCGACCAGGGCGCCCTCCTCCAGGCTGAGGAGGTGGACCACGCCCTGGTAGTCGGCCACCGCGACATGGCCGGCATCGACGACCAGCGGGGTGATGATGCCGCGGTCGCGCAGGGCCTCCTGCTTCCACAGGCTGGCGCCGCGCATCTTGTCGTAGCCATGCACCACGGCGTGCTCGTCGGCGGCAAACAGGTAGCGGTCGCTCAGGGCGGCGCCGCCCAGGCCGGAGAATTCGCGCGACCAGACCTGGTTGCCGTTGAGCTGGTCATAGCAGCCGATGCGGCCCTGGTAGGCGGCGGCACAGATCAGGCGGTCGTCGACCGCCAGGGCGCCGGTGACGTCGGTGATGCGCTCCAGGTCGGTGGCGCCCTTCGGCAGACCGACGTTGGTCTCCCAGACGGGGGCGCCGTTGAGCAGCGACAGGGCGGTCAGCTTGCCGCCCGGATGACCGGCGAAGAGGGCGCGGCTGGTGAGCAGCAGGTCGCCCGGCACGCGCAGTATGAGGGCCGGCAGCTGGCGGCTGTAGACCCACCGCTGCTTGCCGTCGAGGGCGTCGAGCAGCCAGATGCGGCCGTCGTTGCCGCGCGCGGCGACCAGGCCGCCGCCGGCAACCGGCGCGGTGAGGATCTCGCCGGACAGTTTGGCGGTCCATTCCAGCTTGCCGTTGTCGGTACGGTAGGCGAGCAGTTCGCCCTTGGGCGTGCCGACCAGGGCCAGGCCGGCGCCCACGCCGACGCCGGCCGACAGGGTCTGGCCGGCGTCGGCGCGCCAGACTTCCTTGCCGGTTTCGAGGTCCAGCTTGACCACGCGGCCGTCGGCCGAGGCCGCATAGACCGCCTGGCCGTCGCCGGCGGGCGAGAATACATAGGGCTTGCCGGCGCCGACGCTGGCCTCCCAGGCGCGCGCCAGCCTGGCGGTGGCCTTGATCTCGGTGAGCTCGGCCGGCTTGGCCTTGCTGCCGCTGTCGCCGCTACCAAACCAGCCGCCCACGGTGTCGGACACCCCCCTCATGGTGCCGCAGCCGGCCAGACCGGCCAGCAGCACCAATGCCAGCATGCGTTTCATCTCAGCCTCCCACGCTGTCGAGCTTGATTTCCACGATGGCCTTCAGCGGGCTACCGGCGTCCAGCTTGTCCAAGGCCTGCCGGTAGGCGGCGCGCGCCGCCTCGCCCTGGCCCTGCAGGGCGAGGGCATCGCCGCGCAGGTCGGCAAAGAGGGCGGCGAAGGCGGCATCCGGCTCCTTCTCCAGCAGCTTGAGGGCACCGGCGATGTCCTTCTGGTCCAGCAGCACAGCGGCCAGGCGCAGGCGGGCGAGGCTCTCCAAGCCACGGTCGCCGGCATGATCGAGGGCGTACTGGTACTGAGCCTGGGCGCTCTTCAGGTCGCCGGCCGTGAAATTGACCTTGCCGGCCAGCCAGGCGGCCGGCACGGCATAGCCGGAGCGGCCATAGTCCTCCATGATCTGGCCGGTCAGTTCCTTGACCGTCTTGGCGTCGTTGGCCATGGCCGCCTGCATGGCGCGCTCGAACAGGGCCTGCGACTCGGCCGCCTGCCTGGCCGACCAGACCTGCCAGCCTTTCCAGCCCGACACGCCGATCACGAAGACCGCCACCGCGGCGATCACGTAGGTGCCGTGCTTCCGCCACCAGGCCTTGAGTTCTTCCAGCTGTTCCTGTTCTTCGAGGTCGAGTGCCATACCTATTCCTTGCTAATGATGCCGGCCAGGTCGGCCAGCTTGACCCGCTGCTGTTCTCCCGCGCCGCGCAGCGGCTTGACGCCGGCCTCGCCGGACAGCGCCTCGTCGTCGCCGATGATGACGGCGTAGCGGGCGCCGCTGGCGTCGGCCTTCTTCATCTGCGACTTGAAGCTGCCGCCGCCGCAGTGCAGCACGGCCCTGAGGCCGCCGTCGCGCAGGGTCTCGGCCGCCCGCATGGCGAAACGCGCCGCCTGTTCGCCGACGTTGACCACGTAGGCGTCGGGCGGCGCGACGGGCGGATTCTGCCCGGTCTCGGCCATGAGCGCCAGCAGGCGCTCGATGCCCATGGCGTAGCCGCAGGCCGGCGCTGGCTTGCCGCCCATCTGGGCGATGAGGCCATCGTAGCGGCCGCCGGCGCATACCGTGCCCTGGGCGCCGAGGCGGTCGGTCACCCACTCGAACACGGTGTAGTTGTAGTAGTCGAGGCCGCGCACAAGGCGGGGGTTGACCGTGTAAGCGATGCCGGCGGCGTCGAGGCCGTCCTTGACCGCCTGGAAATGAGCCAGGGCGGCCTCGTCCAGCTCGTCGATCAGCCTCGGTGCCGCCTCCACCAGAGCCTGCATGGCCGGGTTCTTGGTGTCCAGGATGCGCAGCGGGTTGCTGTGCAGGCGGCGGCGGGCATCCTCGTCGAGCTGGCCCTGCTGCGCATCGAAGTAGTCGATCAGCTTCTGGCGATGGCGCGCGCGCGACTCGGCACCGCCCAGGGTGTTGATCTCCAGGCGCACGTGCCCGGCCAGGCCGAGCCGCCGCCACAGCCGGGCGGTCATCAGGAGGTGCTCGATGTCCATGTCGGGGCCGGCGAAGCCCAGGGCCTCGACGCCGACCTGGTGGAACTGCCGGTAGCGGCCCTTCTGCGGGCGCTCGTGGCGGAACATGGGGCCCTGGTACCAGAGCCGCTTGCCGCCGTCGAACAGCATGTTGTGCTCGATCACCGCGCGCACCCCGGAGGCGGTGCCTTCCGGACGCAGGGTGAGCGATTCGCCGTTCAACTCGTCAACGAAGGTGTACATCTCCTTCTCGACGATGTCGGTGACCTCGCCGATGGCCCGCTTGAACAGGCCGGTGTGCTCCAGGATCGGGGTGCGCATCTCCTGATAGCCGTAGCCGGCCAGCCAGTCGCGCACCACTGCCTCGAAGTGCTGCCAGAGGGCGATCTCGCCCGGCAGGATGTCGTTCATGCCGCGCACGGCGCGCAGGGTGTCATTGGCCATAATGGGTCTTCACGTAGTTCTCGACGATGGCCTGGAATTCCTCGGCGATCTTGTCGCCCTTGAGGGTGACGGTCTTGACGCCGTCCTCGTAGACCGGGGCCACCGGGGTTTCGTTGCTGCCGGGCAGGGAGATGCCGACATTGGCGTGCTTGGACTCGCCCGGCCCGTTCACCACACAGCCCATCACCGCCACGCTCATGTCCTCGACGCCGGGGTACTGGCCGCGCCAGACCGGCATCTGGTTGCGCAGCCAGTCCTGGATGTCGTCGGCCAGCTTCTGGAAGAAAGTGGAGGTGGTGCGGCCGCAGCCGGGGCAGGCGGTCACCATGGGGGTGAACGAGCGCAGGCCCAGGGTCTGCAGGATCTCCTGGGCGACCTGCACCTCGGTGCTGCGCGGCTCGCCCGGGCGCGGGGTGAGCGACACCCGGATGGTGTCGCCGATGCCCTCCTGCAGCAGCACCGCCAGGGCGGCGGTGGAGGCGACGATGCCCTTGGAGCCGATGCCGGCCTCGGTCAGCCCCAGATGCAGGGCGTAGTCGCAACGCGCCGCCAGGTCGCGGTAGACCCGGATGAGGTCCTGCACGCCCGAGAGCTTGCAGGACAGGATGATGCGGTCGCCAGGCAGGCCGAGTTCCTCGGCCCGCGCCGCCGACTCCAGGGCGGAGGCGATGAGGGCGTGGCGCATCACCTCTTCCGGCTCGTGCGGCTCGGCGCGCCGGCCGTTGTCGTCCATCATGCGGGCGAGCAGTTCCGGGTCCAGGCTGCCCCAGTTGACCCCGATGCGCACCGGCTTGTCGTAGCGGCAAGCGAATTCGATCAGGGTGGCGAACTGGTCGTCGCGCTTGGCGCCGCGGCCGACGTTGCCCGGGTTGATGCGCAGCTTGGCCAGCGCCTCGGCGCACTCGGGCACCTCGGCGAGCAGCTTGTGGCCGTTGAAGTGGAAGTCGCCGATCAGCGGCACCGTGCAGCCCCTGGCCGCCAGGCCATCGCGGATAGCCGGCACGGCACGCGCCGCCTCGACGGTGTTGACGGTCAGGCGGACCAGCTCGGAGCCGGCCCGCCAGAGTTCGTAGACCTGCGCCACGCTGGCGGCGACGTCGGCGGTGTCGGTGTTGGTCATCGACTGCACCACCACCGGGGCACCTCCGCCGACCGGCACGCCGCCCACCATGACGCGCCGCGACGGGCGCCGGATCACCGGGTGCGTCATTCCAGGGTCAGTCTGGCCACCCGCTCACGGGTATGGGGAGTGAGGTCGACCGGGCGGCCGTCATAGCTCAGGCGCAGGACTGGGGCGTTGCCGACCAGCAACTGGAAGGGCGGCACGCCAGCCAGGGTCATGCGCTCGCCGTCCTGCAGCAGGCGCTGCTCGCGACGGCCGTCGCCAGTCGCCACCTCGACCCAGCTTGCACCGGCCTCGGCCACCAGCTGCACGGCACGGGTCCGCGACGACGCAGCGGGTCGGGCGGCGGGCGCGACCTGGACCGCCGGCGCCTGGCTGGCGCGGGGCACGGAGGGTGCGGGGGGCGGCGGCGCGGAGGGTGCGGGAGGGGGCGGCACGACGACCGGAGCCGGCTCCGGCAATACCGTGGCCGGGACCGATGCCGGCGCGGCGGCCGGGTCCACGGCCGCCGGTTCGGTCACCTCGGCCGGGGCCGGCAGGGCCTGCACAGGCGCCACCGCCTCGGCCGGCGCGGGGTCCTCCCCGTCCTGGCTCAGCCAGACATAGAGCAGCACCACCAGCAGCACGAAGAGGCCCAGCGCGGCCACCGGCAGCAGCAGCCAGCGCCGGGTCGACGAAGCAGTGAAGCGCAACCCCTCGGAGGGCGCGGTGATGGTCTCGGTGGGGGCGACCTCGACCTCGGCGATCGCGGGCAGGCTGTCGAGCGGCACCCCCACTAGGCGCGCGTAGTTGCGGATGAAGCCGCGCACGAACACCGGCGCCGGCAGGCGGGCGAGATCCTCCTCCTCCAACGCCTCGACCTGACGGCCGGTCAGCTTGAGCTTCTCGGCGACCTGGGCGACCGTCAGTCCCTTGGCCTGGCGCGCCCGCGCCAGCATCTGGCCGTAGCCGGGTGCGATCTCTAGGGTCATTGCTTACCTCCTGGCAAGTCATAGCGGCCATCCAGCAACCAGGCCGTCTCGGGGGCGTCCTGGTGATGGCGGCGCAGTTGCAGGCCGTAGTCCGCCTCCGCCTCGCGGTTGCCGGCGGCGCGCTCCAGGCGCAGCGCCAGCCACAGCGCGCCGGCGTCCAGACCGCCCGCGTCCTCCAGCTGCCGGATGATGGCGCGTGCCCGCTGCGGGTTGCCGCGCCGGAAATGGATATCGGCCATGGTCACCATGGCCTGGGGTTGGTTGCCGTCCCGGACCAGGGCGCGCTGGGCGTACTGTTCGGCCGCCTCCAGGTCGCCATGGCGCAGGGCGCAGTGGCCGGCATTGGCAAGCGCCCGCTCGGGCGTCGCATAGAGCGGGTTCTTCCAGGCCAGTTCGAAGTGCTTCATGGCCTCGTCGCGGCGCTCGCGCAGGCAGAGGAAGTAGCCGAAATTGTTGTGCGCATCGGAATAGCGCGGCGCCAGCTCGATGGCGCGCCGGAAGCTCGCCTCGGCCTCCTTGTCCTCCAGCAGGGCGGCGTGCACCAGACCCAGCACGCTGTAGGCCGGTGCATAGCCGGCGTCGGCACCCAGCGCCTCGCGCACCTCTTCGAGGGCGACGGCATACTGGCGGCGCGCGTAGTACTGCGCGGCCAGTTCCGCATGGATGCGGGCGCGCGGGTTCTCCGTCGCCGCCCGGTCGCCGTCCCCGCCCGGCCGGGTGGCCGGCTGGGTACAACCGGCCAGGAAGAGTGCGAGGGCCAGCCAGGCAGCCTTCATGCCGTCGACTCCATGCGCCTGTCGGCGCGCCGTGTCTTGTCGACCACCTGGCCGGCGAGCTGGCCGCAGGCGGCATCGATGTCGTCGCCGCGCGTCTTGCGCGTCGTGGTGACGATGCCCTCCGCCATCAGGCGGGCGGCGAAGGCGCGCACCCGCTCGGCCGGCGAGCGCCGGTAGCCCGAGTTGGGGAAGGGGTTGAACGGGATCAGGTTGAACTTGCAGGGCACACCGCGCACCAGCGCAATCAGCTCGTCGGCATGCTCGGGCCGGTCGTTCACCCCGTCCAGCATGACGTATTCGAAGGTGATGAAGTCGCGCGGTGCCTGCTCCAGATAGCGCTGGCAGGCAGCCATCAGCTCCTTCAGGGGGTACTTGCGGTTGATCGGCACCAGCTCGTCGCGCAGCCTGTCGTCGGGCGCATGCAGGGATACCGCCAGGGCCACCGGCATGTCCTCGCGCAGGCGGTCCATGGCCGGGACGATGCCGGAGGTGGACACCGTGACGCGCCGGCGCGACAGGCCGTAGGCGTGGTCGTCCAGCATCAGGGACACGGCCTTGACAGTGTTGTCGTAGTTGAGCAGGGGCTCGCCCATGCCCATCAGGACCACGTTGGAGATGATGCGTTCGCCCTTGGGGTCGCGGCCCAGGGCCTTGTTGGCCCACCACAGCTGGCCGATGATCTCGGCCACCGTGAGGTTGCGGTTGAAGCCCTGCCGGCCGGTCGAGCAGAACCGGCACTCCAGGGCGCAGCCCACCTGGGTGGACACGCACAGGGTACCGCGCTCGCCGTCGGGGATGAAGACGGTCTCGACATGGTTGTCGGGACCAACCTCCAACAGGAATTTGCGGGTGCCGTCGTCGGAGGCCTGCTCCTTCAGCAGCACCGGGGGGCGGATCTCGGCCAGATCCTGCAGCTTGGCGCGCAGCGACTTGGCCAGATCGGTCATCTGCTCGAAATCGTCCGCGCCGAAGTGGTGCAGCCAGCGCAGCACCTGCTTGGCGCGGAAGGGCTTCTCACCGATCTCCTGAAACCAGTCGGTGAGGCCCTTGAGGTCGAAGTCGAGCAGATTCTTCTTCATGAAGCGTGACGCAATCATCGAAAGGCGTAACGCAAGGGCGTGACGCAAGGGCATGACGCAAGGGCGTGACTATCACGCATTTCGGTCACGCCGTTCCTGTCACGCATCTTTGTCACGCCGTTTCGTCACGCCTTTCCAGCCTTACCGCGAATAGACCTGGTGGCCGGGGAAGAAGTAGGAAATCTCCACGGCGGCGGTCTCCGGGGCGTCGGAGCCGTGCACGGCGTTGGCGTCGATGGACTGCGCGAAATCGGCGCGGATGGTGCCCGGCTCGGCCTTCTTCGGGTCGGTGGCACCCATCAGCTCGCGGTTCTTGGCGATGGCTTCCTCGCCTTCCAGGACCTGGACCATGACCGGACCGGAGATCATGAACTCGACCAGGTCGTTGAAGAAGGGACGGCCCTTGTGCACGGCGTAGAAACCTTCGGCCTCGGCGCGCGACAGGTGGATCATCTTGGCGGCGATGATCTTGAGGCCGTTGGTCTCGAAACGGCTGTAGATCTTGCCGATCACGTTCTTGGCGACGGCATCGGGCTTGATGATGGACAGGGTGCGTTGGATGGCCACTTGGTATCTCCGGGGGGTAATGAAAGAACACAAAAAGGTCGGCAAAAATAGCATGAAAACCGCTCAAAATGAAGGCGATTCCGGCCGGCCCGACCCATCCGCGTCAGTCCGCCCACGGCTGCCAGGCGATGCGCCAGCCAGGCTCGCCAGGCCTCGCCTGGCAGGCGCAGTCGACGCCGATGCCGGCGACCCAGGCCAGGCGGTCGCCAAGCCAGAGCAGGGGCAGGCGACCGCGTGCCTCGGCCGGCACCGCCGCCTCACGCAGCAGATTCTTCAGACTGCGGGCCGGGCGTCGACAGTCGGGGCGCAGGCGTTCGCCGCCACACCTCCAGGCGATCCTGGCACCCTCGGGCGGCAGCAGGGCGGCGGCCAGCCCCTCCCCCACCGCCGGTGCGAAGTGCAGGCGGCCGTGGCCGCCGAGGTCGAGCTCGGTCTCACTGCGCCAGCGCCATTCGCCGGCCGGCAGGGCCGCTGCCGGGCCGGCCAGCACGACGCGGCCTCCGTGCCGGCGCAGGGTGACACCGCCCAGCGCCAGAACTGGGTGGCGGTCCGGCGCAGCGCCGGCGAGCTGCGCCAGGGCCTCGCCCAGCCAGGCCCGGCTGGGCAGGACGCCGGCCGTGCGGCCGAGCCAGTGGCGCAGCAGATTGGCCGCCCGGGCCGGCCCCAGGTCGGTCAGCCCAGCTAGGCGCAGCCCCTCGCCGTCACCGACGCGGGCGAGGTCCAGGGCGGCGAGGTCGTCGAGCAGGGCGGCACTCTCGGCCAGCTGGTCGGCGGTGCGGGCGAGCACCCGGCGGCTGGCCGGGAAACGGCCGTCGAGGAGCGGCAGCACCTCGTGGCGCAGCCAGTTGCGGGTCAGGGCGCGATCGCCATTGCTCTCGTCGTCGACATGGGCGATGGCATGGCGGCGGGCATGCTCGACCAGTTCGGCGCGGCCGACCGCCAGCAGCGGGCGCAGCAGCGTGCCGCCGGCCGTCGCGCGCCGGCCGGCCATGGCGG
>JAQVJE010000013.1:18327-29467 GCA_028695325.1 Gallionellaceae bacterium
TTGCTCTCGTCGTCGACATGGGCGATGGCATGGCGGCGGGCATGCTCGACCAGTTCGGCGCGGCCGACCGCCAGCAGCGGGCGCAGCAGCGTGCCGCCGGCCGTCGCGCGCCGGCCGGCCATGGCGGCGAGGCCGTGCACGCCGGCGCCGCGCAGGAGGCGGAACAGCAGGGTCTCAGCCTGGTCGTCGCGGTGGTGGGCGAGGACAACGTAGTCGGCGGCCACCTCGTCGAACACCCGGTAGCGCGCCTCGCGCGCCGCCGCCTCGATGCCCTGGGCGCCGGCAGCCACCGCCACGCGGCGCACCTCGAGGGGGACTTCGAGGTCGGCGCAGGCCTGGCGGCAGTGCGCGACCCAGGCGTCGGCATTGACCGACAGCCCGTGGTGGACGTGCACGGCGCCGAGATGGAAGGCCAACTCGTGGCGCAGGCCGGCCAGGACATGCAGCAACACGGAGGAGTCGAGGCCGCCGGAGTAGCCCAGGCAGAGCCGGGCGCCGGCGGCGACGTGGGCGGCCAGGAAGGCCCGCACGTAGCCCGACAGGTCGCCGCTCATGGCCGCCCGCGGCCGGCGGCGTTCACCCCCGCTTCAGCGCGCCCGCGTCTCTTTGAACTTGCCATAGCCCATCAGGCGGGCATAGCGGGCGTTGAGGAGGGCGTCGAGGGGCTGCTCGCGCACCTCCATGAGGGCGTCGACCAGGGCATCGCGCAGACTTTCCATCATCGTCTCGGGGTCGCGGTGGGCGCCGCCCAGGGGCTCGTTGACGATCCGGTCGATGAGGCCGAGCGACTTCAGGCGCGCCGCCGTGATGCCCAGGCTCTCCGCCGCCACGGGCGCCTTGTCGGCGCTCTTGTACAGGATGGAGGCACAGCCCTCCGGCGAGATCACCGAATAGGTGGAGTACTGCAGCATCTGCACCACATCGCCGACGCCGATCGCCAGCGCGCCGCCGGAGCCACCCTCGCCGATCACCGTGCAGATGATGGGGGTCTTCAGCTCGGCCATGACATACAGGTTGCGGGCGATGGCCTCGCTCTGGCCGCGCTCCTCGGCGTCGATGCCAGGGTAGGCGCCCGGAGTGTCGATGAAGGTCATCACCGGCAGCTGGAACTTCTCCGCCAGGCGCATCAGGCGCAAGGCCTTGCGGTAGCCCTCCGGGCGCGGCATGCCGAAGTTGCGGTACTGGCGTTCCTTGGTGTCGCGGCCCTTCTGGTGGCCGATCACCACCACCGGTTCGCCCTGGAAGCGGGCCAGGCCGCCAACGATGGCGGCGTCGTCGGCAAAGGCGCGATCGCCGTGCAGTTCCTCGAAATCGGTGAACAGGCCCTTGAGGTAGTCCAGGGTGTAGGGCCGCTGCGGATGGCGCGCCACCAGGGAGGTCTGCCAGGCGTTCAGCTTGGCGTAGATGTCCTTGGTCAGGGTGGCGCTCTTCTTGCGCAGGCGCTGGATCTCGGGCGATAGGTCGACGGCAGCCTCGTCGTCCGCGTCAGGCTCGCGCTCGGAGCCGCCCATCAGGGCGTCGATCTTGGCTTCCAGCTCGGCGATCGGCTGTTCGAAATCCAGGAAGGTGACTTTCATGCCGGGGCGGGTCTCGGTATCGGGGCGCGCATTGTACCGCGCCCGGCCGTTCAATGGTGCTGATGCCCCTCGGGGCCGTGCACGTGGCCGTGCTCGACCTCCTCCGGCAGGGCGCTGCGCACGCCGACCACGCGGCACTGCACGCGCAGCGTCTGGCCGGCCAGGGGATGGTTGCCGTCCACCACCACCTTGCCGTCGGCGATGTCGGTGACCGTGTACAGCATGTAATGCTGGCCGTCCTCGCTGGCGCCCTCGAACTGCATGCCGACCTCGACCTCGGGCGGGAACAGGTCGGCCTCCTCCATGCGCACCAGTTCGGCGTCGTAGTCGCCGAAAGCGTCCTCCGGCTCCAGCATGACATCGGCCTCGGCGCCGACCGCCTGGCCCTCGAGTGCCGCCTCGACCTTGGGGAAGATGCCGTCGTAGCCGCCATGCAGGTAGGCGGCCGGCTGGTCCTGGGTGGCCTCCTCGATCAGCTCGCCCTGCAGGGTGGTGAGCCGGTAAGAGAGGGTGACGACGGTATCCTTGCCAACTTGCATTAGAGTTCCTTTACCAGATTGAGTACTTCCTCGGCGTGGCCCTTGGCGGCCACGCCATACAGGGCGTGGCGGACGATGCCCTGGCGGTCGATCACAAAGGTCGACCGCTGCACGCCGGTCCGCATCACGCCGTCCACTTCCCGCTCCACCAGCACCTCGTAGACGCGGCAGGAAAGGCACTCCTTGTCAGCCAGGAGGCGCACCGAGATGCCGTGCTTGTCGCGGAACACGCCGTGGCTGATGCAGTCGTCCCTGGACACCCCGAGGACGACGCAGTCGAGGGCGGCGAACTCGGCTTCGAGGTCGCTGAATTCGATGGCCTCGGCGGTGCAGCCGGGCGTATCATCGCGCACGTAGAAGTACAGCACCACGTTCCTGCCGGGGCTGTAGTCGTCGAGCCGGACGATCTCCATGTCGGCATCCGGCAGTTCGAACCCCGGTGCCTTGTCGCCCGGTTTCAGCATAAGTACCTCGTGATATCCGTGAAAAACGCCGCCATTATATGAGCCCCGCCAAGACAAAACGCAACCGTGCCGGCCAGTTTGCCGTGCCCGGCCTCAAGGCCCTGCTGGGCGGCATGTCGCCGAAGCAGTTCTTCGCCGAGTACTGGCACAAGAAGCCGCTCATGATCCGCAACGCCGTGCCCCACCTCGAAGAGGTGCTCGACGGCGCCGGCCTCAAGGCGCTGGCCTGCCGCGAGGAGGCCGAGGGCCGCCTGGTGCGCCACGTGCGCGACAACTGGCGGGTCGAGCGCGGCCCCTTCGAGCCGGCCCGCCTGGCCGCCCTGCCGAAGAAGGACTGGAGCCTGCTGGTGTCCGGGGTCAACCTGATGGTGCCGGAGGGCGACGCCCTGCTCAACGCCTTCAACTTCGTGCCCTATGCCCGCCTGGACGACCTCATGGTCAGCTTCGCGCCGCCCGGCGGCGGCGTCGGGCCGCACTTCGACGCCTACGACGTGTTTCTCATCCAGGGCCTGGGCCGGCGGCGCTGGGAGATCAGCGCCCAGGACGACCTCGAACTGGTGGACGACTGCCCGCTGCGCATCCTCAAGCGCTTCCGGGTCGACCAGTCCTGGAAGCTGGAACCGGGCGACATGCTCTACCTGCCGCCCCAGTATGCCCACAACGGCGTCGCCCTGACCGACTGCATGACCTGGTCGATCGGTTTCCGCACCCCCACCGCGCAGGAGATGGCGACCCAGTTCCTGGTCTACCTGCAGGACCGCATCGAGCTGGACGGCGTCTACGCCGACCCCGACCTCGGCCATTCCAGGCACCCCGGCCGCATCCCCGACGCCATGGCGAGCCGGCTCAAGGACATGATCAGGCGCATAGACTGGCGCGACGCCGACATGGACGACTTCCTCGGCCGCTACCTCAGCGAGCCGAAGCCGCACGTATTCTTCGACCCGCCGGCACGCCCGCTCGGGGCCGCGGCCTTCCGCCACCGCCTGGCTGCCCGCGGCGTCCGCCTGGATGCCCGCACCCTCATGCTCTACCGGGGCCGTGCCTGCTTCATCAACGGCGAACGGGTCGAGGCCGGCCGCGCGGCGGCCTCGACCCTGCGCCGGCTGGCCGACCACCGCGCCCTGCCGCCGGGTGACTACGACGACGAAATGGCCGAACTCCTGCATGACTGGTATCGTGACGGCTATCTGGCGCCGGCTTAATACCCCCTGCGACGGGCCATTAAAAACCACTAGCGCACTGCCGGCGTTTTGCTAGAATTCCGCCGGTCCGGCCAAGCAGCCGGATCGGCTATCGTTTTGTGATCAACCTACAAGTCAAGGAAACCAAATGAAATATTCCGTCCTGCTCGCCGCCCTGCTGGCCCTGGGTCTGTCCGCCTGTGGCAAGAAAGAAGAAGCCGCCCCGATGCCGGCCCCCGAAGCTGCTGCTCCCGCCCAGGAAGCCGCTCCTGCCGCTGACGCCGCCGCTCCTGCCGCCGACGCCGCCGCTCCGGCTGCCGACGCCGCCGCTCCCGCTGCCGACGCCGCCGCTCCCGCTGCTCCGGCCGAAGCCGCCAAGTAATTCCTTACTTGTCGCAGCGAAAGCCGGCCTTCGGGCCGGCTTTTTTATTGCCCGCTGTCCAGCAAGTCCCGCAGCCTGGCCACCGCCTCGGCGAGGCGGTCGGTGGTATAGGCGAAGCGGACATGGCGGGTGGCCGCGTGGCGGCCGAAGTCGACCCCCGGCGTGACGGCCACCCCGGCGCGTTCCAGGAGGTCGGCGGCGAAGGACTCGCCGTCCTGGGCAAGGCGGCCGATGTCGGCATAGACATAGAAGGCACCCTGCGGGCGCACCGGCACGCCGAAGCCCAGCTCCTCCAGGGCCGGCACCAGGTAGTCCCGCCTGGCCTGCAACTCCGCCTTGCGCACCTCCAGGATGGCCCTCGCATCCCTTCCCAGCGCCGCCAGGGCGGCGTGCTGGGCGACCGTGGGGGCGGCCAGGAAGACGTTCTGCGCCAGGCGGTCGATGGCCGGCATCAGGGCCGCCGGCGCCAGCAGCCAGCCCAGGCGCCAGCCGGTCATCAGCCAATATTTGGAGAAGCTGTTGACGACGATGACGTCGTCGTCCATGCCGGCGGCGGTGGGCTCGTCCCGGCCGTAGATCAGTTCGTGGTAGATCTCGTCGACGATAAGCCAGCCGCCCTTTTCCCGCACCACGGCGTGGATCGCCGCCAATTCGGCGGCCGGGATGACGGTACCGGTAGGATTGCCCGGATTGGCCACCAGGACGCCGCGGGTAGCCGGCCCCCAGTGCCGCGCCACCAGCTCGGCGGTGAGCTGGAAGCCGGTCTCCGTACCCACCGCCACCGGAACCCCGCGCGCCTCCAGCAGGCGGGCGAAGTGGCGGTTGCAGGGGTAGCCGGGGTCGGCCAGCAGCACCTCCTCGCCGGGATTGAACAGCGCCGCCATGACCAGCAGCAGCGCCCCCGAGGCGCCCGGCGTCACCGCGATGCGCGCCGGGGAGACGGCGACGCCGTGGCGCTCGCCGTAGTAGCCGGCGATGGCCTCGCGCAGGGCCGGCAGGCCCAGCGATGGTGTGTAGTGGGTATGGCCGGCGCGCAGGGCGCGGATGCCGGCCTCGACGATGGGTTCGGGGGTGGCGAAATCGGGCTCGCCCACCTCCAGATGGACGATGTCGCGGCCTGCCGCCTGCATGGCGCGGGCCCGGCCCAGGATGGCCATGACCCGGAACGGCTCGATGTCGGCTAGCCGTTCCGCCTCACTCCTCACGTCTCACCCCTCGCTCACACGTGCTTGTCGATGAGCTCGCGGACGAAGTGCTCGGGCTTGGCGCCGTGGAAGCGGTCGACCAGTTCGCCGCCCTTGTAGACCAGCACGGTGGGAAAGCCGCGGGCGCCGTGGCGGCCGGCGATCTTCATGTTGTCGCCCTCGTCCACCTCCACCTTGGCCAGACGCACCTGGCCGCCGTACTCGGGGATCACCTTGGTCAGCACCGGGCCGAGGAAGTGGCAGGGGCCGCACCAGTCCGCCCACAGGTCGACCAGGACCAGGTGACTCTTCGAGGCCTCGATGACGTCCTCGTCGAAGTGGTGGGTGTCGGTATCGAAGATGCACTGCTCGCACACCGTGTCGTGGTGGGCATGATCATGCAGTTGGAAGGTCATTGAGGCGCTCCAGTCTTGCCAGGGGGTCTTGTTTGAAAAACCGTTTCAGTTGCCCGTACACCGTCGGATAGTCGTCGGCGAGCACATCCGGCATCTCGAAGAAGGCCTCCGTCAGCACGGCGAAGAACTCGGCCGGGCTCTCGGAGGCATAAGGGTCGATGGCGGTCTCCTCGCCACAGTCGACGCGCCGGCAGAAATCCGCATAGGCGACCTCGAAGGCGGCCGCCCAGTCCGCCACCGCCATGCCGGCCGGCAGCGGCGGCAAGCCGTCGACGGCGCCGTTCTTCATGTCCAGCTTGTGGGCGAACTCGTGGATCACCACGTTGTAGCCCTCGCCGCCGCCGGAGTGCTGCACGTCGTCCCAGGACAGCACCAGCGGCCCGCCCGCCCAGGCCTCGCCAGAGAGGGGCTGGCGCACCCGGTGGACGACGCCATACTCGTCCGTCACGTCGCGCTCGGGCACGAACTCGGCCGGGTAGACGACGATCTCGTTCCAGCCCTTGTACCAGTCATAGCCGAGGTTCAGCACCGGCAGGGCGGCGAAGGCGGCGATCACGGTGGCCATGGCCGGGTCGACCTCGTTGCCGGCGACACCGGTGAAGGTCTTGTCGGCCAGCAGCTGGCGGGCCAGTTGCTCCAGCCGCTCCGCCGCCTCGGTGGACAGACCGTCGAACACCGGCAGAGCCAGGGTGTCGGTCCAGGCGGTCCGGTCCAGTTGCAGCGATTGCCCGCCAGAAAAAAGGGCTCTCAGGAAGCCAGCCATGGCCCCCTCACCCGGCGCTGCGCGCCACCCTCTCCCGCTGGGAGAGGGTCACATCACGCCTCGCGCGCCGCGCGCCGCCGGTCGTGTTCCTTCAGGTGGCGCTTGCGGATGCGGATGGTCTTGGGGGTGATCTCCACCAGTTCGTCGTCGTCGATGAATTCGACGGCACTCTCCAGGGTCAGCCGGATCGGCGGCGTCAGGCGCACCGCCTCATCGGTGCCGGATGCGCGCACGTTGGTGAGCTGCTTGCCCTTGATGGGGTTCACCACCAGGTCATTGTCGCGGCTGTGGATGCCGATGATCATGCCCTCGTAGAGCTTGTCGCCGGGGGAGACGAACATGCGGCCGCGATCCTCCAGCTTCCACAGGGCGTAGGCCACCGCCTCGCCGTCCTCCTGGCTAATGAGGACGCCGTTGTGGCGGCCGGGCAGGTCGGCCTTGACCGGGGCGTAGTCGTCGAACACGTGGCTGATCAGGCCGGTGCCGCGGGTCATGGTCATGAAGTCGGACTGGAAGCCGATCAGACCGCGCGCCGGGATGTGGTATTCGAGGCGGGTGCGGCCGTTGGGGTCGGACTCCATGTTGGTCAGCTCGCCGCGGCGGCGGCCGATCTCCTCCATCACCGCGCCCTGGTGGTCGTTCTCCAGGTCGATGCTGAGGTTCTCATAGGGCTCGCACTTCTCACCGTCGATCTCCTTGTAGACCACGCGCGGCTTGCCGACGGCCATCTCGAAGCCCTCGCGGCGCATGTTCTCCAGGAGGATGGTGAGGTGCAGCTCGCCGCGGCCGGAGACCCGGAACACGTCGGCGTCACCGGTATCCTCGACGCGCAGGGCGACGTTGGTGAGCAGCTCCTTGTTGAGGCGTTCGCGGATCTGCCGGCTGGTGACGAACTTGCCCTCGGTGCCGGCCAGCGGCGAGGAGTTGACCAGGAAGTCCATGGTGAGCGTCGGCTCGTCCACCGACAGCATGGGCAGGCCGACCGGGGCGTCGCGATCGCAGATGGTGACGCCGATGCCGATGTCGTCCAGGCCTGAGATGATGATGATGTCGCCCGCCTCGGCCTCCTCCACCGGCACGCGCTCCAGGCCCTTGAAGCCGAGCACCTGGTTGATGCGGCCGGAGGCCACCTGCTCCTCGTGGTTCATCACCACCACCTGCTCGCCCGGCCGGATGCGGCCGTTGAGGACGCGGCCGACGCCAAGGCGGCCGGTGTAGGTAGAGTAGTCGAGGGCGGCGATCTGCAGCTGCAGGGGCGCCTCGGGGTCGCCCGGCGGCGTCGGCACGTGGGCCAGCACGGTCTCGAACAGGGCCTTCATGTCGCTGGCGGAACCGCCCTGTGAGGGAGCGTCCTTGAGGTCGTGGCAGGCCCAGCCGTTGAGGCCGGAGGCGTAGATGATGGGGAAGTCGAGCTGCTCGTTGGTGGCGTGCAGCTTGTCGAACAGGTCGAAGGTCTGGTCCACCACCCAGTCCGGGCGGGCGCCGGGACGGTCGACCTTGTTCACCACCACGATGGGATGCAGGCCCAGGGCCAGGGCCTTCTTGGTGACGAAGCGGGTCTGCGGCATGGGGCCTTCGACGGCGTCCACCAGCAGGACCACGCCGTCCACCATGCCGAGCACGCGCTCCACCTCGCCACCGAAGTCGGCGTGGCCGGGGGTGTCGACGATATTGATGCGGGTGCCGTTGTAGTCGATGGCCGTGTTCTTGGCCAGGATGGTGATGCCACGCTCCCTTTCCAGGTCGTTGGAGTCCATCACGCGTTCGGAGACCTGCTGGTGGGCGGCGAAGGTGCCGGACTGTTGCAGGAGCTTGTCCACCAGGGTGGTCTTGCCATGGTCGACGTGGGCGATGATGGCGATGTTACGGAGGGCGCGGGCCATAAATATAAGGGAATGCTTAAAGGGGCGGCATTCTAGCACACCGCCCACGCTAAACCTTTGCGGAATAAAGAAAATTTCGTGGCCATCCGAGCCTGCCAGGCTGATCACCATGCCGGGCTGGCGAAGCCGGCCCGGCCCAGGCATTCGCTCCAGTAGTGTTCAGGAAGCCGTACTTCAACCGGCTCGAAGGCGTCTGCTAAGGAAGTGCTGATCAATGATGGCCTTGTCGTTCCCGCACAGGCGGGAACCCGGATTGATCAAGGAACAGGATGCCCGCCTGCGCGGGCATGACGGACGGGCGTGTCACTGGACGGGAACCCAGTCGGATAGAGCCTCTGGAGCCCCGCGCCCACCGGCAGGACGAAGTGGCGTTTTCTAGACGACCGGCCGAACCTTGGCCGCGGCTTCCTTGGCCCGGCTGCGCGCCTCGGCGATGTCCTTGCCTTCCGCCAGCGCCACGCCCATGCGCCGGCGCTCGTAGGAACGCGGCTTGCCGAACAGGCGAATCTCGGTGCCCGGTACCTGCAGGGCCTGGTCGACGCCCTCGAAACGGATGCCCCTGGCCTCGACGCCGCCGTAGATCACCGCCGAGGCGCCCGGGTTGCGCAAGGTGGTGTCGACCGGCAGGCCGAGGATGGCGCGGGCATGCAGCTCGAACTCGTTCTGGCGCTGGGTCACCATGGTCACCATGCCGGTGTCGTGCGGGCGTGGACTGACTTCGGAGAACCAGACGTCGTCGCCCTTGACGAAGCACTCGACGCCGAAGATACCGAGGCCGCCGAGGTCGTCGGTGACCGCCTTGGCGATGGCGCGCGCCTTCTCCAGGGCCAGCTTGCTCATCGGCTGCGGCTGCCAGCTCTCGACGTAGTCGCCCTTGACCTGGACGTGGCCGATGGGCTCGCAGAAGTGGGTATGCGGCTGGCCGTCCGGGCCGAGGGCGCGCACGGTGAGCTGGGTGATCTCGTAGTCGAAGTCGACGAAGCCCTCGACGATGACCCGGCCGCGGTTCACCCGGCCGGCCTCCTTGGCGTAGTCCCAGGCCGCCTTGAGATCGTCCGGGCCGTCGACCTTGCTCTGCCCCTTGCCGGACGAGGACATTACCGGCTTGACCACGCAGGGATAGCCGATGCCACCGTCCACCGCCCGCTTCAGCTCATCGAAGGAATCGGCGAAGGCGTAGGGCGAGGTGGGCAGCTTGAGGGTCTCGGCGGCCAGGCGGCGGATGCCCTCGCGGTTCATGGTCAGGTTGGCGGCGCGGGCGGTGGGGATGACCCGGCAGACTCCCTCCGCCTCCAGCTGGATGAGGGTTTCGGTGGCGATGGCCTCGATCTCGGGCACCACCAGATGCGGCTTCTCGGAATCGATCAGGCGCGACAGGACGTTGCCGCTGGTCATGTCGATGCACTGGCTGTGATGGGCCACTTGGTGGCCGGGTGCGCCCTCGTAGCGGTCCACCGCGGTGACCTCGACGCCCAGGCGCTGCAGGGCGATGATGACCTCCTTGCCCAGTTCGCCGGCGCCCAGCAGCATCACCCGCGTGGCCGACGCGGTCAGCGGAGTACCGATATGCATGCACTGCTCCTCTCGTGAATCTATGCCGCGCCTGCCCTGGCGATTTCAGTCCAGGCACTAGAATGCAGCTTATCGGCAGCTAGGATATCGGAATGGCCCCGGTTAGGGCCATCCCCCGGAAAGGAAAATAATCATGCGACGCCTGCTTCCCATCGCCCTGCTCATCCTGGCCCAGACCACCTGCGCCGAGGACTGGCTCTACCTCACCTACCCGGGCGACACCCCGCTCAAGATCGGCCGCATCTACCTCAGGGACGCCAACGACTGGAAGAAGGTACTGGAGCTAAACAAGGTGAAGAACGAGTACGTGCTGCCGGTCAACACCCGCATCCGCATCCCGGTCGAACTGCTCAAGGTCACACCGGCGCCGGCCAGGGTCGGCCACGTCGAGGGCAACGTGCGGGTGCGGCCAGAGGGCGGCGCCTTCCGCCCCCTGGCGGTGGGCGACCAGATCAGCGGCGGCGAGACGGTGCTGACCGGGCCCCGCAGCTTCGCCGCCTTCGTCCTCGCCGACGGCAGCAAGCTGACCCAGCAGGCCTCGTCTAAGCTCGTCTTCGGCCGCCTCGCCGCCTATGGCAAGACCGGCATGGTGGCGACCGAGCTGGCCCTCGACGGCGGCCGCATCGAGGCCGCCGCCAGCCGCCAAGTCGGCCCGGCCGGCAGCTTCAAGGTGCGCACCCCGGTGGCGGTGGCTGGCCTGCGCGGCACTGACTTCCGGCTCAACGTCAGCGAGGACGGCCAGACCCTGCGCAGCGAGGTGCTGGACGGCGCCGTCGGCGTGGCGGCGGCGGGCCAGGAGGTCCTGGTCGCCAAGGCCCAGGGTACCCTCACCGAGCAGGGCAAGCCGCCCGAGCCGCCGCGCCCGCTGCTGCCGGCGCCGGCCGCCGACGGCCTGCCGGCACGGGTGATCGACCTGCCGCTCGCCTTCGCCTGGCCGGCCATGGCCGACGCTCGCGCCTGGCGTGCCCAGGTCGCCGCCGACGCCGGGTTCCAGCAGGTGCTGCTCGACAGCCTGGCCGACGCCCCCCGCGCCAGTTGGGACGCCGCGCCGCCGGACGGCCATTACTTCCTGCGCGTGCGCGCCGTCGACGCCGCCGGCCTGGAGGGGCTCAACACCGACCACCCGTTCGAGTTGGACGCCCGGCCGCTGCCGCCGCAGCAGACCGCCCCGGCGGA
>JAQVJE010000115.1 GCA_028695325.1 Gallionellaceae bacterium
AAGACGCGTTTGAGGAAGTGGTCGGCCACCTCGGGGTCGAACCAGGACTCCAGCAGGCCCTGTACGATATGCGGAAAGCGCGCTTCCAGCAGGCTGATGGATGGCGTGGGCACGTTGGCTTGCACTGGATTCATGGCGTTGGCGGCACGGCGGTCGTTGACGGCTTATTTATAGTTGCCGCCGTGCGGATGGACAGGAACGAAAATGGCGGAACCCAACCTGGTGGATGAGGCACTTACCTGGCGCGGCATCGTCGCCGAGGTCGTGCGCCATCGCCGGCGCCTTGTATTGGCGAATATGGTCGCCATGCTTGCGGTGGTGGCGGCGGTGCCGGTGCCGCTGGTGCTGCCCATCCTGGTCGACGAGGTGCTGCTCGACCAGCCGGGACGCTATGTCGCGGCGGTAACACCGCTGTTCCCGGCCGCCTGGCATGGGCCGGTGTTGTTCATTGGCAGCGCCCTGCTGCTCACCGTCCTGCTGCGACTGATCGCTATCGTGCTCAACGTCTGGCAGGGCCGCGCCTTCGCCCTGGTGGCCAAGGAGGTGGTCTACGACATCCGCCGCCGCCTGCTTGAACGCTTGTCCAGGATCGCCCTTTCGCAATATGAGACGCTTGGCCCCGGTCGGGTGACCTCGCACTTCGTTACCGACATCAACGCCATCGACGGCTTCCTCGGCGCTTCCATCTCCGGTTTCCTGGTCGCCGTTCTGTCCCTGATCGGCGTCGCCATGGTGCTGTTCTGGATGCACTGGCAGCTGGCCCTCTTCATCCTGCTCCTCAACCCGCTGGTGATCGCCTTCTCCAGCCGCCTGGGCAAGAAGGTGAAGGAATGGAAGCGGCGAGAGAACACCGCTTTCGAGCTGTTCCAGGAGGCCCTGGCCGAGACCCTGGATGCCCTGGCGCAGATCCGCGCCATGAACCGCGAGCGCCATTACCTGGCGCGGGTGGCAGACCGTGCCGGCGACATCCGCCGGCACGCCGCCGCCTTCGCTTGGAAGTCGGACGCCCTGAACCGGGTGTCGTTCTTCATCTTCCTGGCCGGCTTCGACGTCTTCCGCGCCCTGTCGATGCTGATGGTGATTTACTCGGACCTCAGCATCGGCGAGATGCTGGCGGTGTTCGGCTACCTCTGGTACATGATGTCGCCGGTGCAGGAGATCATCAACATACAGTACGCCTGGTTCGCCGCCAACGCGGCGCGCGGCCGCATCAATGGCCTGCTCGCTCTGGCGCCGGCCGATGAGGGTGGTGGCGGTCGCGACCCCTTCGCCGGCGCCGCCACCGTCGGCCTGGAATTACGCCACCTTAGCTTCGCCTACGCCGACGGTGAGGTCGTGCTGGACGACGTTAGCCTGGCCGTCCGGCCAGGGGAGAAGGTGGCCCTAGTGGGCGCCTCCGGTGGCGGCAAGTCGACACTGGTGCAGGCCCTGCTCGGTCTCTACCCGCCGACTGCGGGGCAGATACAGTATGGTGGCGTCGACGTCGCCGAGATCGGCTGGGCGACCGTGCGCGAGCATGTTGGCGTGGTCCTGCAGCACCCGGTGCTGTTCAATGCCAGCGTGCGCGACAACCTCGCCATGGGTCGCGACTATCCCGACCGGCGACTGTGGCACGCACTGGAGATCGCGCAGTTGAGGCCACTCGTCGAGGCCATGCCGGGCGGCCTCGACGCCATCGTCGGCCGCGACGGCGTGCGACTGTCGGGCGGCCAGCGCCAGCGCCTGGCCATCGCCCGCATGGTGCTGGGCGAACCTGCTGTCGTGATCCTCGACGAGGCAACGTCGGCCCTTGACAGCGAGACCGAGCACAGCCTGCACGAGGCGCTGGCCTGCTTCCTGCAGGGGCGTACCACCCTGATCATCGCCCACCGCCTGTCGGCGGTGCGCCAGGCTGACCGCATACTGGTGTTTGAGAATGGTCGCGTGGTCGAGGAGGGCGACCATGCCGCCCTGATGGAGAAGGGCGGCCTCTACCACAAGCTATACGCGCACGCCTGAGGTGCCTCCTCGGGCGGTGATCCAGCCGGCGGTGACGCGGTCCATGGTCTCGATGTGGCGCCCCAGCCAGGCCGGTATCTCGTCCAGCACGACCTGCCGCAGGGCTGTGTCATCGCGCCCGGCGTCGAGCATGGCGACCAGGCCGCCCAGCCACTCCAGCACGCGGTCGTGTTCGGCCTTGTGCACTAGATAGGCGGGAAAGGCGGTCGCTTGCATGGCGGCTTCCTCGCGCGCGAAATGCTGCTGGTTGTGCAGAAGGAACTGGCGGGTGGCAGCGGCGAGGGCATCGCGATCCGCCGTAACGGCGAGCGCCTGCAGGGTCTCCAGTTCCGCCGCAGCTTGGGCGTGGTCGTCGTTCATGAAGGCGACGGGCAGCTTCGCTATCTCGATCGGCATCGGCATTCGCTCCATTAGGGTGGATAATGATGCAGCCTAAGCGGCTAAGCCGCCGCCCGGCCATGATCTTGGTCATGGCGGAGGCGATGTTCCACGTGAAACACGGCCTGAATTTGCGTACAATCGCGCTCCCTCGCGCGCTCCATTCGAGATGACCTAAGCTGATGATTTTCCCGGACATATTCGATGTGATAGTGGTTGGCGGCGGACACGCCGGCACCGAGGCGGCGCTCGCGGCCGCGCGCCTGGGTGCGCGTACCCTGCTGCTCAGCCACAACATCGAGACCCTCGGTCAGATGTCCTGCAACCCGTCCATAGGCGGCATCGGCAAGGGCCATCTGGTGCGCGAGGTGGACGCCCTGGGCGGCGCCATGGCTATCGCCACCGACGAAGCCGGCATCCAGTTTCGCACCCTCAACTCCTCTAAGGGCCCGGCCGTACGCGCCACCCGTGCCCAGGCCGATCGCCTGCTGTACAAGCAGGCGATCCGCACACGCCTGGAAAACCAGGCCAACCTGACCCTGTTCCAGCAGGCGGTCGACGACCTCGTCCTGGAGGGCGACCGCGTCGCCGGCGTGCGTACCCAACTCGGCCTGGTGTTCCGCTGTCGCGCGGTGGTGCTGACCGCCGGCACCTTCCTCGACGGCCTCGTCCACGTTGGCCTCGAACATTTTCCGGCCGGGCGCATGGGCGATCCGCCGGCCGTTTCCCTGGCCGCCCGCCTGCGCGAGCTGCAGTTGCCGGCCGGCCGCCTGAAGACTGGTACGCCGCCGCGTCTCGACGGCCGCACGATCGACTACTCGGTCACACAGGAACAGCCGGGCGACGACCCGACGCCGGTGTTTTCCTTCATGGGCAGCCGTGCCATGCACCCGCGCCAGCTGCCCTGCTGGATCACCCACACCAATGTCCGCACGCACGAGATCATCCTCGGCGGACTCGACCGCTCTCCCCTCTACACCGGCATCATCGAGGGTGTCGGGCCGCGCTATTGCCCGTCCATCGAGGACAAGATCAAGCGTTTCGCAGACAAGGAGTCGCACCAGATTTTCCTCGAGCCGGAGGGTCTTGATACCCACGAGGTCTACCCTAACGGCGTCTCCACCAGCCTGCCCTTCGACGTCCAGCTCGCCCTGGTGCGCTCGATCAGGGGCCTGGAGAACGTCCACATACTGCGTCCCGGCTACGCCATCGAGTACGACTTCTACGACCCGCGCGGACTGAAGCCGTCCCTGGAGACCAAGGCGATCGCCGGTTTATTCTTCGCCGGCCAGATCAACGGCACCACCGGCTACGAGGAAGCGGCCGCCCAGGGGCTCCTGGCCGGCCTCAATGCCGGCCTGCAAGTGCAGGATAAGGACGCCTGGTGGCCGCGCCGTGACGAGGCCTATCTGGGCGTCCTGGTGGACGACCTGATCACCCGCGGGGTTTCCGAGCCCTACCGCATGTTCACCAGCCGGGCCGAGTACCGCCTATCCCTGCGCGAGGACAACGCCGACCTGCGCCTGACCGAGAGCGGTCGTCGCCTGGGCCTGGTGGACGACCTCCGCTGGCGCCGTTTCGAGGAAAAGCGCGAGGCCATCGCCCGGGAGGGCGAGCGCCTGAAGTCCACCTGGGTCCATCCCGGCCGTCTGCCCGAGGACGAGGCAGTGCGTGTGCTGGGCAAGGATATCGAACGGGAGTACAACCTGTTTGACCTCCTGCGTCGGCCCGAGGTCGCTTACGCAAGCCTGCTTACCCTCCCTGGCGCCGGCGAGGCGGTCGCCGATCCGGAGGTGCGCGAGCAGGTCGAGATACAGGCCAAATATTCCGGCTACGTCGACCGCCAGGTCGAGGAGATCGCCCGCCAGCGCGAGTTCGAGGACACGCCGTTGCCAGCCGATCTCGATTACATGGCCCTGCAGTCGCTGTCCATCGAGGTACGCCAGAAGCTCAGCCGCGTGCGCCCGGCCACCCTGGGCCAGGCCTCGCGCGTCGATGGCGTCACCCCGGCCGCCATCTCGGTGCTCATGGTGCACCTCAAGCGTGTCGGCAAGGCGCGGGAGAGGGCATGAAGGAAAAGCTGCAAGCCGCCCTGGCTGGCATGTGCCTGGCCATCGACGCCGACCGCCAGGCGCGCCTGCTCGCCTACCTCGCCCTGCTCGGCAAGTGGAACCGGACCTACAACCTGACCGCCATCCATGAGCCGGGGCGCATGCTTACCCACCACCTGCTCGACAGCCTGGTCATCCTGCCCTACGTCACTGCCGACCGCCTGCTCGACGTCGGTGCCGGCGCCGGCCTGCCGGGTATCCCGCTCGCCATCGCGCGGCCGGATCTGGTGGTGACCCTCATCGACGCCAGCCACAAGAAGGTGGCCTTCATGCAGCAGGCCGCCATCGAGCTCGGCCTTGCCAACGTCACCGCCGTGCATGGCCGGGTCGAGGACCTGAGTGCCGCGGCGCCCTGGCCGCAGATTGTCTCGCGCGCCTTCAGCGACCTGACCGATTTCGTGCGCGTGAGCGCCCACCTGCTGGCCGCTGGTGGTGAGTGGCTTGCCATGAAGGGTCTCTACCCCAACGAGGAGATCGCCCACCTCAAGGGTGCCCAGGTCAAGCGCGACATCGAGTTCCACGTGCCAGGCCTGGAGGCAGACCGGCACCTGATCATCCTGGAAAGGGCGGCACCATGAGCGGAAAGAAGGCGCACATACTCGCCATCACCAACCAGAAGGGTGGGGTCGGAAAGACCACCACGGCGGTCAACCTGGCCGCCGGACTGGCCAGCCTGGCGCAGCGGGTGTTGCTGGTCGACCTTGATCCGCAGGGCAACGCCACCATGGGTAGCGGGGTGGACAAGCGCGACTGCAGCCAGACCGTCTACCAGGTGCTGTTGCGCCAGGCCGAGTGCGGCGTGGTGCGGCGGCCGGCGGGTCAGGGCGGCTACGATCTCCTGCCGGCCAACCGCGAGCTGGCCGGTGCCGAGGTCGAGCTGGTGGCGGAGCCGGCGCGCGAGCACCGCCTACGCGAGGCGCTCGGCACGGTGCACCAGGACTACGACTACATACTGATCGACTGCCCGCCCGCCCTCAACCTGCTGACCGTCAATGCACTGGCGGCGGCGCACGCGGTGCTGATCCCCATGCAGTGCGAGTACTACGCTCTGGAAGGCTTGTCCGACCTCGTCAACACGGTGCGCAAGGTCAAGGCCAGCCTGAATCCGGGTATCGAGATCGAGGGGCTGCTGCGCGCCATGTTCGATCCCCGCAACACCCTGGCGCAGCAGGTGTCCGAGCAGCTCAAGCGGCACTTCGGCGACAAGGTCTACGACACCGTCATCCCGCGCAACGTGCGGGTAGCCGAGGCGCCCAGCCATGGTCTGCCGGTGCTCAACTACGACCACCATTCCAAGGGTGCCAGGTCCTACATGGATCTGGCCAGGGAGATTGTCGAGCGCCGCGCGCGACTACACACGGAGGCATGATGGCAAAGATGAAAGGATTGGGCCGGGGCCTGGAGGCTCTCTTGTCGGAAGGCGAAACCAAGGAGGGTGAGCGCTTGCTCACTCTGCCGGTCGGTAGCCTGACGCCGGGCCGTTACCAGCCGCGCACCCACATGGACGAGGGCGCGCTTGCCGAGCTGGCCGACTCCATTAAGGCCCAGGGCCTGATGCAGCCCATCCTGGTGCGCAGCATCGCCGGCGGCAAGTACGAGATCATCGCCGGCGAGCGGCGCTGGCGGGCGAGCCAGCTGGCCGGCCTCAAGGAAGTGCCGGTGCTGGCACGTGACGTGGCGGACGAGGTCGCCCTCAAGATGGCGCTGATCGAGAACATCCAGCGTGAGAACCTCAACCCGCTCGAGGAGGCGCAGGGCCTGCAGCGTCTGCTCAACGAGTTCTCCATGACCCACCAGAGCGTGGCAGAATCGGTCGGTCGCTCGCGCGCTGCAGTGACCAACCTGCTGCGCCTGCTCAATCTGGCCAAACCGGTGCAGAACCTGATGATGGAAGGCGGCATGGACATGGGACATGGCCGCGCCCTGCTCGCCCTTAGCCATGCACGCCAGGTGGAGGCCGCCGCCGAGGTGGTCAAGCGCGGCCTGTCGGTGCGCGAGACCGAGCGCCTGGTTGCTCGCCTGCTCAAGTCGGCCGCCGCCAGGGTGGAGGAAAAGAAGGACCGCGACGTCATCCGCTTGGAGGAGTCGCTGTCCGAGCGACTGGCTGCCAAGGTGAGCATCCGCGCCAACCGGCGCGGCGCCGGGCGCCTGACGGTGGAGTTCGCGAGCCTGGACCAGCTTGACGAGATACTGGAGCGCATCCGCTAA
>JAQVJE010000116.1 GCA_028695325.1 Gallionellaceae bacterium
GCCTGGGGGCCGCACAGGAGCTTGTCGCCAGAGAAGCTGACCAGGTCGGCACCGGCCGCCAGGGCCTCGCGCGGGGTCGGCTCGTGAGGCAGGCCCCAGGCGGCCAGGTCGACCAGGCTGCCGCTGCCGAGGTCGATCACGAAGGGCAGGCCATGCTGGTGGGCGAGGGCCGCCAGTTCGGGTTCGGGCACTGCCTTGGTGAAACCCTGGATGGCGTAGTTGCTGGCGTGCACCTTCATGACCATGGCGGTGCGCGGCCCGACCGCCTCGGCATAGTCCTTCAGGTGGGTACGGTTGGTGGTGCCTACCTCCACCAAACGGGCGCCGGCCCGTTTCATGATGTCGGGCACCCGGAAGGCGCCGCCGATCTCCACCAGTTCGCCACGCGACACCACCACCTGCTTGCCCTGGGCCAGGGTGTTGAGGAGCAGGAAGACGGCGGCAGCGTTGTTGTTCACCACGGTGGCCGCCTCGGCGCCGGTTAGCTCACAGAGCAAGTCGTTGACCACGTCGTCGCGGTCGCCGCGGCCGCCCGATTCCAGGTCGTATTCCAGGGCGCATGGGCTGCGCGCGGCGGCGGCCATCGCCGCGATGGCCGCTTCGTTGAGGACGGCGCGCCCCAGGTTGGTGTGCAACACCGTGCCGGTGAGGTTGAATACCGGGCGCAGGCGCGGCCGCATGTGCGCCTCGATCGCGTTCAGTATGTCGGCCAACAGCCTGGTCTCGGCCGGCAGGGCCTGGCCGGAGCGGGCAGCGGTACGCGCCTCGGCCAGGGTGGCGCGTACCACCGTGGTGACCGCCTGGCGGCCGTGCTGATGGATCATGGCTTGCAGTTCGGCCTGGCCGAGCAGGTGGTCGACGGCGGGGAGACGGGTCGGTGCGTTCATGTTTTCACCCGGACCGGGCAGAAAGTTGGGGGGATGGGGCTAGCGGGTGCCGGTCACCATGAGCAGGTTGGGCCCGGCGCGGGTGTAGCCGGCCTCGTCCACCAGGATGTCGAGGGCCAGGCTGGCGAGGTCGTCGGCGACCGGGTCGACGGCGCCCTTTTCGGTGTGAAAGAGCTTCAGGTAGCTCTTGCAGTCGTCGCAGGTCTCGGCCTGGACCGCGTCCGGATGCCGGAGTCCCTCGCCGTCGAGCAGGCGGTACTGGATGTGCTGGTCGCTGTCGCAGGCGGCGCAACGCACCCGCGCGAGATTCCATTCGGTGTTGCACAGGGCGCAGTGGAGGTAGCGCAGGTTGCCGATGCCGGCCACCGTCTTGACCATGCTGCCGACCGGCAGGAAGCCGCAGCATGGACACACGCTGTTGACGTCGAGCGGTTCGATCTGGCTCCCCAGGCGGGCGGCAGCAGCGGTCCAGATGACCTGCAGGGCGGCCGCGACGTAGGGCAGCAGGGCCACGTCAGCGCCGTACAGGTCGGTTTCCAGGACACGCGTGGCCAGTGCCTCCTGGGCGTCGGCCGGCAGGGCGAGCAGGCGCTCGAGGTCGGCGCGGGCTGGCGCCGGGGCATGGGGCAGCAAGTCGGTGCAGAGCCGGGCCAGGGCTGTTTGCCAGGCCGGTTCGCGCGGCCAGGACTGCGCCGGTAGCGGTGGCATGCGGTGCGCATGGGCCTGCGCGAGTGAGTTCCGGTCGGGCAGGGTGATGGCCGGGAGTCCATCCAGGGCGGCCTGCTGGGCCAGGCTCAGGCGACCCAGGTAACGCAGCCAGTCGGCCAGGGCGTGGCCCTCGGCGAGCTGCTGGAAACGGCGGGCGCGGATCGCGAAGACATGGCGGTCATCCGGCGCCAGGATGGCTGGCGCGGCGGCGACGCTCTGGGGAGGGGTGGCGGTGCTTTCTATGTTCATCGTGGTGGACCGCGGGCCGGGGCCCGCGGCGTGCTTCCTCATGGTTGGCGGGTCAAGATTTGCCAGTCATCTGGCGATACCAGGCACGGTGGTGCTGTTTGGCCCAGGCGCGGGTGACGGTGCCGTACCACATGGCGCGGACGGTCCCTTTGACCCAGATGGCGGCGTACACGTGGACGATGATGAAGGCGATCATGATCGCCGCCACCGCCGCGTGTACCACGGCGCCCAGGCGCACCAGGCCGACCGGGAAGCCGAAGTAGGCGCGCCAGATCAGGATGCCGGAGACGAACAGGAGCAGGATGCTGGCGGACATGACCCAGAACATCAGCTTCTGGCCGCCGTTGTACTTGCCCTGTTCCGGCATGCCGTGGTCGTTGCCACTGGCCATCTCACCGATGCGCGACAGCCATTCCCGGTCAGTCGGCGTCATCGCGTTCAGGGCCCGGAAACGGATGAACAGGCCCAGGAACGAGAGCGTCATCAGCACCCCGACGAAGGGGTGCAGGATGCGCGCCCAGACGCCACCGCCGAATATCTGTGCGAGCGGGAAGAAGGCCGGGTGGAAGAAGGCCAGCCCGGACAGGGCCAGGAGGATGAAGCAGATGCCCACCACCCAGTGGTTGGCCCGCTCCTGCGCCGTGTAGCGCTGCAGGTCCTTGGGATCGCGGATCATTTGACGTCCTCCTTATCGAGCTCGTCTTCCAGTTCCTTGCTGACTTCGTTGGGCCCCTTGGTGACGTAGTGGAACAGGCTGCCCAGGGCCACTGCGGCCAGGGCGAAGGTGGCGAGCGGCTTGCTTACCCCCTTCCACACCGAGACCAGCGGGCTGATGCCGGGATCCGTCGGCAGCCCAATCGCGCCGGGGTCGCCGACGTCCTTCATCACGTACATGACATGGGTGCCGCCGACGCCCGGCGGGTCATACAGTCCCGCCTTGGTCAGCCCGCGCCCGTGCAGTTCGGTGATGCGCGAACCGGCCTGGAAGGTCATCTGTTCCTTGCTGCCGAACATGATGGCACCGGTCGGGCAGGTCTTCACGCAGGCCGGCTCCAACCCGACGGCCACGCGGTCCGAACACAGCGTGCACTTGTAGGCCTTGCTGTCCTTCTTGGAGATGCGCGGCACGTTGAACGGGCAGCCGGTGATGCAGTAGCCGCAGCCTATGCAGTTCTCCTGGTGGAAGTCGACGATGCCGTTGGCGTACTGGACGATGGCGCCCGGCGCCGGGCAGGCCTTCAGGCAGCCCGGGTCGGCGCAGTGCATGCAGCCGTCCTTGCGGATCAGCCACTCGAAGTCGAACGGGTCGGCGTTCTCCTTCTCGTAGAAGCGCATGACGGTCCACGAGGCGGCGGTCAGGTCGGTAGGGTTGTTGTAGGTCCCGTCGACCGAACCGATCTCGTCGCGCACGTCATTCCACTCCATGCATGCCACCTGGCAGGCCTTGCAGCCGATGCAGCGTGAGATGTCGATCAGCTTGGCCACCTCCGGCGTCTGCCGCATGGACGGCGACGGCGTGGTGGTCGCGGAGCGTTGCTTGATGTCGAGTGATTGCAGAGCCATGTCGGTATCCCCCTCACGCCTTCTCGATGTTGACCAGGAAGGCCTTGAACTCCGGCGTCTGCACGTTGGCGTCGCCGACGTAGGGCGTCAGGGTGTTGGTCAGGTAGCCCGGCTTGGCCACCCCGACGAAGCCCCAGTGCAGCGGGATGCCGATGGTGTGCACCTTCCTGCCGGCGACGTCGAGCGCCCGGATCCGCTTGGTGACCACCGCCACCGCCTTGATCTTGCCCCGGTTGGAGCGCACCACCACCTGGTCGCCGGCGGCGATGCCCTTCTCCTTGGCCAGTTCCTCGCTGATCTCGACGAACTGTTCGGGCTGCACCACCGCGTTGAGCGCCACGTTCTTGGTCCAGAAGTGGTAGTGCTCGGCCAGCCGGTAGGTGGTCGCGACGTAGGGAAAGTCCTTGGCGGTGCCGAACTGCTCCATGTCGCCCTTGAACACCCGCGCCGCCGGGTTGGTCCTGGCCTTGGGGTTGTTCGGGTGCATGGGGTTGGCATCCAGGGGCGACTCGAAGGGCTCGTAGTGCTCGGGGAACGGCCCTTCCGCCATGCGACCGACGGCGAACAGGCGGGCGACGCCCTCTGGGTTCATGATGAAGGGGCCCATGCCGTCTTCCGGCGCCGAGTCCGGCTTGAAGTCGGGCACGTCGTTGCCCCCCCACTTGCTGCCGTTCCAGGCGATCACCTTGCGCTTGGCATCCCATGGCCGGCCGGCCGGGTCGGCCGAGGCACGGTTGTATAGGATGCGCCGGTTGACCGGCCAGGCGAAGCCCCAGTTCAGGGTCTGGCCGAGGCCGGATGGGTCGGACGGGTCGCGCCGCGCCATCATGTTGCCGGCCGGAGTCCAGGACCCCGAATAGAGCCAGTTGCCGCAGGCGGTGGAACCGTCGTCGCGCAGGAAGGCGAAGCTCGGTACCTGTTCGCCGGCCTTGACCAGTATCTTGCCCTTTTCCTTCGGATCCTCCAGGTCCTGCAGGGCATAGCCGTTGTACTCCCTGGCCACTTCCTCGGGCGAGGGCTCCTCCGGATGGCGGTAGGGCCAGTGCAGGTTGACGATGGGGTCGGGGAAGGCCCCGCCTTCCTGAACGTACATCTCGCGCAGCCTGACGAACAGGCTGGCAACGATGTCGCCGTCCGACTTGGACTCGCCGACTGGGTCGGCGCCCTTCCAGTGCCACTGGATCACCCGGCCGGAGTTGGTGTAGGAGCCCTCCTCCTCGGCGAAGCAGGCGGCCGGCAGGCGGAACACCGTGGTCTGGATGCTGGCCGGGTCGGCCTCGTTGTACTCGCCGGCGGGTTGCCAGAACTCCGAGGTGTCGGTGGCCAGGGGGTCGATCACCACCAGGAACTTCAGCTTGGCCAGCGCGTTCGCCACCTTCTTGCTGTTGGGCACGGCGGCGAGCGGGTTGAAGCCCTGGGCGATGAAGCCGTTCAGCTTGCCCTGGTGCATGCGCTCGAACATGTGCAGGACGTCGTAGCCCTTGTCGAACTTGGGCAGCCAGTCGAAGCAGAAGTCGTTCTCCGGGGTGGCCGCCTTGCCGTACCAGGCCTTCATCAGGCTGACGTGGAACTTCGGGTAGTTCTGCCAGTAAGAGAGCTGGTTCGGGCGCAGCGGCTTGGGCGAGCGCTTGTCCAGATAGGCCTTGAAGTCCTGCTCGTCCTCCTTGGCCAGGCTCAGGTAGCCGGGCAGGTTGGTGGTGAGCAGGCACATGTCGGTGATGCCCTGGACGTTGGAGTGGCCGCGCAGGGCATTGATGCCGCCGCCGGCCTGGCCGATGTTGCCGAGCAGGAGCTGGATCATGGCCATGGTGCGGATGTTCTGGCTGCCTACCGAATGCTGCGTCCAGCCCAGCGCGTACAGGATGGTCATGGTCTTGTCGCCAGCGGCGGTCGCCGCGATCATCTCGCACACCTTCAGGAAGCGGTCCTGCGGGGTGCCGGTGATCTGGCTCACCAGTTCGGGCGTGTAGCGCGAATAGTGCCGCTTCATGAGCTGGAACACGCAGCGCGGGTTCTGCAGGGTCTCGTCGGTGAGGACATAGCCGTCCTTGCCCTTCTGGTAGTTCCAGGTCGACTTGTCGTAGCTGCGCTTGTCGGGGTCATAGCCGGAGAAGAAGCCGTCCTCGAAGTCGAAGCCCTCGTGCACCAGGAAGGTTGAGTCCGTATAGGCCTTGACGTATTCGTGGTGGATCCTGTCGTGGGTCAGCAGGTAGTTGATGACGCCGCCCAGGAAGGCGATGTCGGTACCCGGACGGATCGGGGCATAGTAGTCGGACACGGCCGCCGACCGGTTGAAGCGCGGGTCGACGACGATCAGCTTGGCGCCGCGTTTCTCCTTGGCCTCCACCACCCACTTGAAACCGCATACGTGGGCCTCGGCGGCATTGCCGCCCATGATGATGACCAGATCGGCATTCTTGATGTCGACCCAGTGGTTGGTCATCGCGCCACGCCCAAACGTCGGAGCCAGACTGGCCACCGTCGGGGAGTGTCAGATGCGTGCCTGGGTGTCGACCGACAGGATGCCGAGGTTGCGGAACACCTTGTGGGTCAGGTAGCCGCCCTCGTTGTTGGTCGCGCTGGAGGCCAACAGACCCATGCTCATCCAGCGGTTCACCGTCGCGCCGGCTTCGTTCCTGGCGATGAAGTTGGCGTCGCGGTCCTCTTTCATCAGCCTGGCGATACGGGTCAGTGCGTCATCCCAGCTGATGCGCTTCCATTCGCGGCTGCCCGCCTCGCGCACCTCCGGATGCATCAGGCGCTTGGGGCTGTGCACCATGTCGAGCAGGCCGGCGCCCTTGGGGCACAGCGAGCCGCGGTTGACCGGGTTGTCCGGGTCACCCTCGATGTGGAAGATGCGCGACTTCGCGTTCTTCGCCTTGTCGCCCATGCTGTACAGGATGACACCGCAGGCCACCGAGCAATACGGACAGGTATTGCGGGTCTCGGTGGCGCTGGCGAGCTTGAAGGTCCGCGTCTCGGCCAGGACCTCGTTGGCCGAGAAGCCCATCAGGGCAATGCTCGAACCACCCAGCCCGGCGCCGCAGATCCTGAAGAACTGCCGTCGTGTGACTTGCATGTGACTCTCTCTCCTCTATCGGGTGCTCTAGTGGTGCGCACCGGCATCGTCTGCGGTGCACGCCGACTGTTGAGCAAGTCGCATGCCACAAAACAAGTCCATATAAAACATATGGATGGAATGACCTGTCCGGCGGCCGGGACAAAATGCACCAAGGTCATCCTGTCCGGATTGGACAAAATGTCGCACCCGGGCCGGCAAGCCC
>JAQVJE010000117.1:0-3543 GCA_028695325.1 Gallionellaceae bacterium
TAATTCGAGCAAAATCAGAACCAGTAGCCGAAAGTCAGCTTGCCACCGCTGGTTTTGTTGGCATTGAACAGGCTGGCCCCGAAACGATAGCCGCCTGCGCTGGCTTTCAGGCTGCGTTTGTCACCAAAGGTCAGGGAGGCCTCTATCTGGCTGTTGGCATAGTTTTGGTCGCCGAAAAATAGCGTGGCGATCAGTGAGCCTTCCCAGTACAAACGACGGCCCAGCAGGTTGGTGGCCTTGGAAACCATCAGGCCATTGCGCAGTGCACTGAAGTGGTAGCCGGGATGGCCACCGGTCTCGTTGATGGTACGGGCGTAGGTGAACATGTTGCCGATGCCGAAGTCGTAGCCCGCATATTTATAGAAATAGGCACTGGCTATAGAGGCTGACGTCAGATCGGCTTTCTGGCCGAAGTCTCCCTCGTCGGCATAGCTATAGGTCAGACCTGGGGTGACATACCAGCGAGACGCCACCGGGAAGGTGTAGGAAGCGCCGACACCGACGTGGAAGGTTTCCCCGGGGCTCGCGGGGTTATCCGAATCGACCCAGGTGACCGGCAACTTCAGAACCAGGCGGCGGCGCGGGTCGATCTCGTTGTGAATGGTATAGCTGAGCGGCATAGTGCAGACGGAGGTATCTCCATTCATGCTGTTGCTGGACCAGCCGCACTCGAGGCCAATCGCAGGACGTCCAGCCAAGCCTCCTTCGGCGCTGGCAGCGGTCTCCTGTTCCTCCACGGGGAGCATGAGATCGGAAACGGCAGTAGAAAAGTCGGTCTGCACCACCACCGGCAGTGTGCCACCCGAGGTGGTGGTACTGGCATTGCCGGTGCACATGATGCCATGGCCAGGGTGCTCCACACATTGGGAAGCGAATGCTCCGCCAGCCATCAATGGCATGGCGAGGAGGGAGAGGTGAGACAACTTCTTGAGCATGGTCATGCAATTCCTCATGGGAGACTAGAAACTGGTGCAGTTTACTGCGAGTAGCACGTTCCGTTGGCGCGATTCAGGACCCGGCGCAGGTTGTCCAGGATGGCCTGTGCCTCGGCGTTGTCAGGCTGGCGGGCAACGATGTCGGCAATGATTTCTTCCACGTCGCGATACAACTCAAGTTCGTACAGGGCACTGACCAGGTACAGTTCAGGGGTCACGTCCTCCGGCAGTGCGGCGGCGCGCATGTCCTCGTACAGGGCCTCGATATCTCTCAGCTTTTCCAGCATTCCGCCGGAGCGGACCATCACCATGCCGGTACGGGCCCGCATGTCGGTGAGTAGGGCTGGGGTCCTGGCCAGTCGGGCCAAGGCGGCGGTGGGCATCTGCCGAACCGCTGGCTGGGCGCCACCCTCGGCCTGGGAGGCGGTCTCGCCCACCACGACCTCGGCCGATCCCACCCAAGTCTCCTGGCGGCCGTTGGCGGTGTACAGCAACTGCACCGTACAAGCCGGCCCGATCTTGAGACGGTCGCCGCTATTCAGTTTCATGAATGGCACCATGGCAGGCCAAGCACCATTGTCCAAGTAACGGCAATCCGTATCCTTGACCAGGGTCACCAGCACCTCCGAGGCCTGCACCTGGGCGGACAGCAGGCCAGCGGCGAGCAGACAGGTCGTTTGCCAAATCTTCATGATTGCTTCCTTTCCATTGCCAGGATTTCAAACACCTCGATGGGCTCGCGGTGCCCCTTCACCGTCATCACCTGTGAGCGGCCTACCCGTACCGCACCGCCACAGGCTGCAACTAGCGCGGCGCTGGCAGCGATGGGAGCGCCCAATTCCTTGGTCGCGCCCTCCAGGCGGGATGCCACGTTGACTGTATCACCGATGGCAGTATATTCGCTGCGTTTGCGCGAACCGATGGAGCCGATGATAGCGGGACCTGTGTGCAAACCGACTCCGATGGCGAAAGGCGGCAGCCCGCGCTCGGGGAAACGCTCCGCCAACCAGGTGCGGAACTCCTCCGCCACCGCCACCATGCGCAAGGCGGCCCTTACTGCGGCAGCATGATGGTCTGGCGCCGGCAAAGGGGCGCCAAACTCGGCCATCACGGCATCGCCGATGAACTTGTCGATACTACCGCCCTCCGCCAGGATGACCTCGCATTGACGCTCGAAATAAGTGTTCAACATCTCCACCACCTCGGCCGGCTGCAGGATCTCGCTCATGGTGGTGAAGTTGCGGATGTCGGAAAACAGTACCGTCACCTGCTTCAGTTCACCACCCAACTCTGGCATGTGCTCCGACTTCAGCAATACCTGTACCGCCGCATCGGAAACGTAGCGACTGAACAGCCTGGCGATGCGCAAACGCTGGCGTGATTCGCCTGTGTACTTCATGGCATACCCCCCCAGGCCGGCCAGCAGCACGCTGCCCTGCCAGGTGGCAGCGGAAATCAGCCAGTCCTGGCGAAACAGCAGATAGCCCAGCAGGGGGCCAGCCAGGAGGATGACCAGGCCGGCCAGGCTGCCAACCAGCAAGTTGCTTTGCAGCAACGTTACCAGGACCAGCACGGCCAGGCCGAGGGACAAGGCCAGACGAACTGGCTGGCCTGGCTGGCGCAGTTCGATGCCCGCCAGCAGGGTAGCCAGGGCGTGGGCATGCAGTTCCACCCCCGCCATCAGGCGGCCGCGGTTGGCGCCAGGGCCCGTGGCATAGGGAGTGAAATGGAGGTCGCCCATACCCGGGTAATTGGCCCCGATCAGCACCACCCTGCCCTTCAGTTTCTGCAGTGCGGGATCGCTGGCGAAGTCGGGCGCGGCCAGACGGCTCATCGATACACGGGGCAGGCTGCCTGGTGGACCGAAATAGGACAGGCGCCGTTCGTTCGCGTCCATCGCCAGGGTAGCAGGATGTCCCACCTGCTCCAGGTGGCGATGCGCCAGCATCGCAGGCAGGCTCAATTCGGGCAGATCAAGCCCCGCCAGATCTGGGTCCGGGCTGGCCGGAAAGCGGCTGGTGAAATGGCGCACCACGCCATCCTGGTCGGTGATCACATCCACCAGTCCCAAATAGCCGGCCAGATTCAGATCAGGGATTGCCAGCAGGTAGTCACGATGGGGCAGCAAATAGTGGGCCTGACCAGTGCGGCCGTCCACCATTCGGCTGGCAGCCAGGATGATCCTGCCTTGGGCGATCTGTGCCCGCAAGTCAGCATCGTAGAAGCGGGCCGCGCGGGCGGCCTGATCGCCCATACTGGCCAGCCATTGGTCAGGGCTGACGGCAAGCAGAAAGTCCAGGCCCACCACGGTGGCGCCCAGCTGGTGCAGGCGATCGACTGCCTCGGCAAAGTGGGGCCCCCAGAATGCCAGAGGTTCATCCGGGTGGCTGTCCAGGGTAGCCTGATCGACCATGACGAGGGCCACCGGCGGCAGTTCCGGGCGCACGCCTGCCAAGCGCTGCCAAGCGTCGGCATAGAGGTTGTCGAGACTGACCAGCCAGCCGCTGCCGTGGCCCCACTCCACCAAGGCGACGGCGACCAGCACCAGGACGGCGTGACGGCCGTAGCGGCGCAGGCGTTCCAGAAACCCGGCGGCAGCCGTCATAAG
>JAQVJE010000117.1:3643-6655 GCA_028695325.1 Gallionellaceae bacterium
CCGATGGAACGGTTTGGGTCCCCGCGAGCCATGAATTCCAGTACGCTGGCACTCGACAATAGACTGATGGGACGGCTTTCTATCAGATAGCGCTGGCCATCATGGAGGGCCGCGAAGGGCAGGTAGTGAAATGGGCCATGCGGCACGATGATGAGGCGGGCACCATCGTCCGCCAGATCCAGGGGCCGGATCAGACGGTCATATAGGGCAGCAGCCAGGACCGGTACCTCGGGGGATCGCCGCTCGATGGCCTGGCGGAAAGCCGCCACCTGCCCGGACAGGCCGCTTGCGGCCACTTGGTGGACCACCAGACCGGTGCGGCTGAGTATGAACAGAAACAGCGTATCGGCATCCAGGAAATACTCAAGCAGGCGGTCCTCACCCTGCAGGGCCGCGCGGATGGTGGCGATGGGCAGGGTAGTGACGGAGACCAGGGCCGCGATGGCCGGATCAAGCCGGCGCAACTCCCGCACACTGGAGGTGCCGCCCGCCTGCCATAAACCATCATCCCGGACCACACCCCCCTGGCTCAGGCGCTTTGCGTCCTCCTCCTGCTGGCGCCGGAGCAGGTCCTGGACCCGGTCGCTGGCCTGGCGCGGGCGCCAGTCCTGCTTTCTGGCCAACAGATCCACCAAGGCACGGGAACGGGACCGCTCCAGATATTCGAAGGCCTCTTCGCTGCGGCCAAGTTCGACCAACAGGCGGATGATACGGGCATAGGCTGCCTGCTTGTCGGCAATGAAGCCGATCTTGTTGGCCTCGGTGTGGATGGACAAGCGTTGTACCTCCAGGGCCTCGATGGCCCGGGAGTAATAGCTCACCGCAGCGGCCTTGTCGGATAACAACTCGGCGATCTGGCCGCGGTCGAAATTGGCCATCCAGTAGATCTCGCCATTGTTGCGTACCGCCTCGATCTCCAACAGGCGATCATAGCCACTCCGGGCCCGCTCCAGGTCACCCATGCCCAGCAGGGCGCGACTGAGCATGTAGCTGCGCGGCAGTTCCTGCCACAGCCAGTTGTCGCGTCCACGCATGTAGGCACCGCTGAACAGGTTGTCCAGGAAGGCGCCCACCCCGCTGCCCAGGCCACCCGACAACAGCCCGACCACTCTGGGGTAATCCTGCAGGGCCATGTATACCCTGGCCAGGGCCAGGGCACGCTGGTCCTTGTAGCTATCTCTCAGGAAGGAGCGACCGGCCTTTTCTATCACCGGAATGAGGGGGCGGGCCAACTCCGGCCGGCCGGCGAATACCCCGGCGACGGCCAGTATGGCATGGGCATCGATGACCAGCACCGGCTCCTCCTCGCCCAACCGATGCAACCAGTCGATCACGGCACGGGCCAACGCTATGGCCTCCTCGTGGCGACCCAATTCGATGTAGGCCTGGGCACGCATGAGCCCGACCGTGGGGGTGGCGTCGTCGAGGGCGAACAGCAGGGTCTCCCGGTCCTCAGTGGCCTTCAGTTCGGCCTCCATCTGATCCAGGCAGGCGAACAGGTTGTCGTAGCGCTTGGTCATCGCATAGGCATGACAAAGCAGGTGGCGCTCCATTATCGGCAGGCGTTCTGCCCCATCAGCGGCCAGAGTGGCGATCACCTGGTCAAACTGGCCCGATGCGGTCTGCTCCATGAGGGCAAAGCTGCGATCCGCCCAGGCCCCCTGCCCTGCTGCCAGCAGGGCAAGGCTTACGGCCAGCCTCATGAGATAGTTGACTTTCATGCCTGCACCTCATTCAACACGTATCCACTCGGACACGCCAGCCCCGACGCCCGACGGCACCGGCCGTTGAATCAACCGCGCCAGAGCAGATTCTCGTGCCCCAAGCCCTCAGCAGATGCGCCCTGAATATAGACCGAGGTGTCCTGTTTCTTGCACATGAGCACGAGTTCAAACCCGCAGCCTGAGCTGCCGAGCACCTTGGCTTTGTTGCCGAGTCGCCCGTAGAAACTGACGTTGCAGTGTTTTGCCATCACGACCTCGCTGTCAGCCCAGTGCTGGTCACCACCCTGCCCGACTCCACCTTGCTACCACCACCAGTGCGAACATGCGGCAGGTTGTCGCGCATGAAACGCATGATCTGGTCACGGTCCGTTCCAGTTGTCCAGTATTTGCTCGGCATGGTTTGCTCAGTCGCGCAAGGCCACACCACGCCGCCGGCTTCCTTTACAGTTCGCCACTTAAGGGTGGGGATGCAGTCTGAGGGCATCGTCAGCCCCCCCAGGTTGGCGTCAAGGCGAAAGACCGGGGCATGCTGATATGCGACCGAAGCACGAGGGGACTGCTGCATGCCACCTTCTTGGAGTATTGCCACCGATAACGGAGGTTGGACGAAAAAAGGCTCGGCGGCAAGCCTCGATCGCCCCGCATGCCCGTGTTCAGTCGCGGAAGTTCTGGTACTGGAGCGGGAAGTCGGTGATGGTCTTGCGCACCAGGGCGATGGTGTCCTGGAGGACGTCGCGCTTGGCGCCGGACACCCGCACGGTGTCACCCTGGATGGTGGCCTGGACCTTGAGCTTGCTGTCCTTGATCAGCTTGATGATCTTCTTGGCCAGGTCCTGCTCGATGCCCAGCTTGATCTGCAGCACCTGCTTGACCTTGTTGCCGGACACCTTCTGGATGTCGCCGTGCTCCAGGCGCTTGGTGCTGTCGTGTTCCTTCTTCTCCATCTCGGGGAACAGGATCATCTTGACCTGGTCGAGTTGGAAGTCGGAATCACCGTGCATGGTGATGGTCTTTGCCTTCTCGTCCAGTTCCACCGCCGCGCTGGTGCCCTTGAAGTCGTAACGGTTGCCGATCTGGCGCGACGCCACCTCGATGGCGTTCTTCAGCGCCACCATGTCGGACTCGGAGACGATGTCGAAGGACGGCATGGCGCTCAGCCGAAATGGCAGACGTAGTGGTAGGGCTCGCCGGTCACCTCGATGTCGAAGCTGGTGTTGCCCGGCACGGTGAACGACTCGCCGGCCTGGCTGGACTGCCAGTCGCCGCCCTTGATCTTGTAGCGGCAGGC
>JAQVJE010000118.1 GCA_028695325.1 Gallionellaceae bacterium
TGACGCCGCGGTGCTTGAGGCGCTTGTACTTGCCGCACAGGCACTCGTAGTCCTTCACCGGGCCGAAGATCTTGGCGCAGAACAGGCCGTCGCGCTCCGGCTTGAAGGTACGGTAGTTGATGGTCTCCGGCTTCTTGACCTCGCCGTAGGACCAGGAACGGATCTTCTCGGGCGAAGCGAGGCCGATCTTGATGGCGTCGAATTCTTCGTCCTGGGTGACTTGCTTGAACAGGTCGAGTAGGGCTTTCATCTTTGCTTTGCTCCTGGAACCCGATTAATAACGCTCGAGGTCGATGTCGATGGCCAGCGAACGGATTTCCTTCACCAGCACGTTGAAGGATTCCGGCATGCCGGCGTCGATCTTGTGCTCGCCCTTGACGATGTTCTCGTACACCTTGGTCCGGCCGGTGACGTCGTCCGACTTGACGGTGAGCATCTCCTGCAGGGTGTAGGCGGCGCCGTAGGCCTCCAGCGCCCAGACTTCCATCTCGCCGAAGCGCTGGCCGCCGAACTGGGCCTTGCCGCCCAGCGGCTGCTGGGTGACCAGGGAGTACGGGCCGGTGGAACGGGCATGCATCTTGTCGTCCACCAGGTGGTGCAGCTTCAGGATGTGCATGTAGCCCACCGTGGTGGTGCGGTCGAAGGCCTCGCCGCTGCGGCCGTCGTAGAGCTGGACCTGGGTCTTGCCGGGGGTGAAGCCGAGCCGGGCGGTGTTGGGGTCGTCGTCCGGGAAGGCGAGATCGAGCATGCCCTTGATCTCCTCTTCCTTGGCGCCGTCGAACACCGGGGTGGCGAAAGGCACGCCGCCGCGCAGGTTTTCGGCCATCTCCATGATCTCGCCGTCGTTGAAGGACTTGAGGTCCTCCTTCTTGCCGGAGGTGTTGTAGACCTTGTCGAGCAGCTTGCGCATCTCGGCCGCCTTGACCTGCTGGTCGAGCATCTGACCGATGCGGCGGCCGATACCCCTGGCGGCCCAGCCGAGGTGGACCTCGAGGATCTGGCCGACGTTCATCCGCGACGGCACGCCGAGCGGATTCAGCACGATGTCGACTGGGGTGCCGTCGGCCATGAAGGGCATGTCCTCCACCGGAACGATCTTGGAGATGACGCCCTTGTTGCCGTGGCGGCCGGCCATCTTGTCACCGGGTTGCAGGCGGCGCTTGACGGCCAAGTAGACCTTGACCATCTTAATCACGCCCGGCGGCAGTTCGTCGCCGGAGGTCAGCTTGCGCTTCTTGTTCTCCAGCATGGCGGCGAATTCCTCGCGCTGCTTGTCGAGGCCATCCTTGATGCCTTCCATCTGGCGGCTGACGTCCTCGTCGGCGACGCGGATGTCGAACCAGTCGTAGGGGCTGACTTCGTCCAGGTAGGCCTCGTTGATCACGGCACCCTTGGCCAGCTTCTTGGGGCCGCCCTTGGCAGTCTTGCCGACCAGGAAGCGCTTCATCCGCTCGAAGGCGTCGTGCTCGACGATGCGCATCTGGTCGGCCAGGTCCTTCTGGTACTTCTTCAGCATGTCGTCGATGATCTGGTTCGCGCGCGAGTCGCGTTCGATGCCCTCGCGGGTAAATACCTGGACGTCGATGACGGTACCGCTCATGCCGGTGGGCACGCGCAGGGAGGTGTCCTTCACGTCGGAGGCCTTCTCGCCGAAGATGGCGCGCAGGAGCTTCTCCTCCGGGGTGAGTTGGGTCTCGCCCTTGGGCGTGACCTTGCCGACCAGGACGTCGCCCGCCTCCACCTCGGCGCCGATGTGCACGATGCCGGCCTCGTCGAGGCGGCCGAGCTGCTGCGGCGAGAGGTTGGAGATGTCCTTGGTGATTTCTTCCGGGCCCAGCTTGGTGTCGCGGGCGACCACGCTGAGCTCCTCGATGTGGATCGAGGTGTAGCGGTCCTCGGCGACGACGCGTTCGGAGATGAGGATGGAGTCCTCGAAGTTGTAGCCGTTCCAGGGCATGAAGGCGACCAGCATGTTCTGGCCCAGGGCCAGTTCGCCCTTGTCGGTGGAGGCGCCGTCGGCGATGACGTCACCGCGGGCGATCTGGTCGCCACGCCGCACCAGAGGGCGCTGGTTGATGTTGGTGTTCTGGTTGGAACGCTGGTACTTGGTCAGCGAATAGATATCGACGCCGACCTGGCCGGCCACCGCCTCGTCGTCGTTGACACGCACCACCACGCGGGTGGCATCGACATAGTCGACCACGCCGCCGCGCAGGGCCTTGACCACGGTACCGGAATCGACCGCCGCGGTGCGCTCGATGCCGGTGCCCACCAGCGGCTTGTCCGGACGCAGGCAGGGCACGGCCTGGCGCTGCATGTTGGAACCCATCAGGGCGCGGTTGGCGTCGTCGTGTTCCAGGAAGGGGATCAGCGAAGCCGCCACGGAGACGATCTGGCTCGGCGCAATGTCCATGTACTGGATCTTGTCCGGCGTCGACAGGGCGAATTCGTTGTGGTGGCGGGCTGAGACCAGCTCGTCGACGAAGCGGCCCTTGGCGTCGAGGGCGGCGTTGGCCTGGGCGATGACGTACTTGCCTTCCTCGATGGCGGACAGGTAATCGATCTGGTCGCTCACCTTGCCGTCCACGACTTTTCGATACGGCGTCTCGATGAAGCCGTACTCGTTGGTCTGGGCGTACAGGGCCAGGGAGTTGATCAGGCCGATGTTCGGACCTTCCGGGGTCTCGATCGGGCAGACCCGGCCGTAGTGGGTCGGGTGCACGTCGCGCACCTCGAAGCCGGCCCGCTCGCGGGTCAGGCCGCCAGGACCGAGGGCCGAGATGCGCCGCTTGTGAGTGATCTCGGACAGCGGGTTGGTCTGGTCCATGAACTGCGACAACTGGCTGGAACCGAAGAACTCCTTGATCGCGGCCGAGATGGGCTTGGCGTTGATCAGATCATGTGGCATCAGGTTGTCGCTCTCGGCCTGGTTGAGGCGCTCCTTAACCGCGCGCTCGACGCGCACCAGGCCGGCGCGGAACTGGTTCTCGGCCAGTTCGCCAACCGAGCGCACGCGCCGGTTGCCCAGGTGGTCGATATCGTCGACCTCGCCGCGGCCATTCCTGAGCTCGACCAGGATCTTGATCACGGCGACAATGTCCTCGGTGGACAGGGTGCCGGAGCCGACCAACTCGTCGCGACCGATGCGGCGGTTGAACTTCATGCGGCCGACCTTGGAGAGGTCATAGGTGTCGGACGAGAAGAACAGACGCTGGAACAGGGCCTCGACGGCATCCTCGGTAGGCGGCTCGCCGGGGCGCATCATGCGGTAGATGGCGACGCGGGCGGTCCACTGGTCGACCGTCTCGTCGGTGCGCAGGGTCTGCGACACGAAGCCGCCATGGCCGAGCTCGTTGATGTACAGGGTCTCGAACCTTGCCACCTTGGCCTCGACCAGCTTGTCGAGCAGGGCCTCGGTGATCTCGTCATTGGCACGGGCGACGACCTCGCCGGTCTCCTTGTCGACCACGTTGGCGGCAATGGTGCGGCCGAGCATGAAGTCGGGATCGACCATCAGCCTCTTGATGCCGGCGGCCTCGATGTCGCGTATGTGGCGGGCGGTGATGCGCTTGTCCTTGGCGACGATGACCGTGCCGTCCTTGTCTACGATATCGAAACGCGCCATCTCACCCTTCAGGCGCTCGGGCTTGATCTCGTACTCGATACCCTTCTTGCCGACGTGGAAGGTCTCGAACTCGAAGAACTCGGCCAGGATCTGCTCGGCGCTGTAGCCGAGCGACTTCAGCAGGATGGTGACCGGCATCTTGCGGCGGCGGTCGATCCGGAAGTAGACGAAGTCCTTGGGATCGAACTCGAAGTCGAGCCAGGAACCGCGATAGGGGATGATGCGGGCCGAGAACAGCAGCTTGCCGGAGGAGTGGGTCTTGCCGCGGTCGTGCTCGAAAAACACGCCAGGCGAGCGGTGCAGCTGGGAGACGATGACTCGCTCCGTGCCGTTGATGATGAAGGAACCGTTCGGGGTCATGAGCGGCATCTCGCCCATGTAGACCTCCTGTTCCTTCACTTCCTTGATCTTCTCCTTGCTGCTCTCGCGGTCGAGGATGACCAGGCGCACTCGGGCGCGCAGACTGGCGGCGTAGGTGAGACCGCGCTGCTGGCACTCGACGATGTCGAACACCGGGGTGCCCAGGGTGTAGCTGACGAAGTCGAGGCGGGCGCCACCGTTGTGGGCGGTGATCGGGAAAATGGAACCGAAGGCCGCCTGCAGACCCACGTCCCTGCGCTCGGCTGCAGGAATGTCTTCCTGCAGGAACTCGATGTAGGACTGGATCTGGGTGGTCAACAGGTAGGGCACCTCAAGGACGCTCTCGCGCTTGGCGAAGCTCTTGCGGATACGCTTTTTTTCGGCGAATGTGTAGCTCATGTCGGCTCCGTGTCGGTGACAGGACTCAGGTCTCAGGAATCGGGCCGGTCAGGGCCGGATTCCTGAAGCCTGAAATAGGTAAAGGCTGGCGGCCCGAAGGCCACCAGCCACACTACAGGCGCAACGCCTTGGCACGTCGTGATTTACTTGATCTCGACGGTGGCGCCGGCTTCGGTCAGTTGCTTGGCGATGTCGTCGGCCTCGGCCTTGGCACAGCCTTCCTTGATGGTCTTGGGGGCGCCGTCGACCATGTCCTTGGCCTCCTTCAGGCCCAGGCCGGTGATCGCGCGGACGACCTTGATGACGTTGACCTTGTTGGCGCCAGCGGCGGTCAGGACCACGTCGAACTCGGTCTTCTCTTCGGCAGCCGGGGCGGCGCCGGCGGCGGGACCGGCGACGGCCAGGGCAGCGGCAGAGACGCCGAACTTCTCTTCGAAGGCCTTGACCAGGTCATTCAGTTCCATGACGCTCATGGCGCCAACGGCTTCCAGGATATCTTCCTTGCTAACAGCCATTTCATGCACTCCTAAAATCGAGATGTTTGATAAATGAATCAGGCAGCAGCCGCTTCTTCGCGCTGCTTGGCCAGAGCGGCCAGGGCGCCGGCGAAGCCGGATACCGGCGCCTGCATGACGCCGAGCAGCTTGGCGAGCAGTTCCTCGCGGCTGGGGATGGACGCCAGGGCCTGCACGCCGGCCTTGTCCAGCACCTTGCCGCCGTAGCAGCCCACCTTCAGAACCAGCTTGTCGTTGCCCTTGGCGAAGTCGTTCAGCACCTTGGCAGCCGCCACCGCATCGGTGGAGACGCTGTAGATCAGGTGGCCGGTCATGTGTTCGGCCAGGGGCTCGAACTGGGTACCGGCGACCGCACGACGTACCAGGGTGTTCTTCAGCACGCGCAGATAGACGCCAGACTGACGAGCCTTGGCGCGCAGCACAGTGAGGTCGGCGACCTGCACCCCGCTGTATTCGGCCATGACCATGGTCTGGGCGTCGGCGAGCTGGGCCGACACCTCGGCTACGACAGCTTTCTTGTCATCAAGATTGAGACCCACGGGTCTTTCCTCCTATCAAGCCAACAAACGGTGCGGCGACTGCCGCACCACCCTACGGCGACCTGATTCAGGAGTGGCATTCCTGTTTCGGGCGACACCGTCTGCGTAGACCGGGCTCGCGCCCAATTAAGCCTTGCGACGTCTACGGTCTTGGACAAACCCGCCGACCGAGGCCGGCGGGCACCCAAATTACTGGACCAGGCTGGCCTGGTCGACGCGGACACCAATGCCCATGGTGCTAGACACGGCGACCTTCTTCAGATACACGCCCTTGGCGCTGGCCGGACGGGCCTTGTTCAGGGCATCGATGATGGCGGCCAGGTTTTCCTTCAGCGCAGCGGCCTCGAAGGAGGCACGGCCCAGGGTGGCGTGCACGATGCCGGCCTTGTCGGTGCGGTACTGGACCTGGCCGGCCTTGGCGTTCTTCACCGCCTCGGCGACGTTCGGGGTCACGGTGCCAACCTTGGGGTTCGGCATCAGGCCACGGGGGCCGAGGATCTGACCGAGCTGGCCAACCACGCGCATGGCGTCGGGGGTGGCGATGACGACGTCGAAGTCCATCTTGCCACCCTTGATCTCGGCGGCCAGGTCGTCGAAGCCGACGATGTCGGCGCCGGCATTCTTGGCGATCTCGACGTTGGCGCCCTGGGCGAAGACGGCGACGCGCACCGACTTGCCGGTGCCGCGCGGCAGCACCACGGAACCGCGCACGACCTGGTCGGACTTGCGGGGATCGACGCCGAGGTTGACGGCGACGTCAATGGATTCGTCGAACTTGGCGGTTGCGGCAGACTTGACGAGACCCAGTGCCTCGTCGATGGCATACGCCTTGTTGCGGTCAACGTTGGCCTTCAGGGCCTTGAGACGCTTGGAAACCTTGGCCATGTCAGACACCCTCCACGTTGAGACCCATGCTGCGCGCGCTGCCGGCGATGGTGCGCACGGCGGCGTCCATGTCGGCGGCGGTCAGGTCCGGCTGCTTGGTCTTGGCGATCTCTTCCAACTGGGCGCGGGTAATCGTGCCCACCTTGTCGGTATGCGGCTTGGCGCTGCCCTTCTGGATGCCGACGGCCTTCTTGATCAGGATCGTCGCCGGCGGCGTCTTCATGATGAAGGTGAAGGACTTGTCCGCGAAGGCGGTGATCACCA
>JAQVJE010000119.1 GCA_028695325.1 Gallionellaceae bacterium
CCGCGCGGGTAGCCCATCTTGTCCATGATGGTGTTGCAGGCGTCGACGCAGAGGCCGCAGGAGATGCACTTGTATTGCAGGCCGTCGCGGATGTCGATGCCGACCGGGCAGACCTGCACGCACAGGCCGCAGTCGATGCAGTCGCCGTAGCCGGCGTAGCGGCGGTCGTCGTAGGCGCGCAGGCCGGCGCGGGCGGCGGCGCGGCCCTGCTCGCGCTCGCCACGGGCGCGGTCGTAGTGCACGGTGAGAGTCTCGGCGTCGTACATGGCGCTCTGGAAGCGGCCGTACGGGCAGATGAAGGTACATACGTGCTCGCGCAGGGTGCTGGCGGCCAGGTAGGTCGAGGCGGTCAGGGCGAGCGTCGTGATGTAGGCGGCGGCCGGGGCCTGGCCGGCGAAGAAGTCGGCCAGCAGGGTGGGGGCGTGGCCGAAGTAGAACACGAAGGTCAGGGCGGTCCAGAACGACAGCAGGATGAAGGCCAGCTTGGTGGCGCCGACCTTGATGAGCTTCTCCCGGTTGCTCCAGGGCAGGCGGTAGAGGCGCAGGCGGGCCGGCCGCTCGCCCTGGATCCAGTGTTCCAGCCACATGAAGGCGTCGGTCCACAGGGTCTGGAAGCAGAAGTAGCCGCAGAAGGCGCGCCCGGCCAGGGCGGTGATGAAGAACAGCACGGCGGCCGCGATGAACAGCAGGATGGACAGCCAGAACACGTCCTGCGGATAGACCGTGAGGTCGAAGATCATGTAGCGGCGGCCCGGGATGTCGAACAGCACGGACTGGGACGGGGCGCCGGGGCGGTCCCAGGGCAGCCAGGGCAGCAGGAAATAGACCGCGAAGCCGACCAGCAGGACGGCGTTCTTGAAGTTGCGGAAGGTGCCCTTGATCGAGCGTGCCATCACCGGCGCGCGCTTGAAGTAGAGTTCCTGGCCTGGGTTCTGGTTATCCACGATGACTGCCCTGCTGCAATGTAAAAGCCCCGGCGGGCCGGGGCTTCGCGTTGATGCTACGGATGATCCGGCTTACTTGCCACCGCCCAGTTCATGGACGTAGACGGTCAGCAGCTTGATCTGCTCGGGGCTGAGGCGCCCTTCCCAGGCCGGCATGACGCCCTTGGCGAGGCCGCCTGCGATCACTTTCTCGACCGCCGCCAGGCGGCCGGCGTCGTCGCCGGCACCCGGCACGTCGGCCCACAGCCAGACCTTGTCGGTCAGGTTGGCGGAGCCGATGTCCTGGCGTCCCTTCGCTTCGTCGCCGTGGCAGTAGAAGCAGGCGGCGGCGTGGGAGTGGAAGAGTTCCTTGCCCTCGGCGGCCTTGGCCGGGTCGGCCTTTTCGCCGGACAGGGCGAGGACGTAGCTGGCCAGGGCGGTGACCTGGGCCGGGGCGAGCGCCTCGCCGAAGGGTGGCATGTAGCCGCGCCGGCCCTTGGTGACGGTCTCCTGGATCTTCTCGTGGCTGCCGCCGTAGAGCCAGTCGTCGTCGGCCAGGCTGGGGTAGGAGCCGACCTTGCCGCTGCCGCCGGACTGGTGGCAGGCGGCGCAGTTGTCGGCGAACAGCGGCTTGCCGGCCGAGGTCACGAAGCTGGACAGGTCGGGGTCCTTGCCGATCTGGTCGAAAGGCGTGGCGGCCAGCTTGTCGTAGAAGGGTTTCTGCTGCGCGGCCGCTTCCTGGGTTTCCTTGAGCAGCTTGGCGCGGGTGTTCCAGTGCCAGGACTCGGTCTCGCCGGCGGCGTTGACGTATTCGATGTTGCCGAACACGCCGGTCAGGAAGCTCTTGCCGATGGGCCAGGACGGGTAGACCAGCCAGTAGGCGATGGCGAACAGGAGGGTGCCGTAGAAGCCCCAGACCCACCAGGAGGGCAGCGGGTTGTTGTATTCCTGCAGGGTGTCGTCCCAGACGTGGCCGGTGGTCTGGGGGCCTTGTTTGTGCATGTTGTCAGCCATTGGACTTGTCCTTCGTTTCTTGATCCAGGTCGTCGTCTAGAAACGGAATGTTCTTGTGCTCTTCCATTCGTTCAGCGCGCTTCTTGCCGCCGGCGTATACCCACAGCACGATGAGGCAGAAGGTGACGAAGAAGATGAGCAGCCCGAGGGACTTGGCGTTCTCCGGTCGGGCCAGCCATTCCAGTAGCATCAGCGGTACTTCACCAGGTCTTCGGGCTTGACCTTGCTGAAGTCCACCATGGTGCCGAGCACCTGAAGGTAGGCCACCAGGGCGTCCATCTCGGTCACGCTGGTGCGGTCGCCGTCGTAGTTGCCGGCCTGGGCCTGCGCCACCAGGTTCGCCTGCGCGCGGTCGATGCGTAGGGTCTCGGCCACCTCGGTGCCGAACTCCTTGACGTTGGCCTCATATTCGGCCGTAGAGTTGGAGTAGGGCACGCCGGTGGTGCGCAGGGCGCGCAGGCGGGCGGCGACGTCGGAGTAGTCGAGCGGGGACATCAGCCAGGGGTAGTTGGGCATCACCGACTCGGGCACCACCGACTTGGGCTGGATCAGGTGCTGCACGTGCCACTCGTTGGAATACTTGCCGCCGACCCGTGCGAGGTCGGGGCCGGTGCGCTTGGAGCCCCACTGGAACGGATGGTCGTACTTGGACTCGGCGGCCAGGGAGTAGTGGCCGTAGCGCAGCTGCTCATCGCGGAAGGGTCGGATCATTTGCGAGTGGCAGGTGTAGCAGCCTTCGCGGATGTAGATGTCGCGGCCGCGCGATTCCAGCGGTGTGTAGGGGCGGACGCCGTCGACCTTCTCGACGGTGTCGTCGATCAGGAACAGGGGGGCGATCTCGACCAGGCCGCCGACGCTGATGGCGACCATGGTGGCGATCAGCAGGATGCCGGCGTTGGTTTCCAGTATTTCGTGGGTGAATTTCATCTCGTCTTCCTCGGTCAGGCGGCGGCGGGGGCGGTGCGGCCGGCCACGCCGGCCTCACGGGCGCCCTGGCGGATGGTCATGTAGGCGTTGTAGGCCATGACGCACATGCCAGAGAGGAAGAACATGCCGCCGATGGCGCGCATGGCGTAGAACGGATGCATGGCCTCGACCGATTCGACGAACGAGTATTGCAGGTTGCCGAAGTCGTCGAAGGCCCGCCACATCAGGCCCTGCGAGATGCCGGATATCCACATGGCGACGATGTAGAGCAGCACGCCGACGGTGGCCAGCCAGAAGTGCACGCCGACCAGCTTCTCGCTGTACAGCCGGGTGTTCCAGAGGCGCGGCAGCATGTGGTAGAGGGAGCCGAAGGAGATCATGGCCACCCAGCCGAGGGCGCCGGAGTGCACGTGGCCGACGGTCCAGTCGGTGTAGTGGGAGAGGGCGTTGACGTCCTTCAGGGACATCAGCGGGCCCTCGAAGGTGGACATGCCGTAGAACGACAGGGCAACGATCATGAAGCGCATCACGTAGTCGGTGCGCAGTTTGTCCCAGGCGCCGGACAGGGTCATGATGCCGTTGATCATGCCACCCCAGGAGGGCAGCAGGAGCATGATGGAGAAGGTGGCGCCGAGGGTGGAGGCCCAGTCGGGCAGGGCGGTCCAGTGCAGGTGGTGAGTGCCTACCCACATGTACATGAAGGACAGGGCCCAGAAGTGCACGATGGACAGCCGGTAGGAGTAGACCGGGCGGCCGGCGTGCTTGGGCACGAAGTAGTACATCATGCCGAGGAAGGCGGCGGTGAGGAAGAAGCCCACCGCGTTGTGGCCGTACCACCACTGGGTCATGGCGTCCTGGGCGCCGGAGAACAGGCTGTAGGACTTGAGGGTGAAGAGGCCGACCGGCACCGCGATGTTGTTGAAGGTATGCAGCAGGGCGGTGGCCAGGATGAAGGACACGTAGAACCAGTTGGCGACGTAGATGTGCGGTTGCTTGCGCTTCATCAGGGTGCCGACGAAGATGGCCAGGTAGGCGACCCAGACGACCTCGATCAGCAGATCGATCGGCCATTCCATCTCGGCGTATTCGCGGCCCTGGCTGTAGCCGGTGACGTAGGACAGCGCGGCCAGGACGATGATCGCCTGCCAGCCCCAGAAGGTGAACGGGATCAGGCCGCCGCCCCACAGGCGCGCCTGGCAGGTACGCTGGACGACGTAGTAGGAAGTGGCGAACAGGGCGGAGCCGCCGAAGCCGAAGATCACCGCGCCGGTGTGCACGGGACGGAAGCGGCCGAAGGTGATGTAGGGAATGTCGAAGTTGAGAAACGGCCAGGCCAGTTCGGAGGCAATGTAGACCCCCACGGCCATGCCCACCACGGCCCATACGATGGCCATGACGGTGAACTTCTTTATGTATTCGTAATCGTACTGCTCCGCTGCCGCGGGATTACTTGCAGCCATGACTCCTCCTGAGGCTTGCCTGTTTCCGAACCGGCGCGCGGGACTTCGCTACGGGTCGGGCCGACAATAAAAAAAGACGCGGGAGTATATGACTAAAGTCAAACGGGTCGCAAGGCGGCCGCAGCCCGGCTGCCTATTCGGCGAGCAGGATGGCGAGGTCGTGGGCGATGTCTGCCGGTGGCTGCGCGTAGGGCTGGAACAGGCGCAGGCGGCCCTCGCGGTCGAGCACGTAACTGCCGGCGGTATGGTCGATCAGGTAGTCGGTCGCGCCCGGCTCGACGTGCTTGCGGTAATGGATCTTGAATTCCTGTGCCGCCGCGGCGACTTCCTCCGGCGTGCCGGTGAGGCCCAGGAATGAGGGGTGGAAGTAGGGTACGTACTGGCCCAGCAGTTCCGGGGTGTCGCGCTCGGGATCGACGCTGACGAACAGCACCTGCACCTGTGTCGCGGCGTCGGCCGGCAGCAGCTTGAAGGCGGCGGCGACGTCGGACAGGGTGGTCGGGCAGACGTCCGGGCACTGGGTGTAGCCAAAGAACAGCACCACCAGCTTGCCCTTGAAGTCGGCCAGGCTGCGCCGGACGCCGTTGTGGTCGGCCAGCGCCAGCTGGCGGCCGAAGTCGGCGCCGGTGATGTCGGTGCCCTTGAAGTCGGCCCGCGGGGCGGGCGCACAGCCGGCCAGCTGGACCAGTAGCGCCAGTCCCAGCAGCAGTGCCCTCATGCGGCCGGCAGGGCGGCGGCCGGCAGGTCGGCCAGTCGGTACTTGCCGGTCTGCACCGCCTTGGCGAGGTCCTCCAGGTGCATGTCGTTCATCATGGCGATGATCTTGTTCTTCACCGGCTTCCACTTGAAGTGCATCGGGCAGGCGGTCTCGTCGGTGCATTCCTTGAGACCCAGTATGCAACTCTTGGTGAAGTCCGGCCCCTCGGTGAGCAGGAGCACCTGCATGAGCGAGGTGCGCTGCATGCCCTCGCGCAGGCAGAAGCCGCCCAGGCGGCCGCGGAAAGAGTCGAGCAGGCCGTGCTTGCAGAGGCTCTGCAATATCTTGGCCAGATAGGCAGCCGGCACGTTCAGGCGATCGGCGATGTCGCGGTTGAGCACCGGTTCTCCCGGTGGCTGGGTGGCGATGTAGATCAGTGCCTGGATGGCGTACTGGCTGGTTCGAGACAGTACCATTTCAATTCCTTAAGGAGTTTTTTGTCCGAATTATATCGGGACTGAGCGTTTTGCATAGAGGTTGAAAAACCCTTTCTAATGAAGGTTATCCAGCCAGCGTTTTAGGTTGCGCGGCGACAACAGACGGGCGGCCCGCTCCGGCCGCGGGTCGTCCAGCCAGGGGATGACCGCCAGGCAGGGCGCCGGCAGGCGCTCCGCCAGGCTGGCCTGGTTTTCCTCGAAGGCGGCCATGTCGGGGTCGACCCTGTTGGCCACCCAGCCGGCCAGGCGGAGGCCGCGCCGCTCGATTGCCTCGGCGCTGAGCAGGGCGTGGTTGAGGCAGCCCAGGCGCATGCCGACCACCAGGAGCACCGGCAGGCCGAGGGCGACGGCCAGGTCGGCGCCATCGCGGCGCTCGTCGAGCGGCACCCGGAAGCCGCCGGCCCCCTCCACCACCACCCAGTCGGCCAGTGCGGCCAGGCGTTCGCAGGCCTCGACGATGCGCGGAATCTCGATGCGCACGCCCTTGCGTCGGGCGGCGATGTGGGGCGCGAGGGCATCGCGGAACAGGTAGGGATTGACGAGTTCCGCCGCGGCTGCCACACCGCTGGCGCGGACCAGTTCGGCGACATCCCCGTTGACCCAGGTGCCGTCGACCCGCTCGGCACCGGCGGCGACCGGCTTCATGCCTACCGCGCTGAGTCCGATGTCGCGCATGGCATGGAGCAGGGCGGCGGCGACCAGGGTCTTGCCGGCATCGGTGTCGGTGCCGGTGACGAAGATGCCGTGCGGGGCGAGGGGGGCGGTGTGAGGATTGCCGTTCACAGGCCGCCCCGCTTGCCGGCGATCTTGAGCTGGATCACCTTGCGACCGTCCTCCAGTCTGGACTTGTCGCCCACCCAGGCGTGGCCATAGATCACCTCGTAGGTGGCCGGCAGGCGGCCGTCGCGGCGGAAGCGCTCGTAGTTGGCGGTGAGGCGTCGCCATTCCGTCTTGCCCATGAGGCCCTCGCGGCGGGCATCCAGCACGGTATGGGCGCCGATGCCCTTGAGGTCGCTGAGCACGCCTTTGA
>JAQVJE010000120.1:0-4898 GCA_028695325.1 Gallionellaceae bacterium
TATCTCGAACACACCGGCGACTACGCCAAGCTGCCCGACCTGCAGGCCAAGGTGGCCAAGGCGCTGGCCGTGGCCAGCATCCCGGCCGGCCACGGCATCACCGTGCTCTACTCCAATCCGGACGTGGTGCCGGTGGCGGAGCGTCGCGCCCGCGTCGGCTACCTGGTGGCGGCGGGCAGCCGGGTGCCGGAGCCTCTGCAGGTCGACACCCTGGCGGCCCGCCCGGTCACCCTGACCCGGGTGCGGGCCGCCGTGCTGCTGGCGCCCAGCCGGGCCTACCAGGCCCTGGACCGCTACGTGCAGACACAGGGCAAGGGCATCAGCATGCCCACGGTGGAGATCTACGAGGCCGCCGGCGGGCCGTTCACCATGGGGGTCCTGACGGTGGAGATGCCGGAGTGAGCTTCTGGGCCACCCTGCTGGCGCTGGCCTGGGACCAGGTGGCGCCGCTCTTGCGGCCCTGCCAGCTGGAACGCCTGTTCGACCGCTACGCCGACTGGCTGCACGAGCGCGTCAACGCCGGCAGCCGCGAGCACGGCCTGTTGGCATGGGGGTTGGCGGCCCTGCTGCCGGCCCTGGCGGCCGGCCTGCTCGGCCACTGGCTGGCCGCCCTGGCCTGGCCGCTCGGCCTGGCCTGGTCGGCGGCAGTGCTGTACCGCTGCCTGGGCCTGCGCCAGCTGGTCGACCGCGCGCGCGCGCTGGCGGCCGCCCTGGCGGCCGGCGACCAGGCCAGGGCGGCAGGCCAGCTGGGCGCCCTCGGCGTCGAGCCGCCGCCCGGTGCCGGCCCGGACGGCCTGGTGAGACCAGCCATGGAGCACCTGCTCAGGCTGGCGGCGCGCCTGTTCGGCGTGTTGTTCTGGTTCCTGCTGCTGGGCCCCTTCGGCGCCGTCGCCTATGCCCTCAGCCACCTGCTGGCCGGACGTTGGCGCGGCGACGACGACTTCCACGCCGCCGTCGCCCAGGTCATCCCGGTGCTCGACTGGGTGCCGGTCCGCCTCCTGGTGTTCGGCTTCGCCGTCGTCGGCAATTTCGAGGAGGCCATGCTGGCCTGGCGCGCCGACGACCTCGACGAGCGGGAGGCGGCGGTCGCGGCCGGCCTGGGCGCGCTGGGCCTAGGCCCGGAAGCGCCCGGGCCGGAATACGTTGCCGCAGTCGCCAGCCTGGTCAACCGCACGGTGCTGCTCTGGCTCGGCCTGCTCGGCCTGTTCTGGCTCGGCAGCCTGTAAGGTCGGTCCGCCGAACCATTAGTACGTGGTAATATTCCGGGCATGAAATCCGTCGCCCTGCTCGTCTGGCTGCTGTCTGCAAACGGCGGGGACAGTATCGTCCATGTCGACCACCTGGACGACATGGCGGCCTGCCAGGCCAAGGCCGCCGAGGTGTCCGCCCCCTACCTGCAGGAAGGCCGCCGGACCCGCCACCTCTGCCAGCAGGTGGTCGAGGAGGTCGGCGGCGTCGACGAGAACGGCAACCCCCTGTAGTCGCGTCCCGGCCGCCGCCTGAACGGCGCGGCGGCAGGCTAGAATCCGGTCATGCTCAACGCCATCTGGATCGGCTTCCTGCTCACCGCCATCGCCGCTGCCCTGGTGCAGTTCCTGGCCTATGGCCGCAACGACATCTTCGCCCTGCTCATGAAGGCCGGCTTCGACAACGCCCGGACCGCCTTCGAGATCGCCCTCGGCCTCACCGGCGTGATGTGCCTGTGGCTGGGCGTGCTCAAGATCGGTGAGCGGGCCGGCTTCCTCGACCGCCTGGCGCGGCTGCTCGCCCCGCTGTTCGCCCGCCTGTTCCCCGCGGTGCCACGCGGCCATCCGGCCCTGGGCTCGATCACCATGAACATGGCGGCCAACCTGCTCGGCCTCGACAACGCCGCCACCCCCATGGGCATCAAGGCCATGAAGGAACTGCACGAGCTCAACCCGGACAAGGAGACGGCCAGCGACGCCCAGATCCTGTTCCTGGTCATCAACGCCTCGTCCATCACCCTGCTGCCGGTGACCATCTTCACCTACCGGGCGCAACTGGGCGCCATCGATCCGACCGACGTATTCATCCCCATCCTGATGGCCACCTACTGCTCCACCCTGGCCGGCTTCGCCTTCGTCGCCGCCCGCCAGCGCATCCGCCTGGACCGCGTCGTCCTGGCCTGGATCGCCGGCATCACGGCGGCGATCGGCGGCCTCGCCCTCTACTTCGCGCAGCTCCCGGCCGAGCGCATGGCGCCGCAGTCGGCCCTGCTGAGCAACTTCGTCCTCCTCGGCCTCATCGCCGCCTTCCTGGTCGGCGCCCTGGTGAAGCGGGTGAATGCCTACGAGGCCTTCATCGACGGCGCCAAGGAGGGCTTCCAGACCGCCGTCACCATCATCCCCTACCTGGTCGCCATGCTGGTGGCCATCGGCCTCATGCGCGCCAGCGGGGCGCTCGACCTCGCGGTGGATGGCGTGCGCGGCCTGGTCGCCGGGCTGAGCTACGACGCCCGCTGGGTCGATGCCCTGCCCACCATGCTGATGAAGCCGCTGTCCGGCAGCGGTGCCCGCGCCATGATGATTGAGACCATGCAGATGCACGGTGCTGATTCCTTCGCCGGCCGCCTGGCCAGCGTCGTGCAGGGCAGCACCGAGACCACCTTCTACGTGCTGGCCGTCTATTTCGGCGCCGTCGGCGTCAAGCGGGTGCGCCACGCCGTCGCCGGCGGCCTGGTGGCCGACCTGGCCGGCTTCGCGGCGGCGGTGGCGGCCGCCTACCTGTTCTTCGCCACTACGGCCTGAGCGCGCGACAGGCCGGGCAAGGCTGCCTAACATGAGAGCTGGAGGGCCGGCCCCGGGTAGCGGGCAATCACGGCTGAACGAAGGGAGAAGCTCCATGCTTGCACGCCTGCGCACGTTTCTGCTCAAGACGCCGGTCATCGTCGCCCTGGGCCTCGCCGCCGCCTGGCTGCTGTTCGCCTGGCTCGCCCTCGGCCCGCTGCTGCAGTGGGGCGCCGCCAGGTATGTCGCCGGCAAGACCGCCCACCACCTCACCCTGGAGCGGCCGCGCTTCAATCCATTCACCCTCGAGCTGAGCGTGCGCGACCTCCGCCTGGCCGAGCCGGACGGCCAGCCGCTGGCCGGCTTCAAGGAACTCTACGTCGACTTCGAGGCCAGCAGCCTGCTGCGCCTCGCCTGGACCTTCGATCACATCCGCCTCGCCGGCCTGCATGGGCGCCTGGTCCTGCTGCCCGGCGGCCGCCTGAACTGGAGTGCCTTCATCGACGCCTTCAAGAACGGAGAGGAAGAGCCGGAGCAGGGGTTGCCGCGCCTGCTGGTGCGCCGCTTCGAACTCAGGGACGGCCGCGTCGACTTCGTCGACCGCACCGTGGCGCCGGCGTTCGAGACCGGTTTCCGGCCCCTCGACCTGACCCTGGACGACATCTCCACTCTGCCCGACGACAAGGGCGCCTACCAGGTCGCCGCCCGTACCGCCCTGGGCGGCCGCCTGCGCTGGCACGGCGAGGCCGTCCTGAAGCCGGCGGTCGCGGTCACCGGCGCCTTTGCCCTGGAGGGCGTCCAACTCGCCCAGCTGGCGCCCTACCTGCAGGGCCGCCTGGCCATCGCCGCGCCCGTGGGCACGGCCGGCGTCAGCACGCGATACCGGCTCGGCTACGACAACAAGCACCTGAGCCTGAATCTCGACCAGATCGGCGCCAGCGTCGAGGGCCTGCGCCTGCGCGGCGCCCAGGCCGACGAGCCGGCTCTGGCCGTGGACCGGCTCGCCGTCAGTGGCGGCCGCTTCGACCTCGACCAGCGCCGCCTCGACCTGGCGGCGATCGACCTGGCGGGCGGCCGGGTGAACCTGGTGCGCCGTGTGGACGGCAGCCTGGACGTGCAGGACTGGCTGGTCGCCGCTGCCGCCGACGACGCCGCGGCCTCGCCACCGCCGGAGGGGCAGGGGCCCGGCGCCGATGCCGGCTGGCCGGGCGGGAGCGGCAAGGTCGAAGTGGCCGGGAATGACGGTCAACGGCCGCTGCCCTGGAGTGTCGAACTGGCCCGCTTCGGCCTCGATGGCGTCGCCATCCATGTCCTCGACCAGGGCTTCGCCAAGCCCCTGGCCATCGACATCGGCAACCTGAAGGTGGGCTTCAAGGCGGCAGTCCAGGCGGGCACCGGCCCGCTTCAGGCCAGGCTGTCCGAGGGCAGGGTGGAGCTGCAGCGGGTCGCCGCCGCGGCCGCCGGCAAGCCCCTGGCCAGCCTCGACGGCGTCGCCCTGGAGGGCATCGCGGCCAGCCTGGCCGAGCGCCATGCCGAGGCCGAACGCCTGGCCGTGCAGGGCGGCCGCCTGGCCGCGGAGCGTTCGGCCGCCGGCCGCATCGCCCTCGTCGATGCCCTGGCGCCGGCCACCCGCGCCGCGCCGCGCCAGGCGGCAGCGGCCGCCGCCGGCCCTGCCTGGACCTGGCGCCTCGGCAGCGCCGAGCTGGCCGGTTTCCAGGTCGCCCTGCGCGACGCCACGGTCAAGCCGGCCGCCGTCCTCGACCTCGACGCCATCGCTGCCAGCGTCAACGGCCTGAGCCAGGACCTCAAGGCCGCGGTGCCGGTGGCACTGTCCCTGCGCGTGCGCCAGGGCGGCAGCCTGCGGGTGCAGGGCAAGCTGGTGCCGGGCAGCGGCTCCCTGGACGCCCGCGTCGACCTCGCCGGCCTCCGGCTGACCCCGGCGCAGCCCTACATCGGCGAGGCCGCCAGGGTCACCCTGGTGTCCGGGGTGGCGGCCAGCCGGGGCCGCCTGCAGGTCGGCCGCCGCATCGCCTACCGTGGCGGCTTCAGCGTCAGCGACCTGCTGGTCAACGAAGCCGAGACCGGCAACCGCCTGCTGGCCTGGCGTCGCCTGTCGACCGCTGCGCTGGCGGCCTCGCCGGAGGCGGTGAA
>JAQVJE010000120.1:4998-6532 GCA_028695325.1 Gallionellaceae bacterium
CCATGCCGGCCACCGCCAAGGCGGCAGCGCCGGAGCCGGACCTGCGCGTCAGCATCGAACGGGTGACGGTGAACGCCAACGAGATGGACTTTGCCGACGAGTCGCTGGCGCTGCCCTTCGGCACCCGCATCCATTCCCTCAAGGGCACGGTCAACGGCATCGACCTGGCCAAGGGGCGGCCGGCCCAGCTGGAGCTGGACGGCCAGGTGGACGACTACGGACTGGCCCGCGCGGTGGGCCAGATCGACCTCGCCGACCCCACCGGCTACACCGACATCAAGGTGGTGTTCCGCAACGTCGAGATGAACCGCCTGACCCCCTACAGCGCCACCTTCGCCGGCCGCCGCATCGAGTCCGGCAAGCTGTCCCTCGACCTGGAGTACAAGATCAAGGCGCGCCAGCTGGAGGGCGACAACAAGATCGTCATGGACAAGCTGACCCTGGGCGAACGGGTGGAGAGCCCGACGGCGAAGAACCTGCCCCTCGACCTCGCCATCGCCATCCTGCAGGACGGCGACGGCGTCATCGACCTCGGCCTGCCGGTGTCCGGCAGCCTGGACGATCCCCAGTTCAGCTACGGCGCCATCGTCTGGAAGGCGATCGTCAACGTCATCACCAAGATCGTCACGGCGCCCTTCCGCGCCCTCGGCAACCTGTTCGGCGGTGGCGGCGAGAAGCTGGAATACATCGCCTTCGATGCCGGCGAGGCCGGCCTGCTGCCGCCCGAGCGGGACAAGCTCAGGCAGCTCGCCCAGGCCCTGGCCAAGCGGCCCAACCTGTCCCTCACCGCCACCCCGGCCTGGAGCCCGCTGGCCGACCGCCTGGCGGTCAAGGAGGCCCGCGTGCGCCGCGCCGTGGCCACAGCGGCCGGGCGCAAGCTGGCCGCCGGCGAGGACCCGGGGCCGGTATCCACCGCCGACGCCGAGGTGCAGGAGGCACTGGAGCGGCTCTATGGCGAGCGCATCGGCCGCGACGCACTGCGCAGCCTGAAGGCCCGGCACGCCCAGGCCAACCCGGCGCCGCCGCCCAGCGGCACCGCCGGCAAGCTGATGGCCCGCCTGTCCGGCCTGGTCAAGGGCAAGCCGGAGCCTCTCACGGCGGAGGAGTCCGCCCGCCTGCAGGGCGCCGACCTCCATGGCGTGCTCTACCAGGGCCTGGTCGACAGGGAGCCGGTGGCCGACGGTGAACTCGCCGCCATCGCCGAGGCGCGTGGAGCGGCGATCCGCCAGGAACTCCTGGCGGCCGGCGTGCCGCCCGAGCGGCTGAGCGTGAAGGCGGTCGAGCAGGTCGCCGGCGACGGCCGCGAGGTGGCGGTCAGGCTCGGCCTCGGCGTCGCCCGCAAGGCGGCTCCTGCCACTTCGCCGGCGGGCGACAATGGCGTGGCGCCAGAGCAGTCCGCCCCGGTCGCGGAGCCGGGTTGATCCGGTCTGGTTGGAGAAGATGATTCGGTCCTGCCCCTCACATGAGGATTGTGTCAACTGAAAAGCACGGGTTATTCGAGCTGCCCGACAGCGTCCGTTCTTGTCGGCCCCGC
>JAQVJE010000014.1:0-4336 GCA_028695325.1 Gallionellaceae bacterium
GCTGGCACCTGCACGCCGCACAGCACGCGGCCGTAGTCGGCGCCGTGGTTGCGGTAGTGGAACAGGCTGATGTTCCAGTCGTGGCTCATGCTGTTGAGGAAGCGCATCAGGGCGCCCGGTCGTTCCGGGAACTCGAAGCGGTAGATCACCTCGTCCTTCACCTGCGGCGCGCGGCCGCCCACCATGTGGCGGATGTGCAGCTTGGCCATCTCGTTGTCGGTGAGGTCGAGCACCGGCAGCTCGTGCTTGTTCAGCGCCGCCACCAGCCTGGCCACCTCGGCGCGGTCGTGCACCTGCAGGCCGACAAAGACGTGCGCCACCCTGGGGTCGGCGTAGCGGTAGTTGAACTCGGTGATGACGCGGCCGCCGATCAGGGAGCAGAAGGTCTTGAAGCTGCCCGGCTTCTCGGGGATGGCCACCGCCAGGACGGCCTCGCGCTTCTCGCCCAGCTCGGCCCGCTCGGCGACGAAGCGCAGGCGGTCGAAGTTCATGTTGGCGCCGGAGGCGATGGCCACCAGGTGCTTGTTCTTCGCCTTCTCGCGCGCCGCCCAGGCCTTGAGGCCGGCCACGCCCAGCGCCCCGGCCGGCTCAAGGATGGAGCGGGTGTCCTCGAAGACGTCCTTGATGGCGGCGCAGATGGCATCGTTGTCGACCCGGATCACCTCGTCGACGTACTGCTGGCAGAGGCGGAAGGTCTCTTCGCCGACCTGCTTGACGGCAACGCCGTCGGCAAAGATGCCGACCTGGGGCAGCGTGACACGCTCCTTCTTGCACAGCGACCGGGCCATGGCGTCGGCCTCCTCCGGCTCGACCCCGATCACCTTGATCTCGGGCTTCAGGCGCTTGATGTAGGCGGCGATGCCGGCGATCAGGCCGCCGCCGCCCACCGGCACGAACACCGCAGTGATCGGCTCGCGCGCCTGGCGCAGGAGTTCCATGGCGATGGTACCCTGGCCGGCGATGACGTCCGGGTCGTCGTAGGGGTGGACGAAAGTCTTCCGCTCTTTCTTGGCGATGGTCAGGGCGTGCTTGTAGGCGTCGTCGTAGGAGTCGCCGGAGAGCACTACCTCGGCGCCGCGCTTGGCCACGGCGTCGACCTTGATGGCCGGAGTGGTGGCCGGCATGACGATGGTGGCCTGGCAGCCCAGCACCTGGGCCGCCAGGGCGACGCCCTGGGCATGGTTGCCAGCCGAGGCCGCCACCACGCCCTTCTTCAGCTGGGCCTTGGTGAGGTGGGCCATCTTGTTGTAGGCGCCGCGCAACTTGAAGGAGAACACCGGCTGCATGTCCTCGCGCTTCAGCCAGACGTGGTTGCCGAGGCGGCGCGACAGGTTGGGCGCGGCATCGAGGTCGGACTCCAGCGCGACGTCGTAGACGCGGGCGAGCAATATCTTTTCCAGATAATCGGACATGGAGCGGTTTGATCGAGTCTTGAAAGCTCGATATTCTCGGCGTTTCGCCAAGAACTTGAAAGCAAAAGCCATGATGACACAAGACGAAATGAAACAGGCCGTGGCGCGTGCCGCGATCGAACACGTCCCGGCGGGGATCATCGGCGTCGGCACCGGCTCCACCGCCAACTACTTCATCGACGAACTGGCCCACATCAAGGGCAAGATCGACGGCGCCGTGGCCTCGTCGGTCGCCACCGCCGAACGCCTCAAGAAGCACGGCATCCGCGTGCTCGACCTCAACGAAGTGGGCGAGATGGAGGTCTACGTCGACGGCGCCGACGAGATCACCCCCCACATGGCCATGATCAAGGGCGGCGGCGGCGCCCTGACGCGGGAGAAGATCGTCGCCGCCTGCGCCAAGAAGTTCGTCTGCATCGTCGACCACACCAAGCTGGTGGACGTGATGGGCAAGTTCCCGCTGCCGGTGGAGGTCATCCCCATGGCACGCTCTTTTGTGGCCCGCCAACTGGTCAAGCTGGGCGGCGCCCCGGTCCTGCGCCCGGGCTTCACTACCGACAACGGCAACGTCATTCTCGACGTGCACAACCTCAGCATCCTCGACCCGGTGGCCATGGAGACCGAGATCAACCAGATCGTCGGCGTGGTGACGGTCGGCCTGTTCGCCCGCCGGGGCGCCGACGTCTGCCTGATGGGCACGCCGGAAGGGGTCAAGACCCTGACCCGCTGATGGCCGCCACCGGGGCCAGGCTCCGGGCCCACCAGGCCGCCCTGAGCCAGTGCGCCCGCTGCCCGGGCATGACCGGCCCGGTGGTCATGGGCCGGCCGGCGGTATCGAAGATCCTGCAGATCGGCCAGGCCCCCGGCCCCTACGAGGGCAGGATCGGCCAGCCCTTCGCCTGGACCGCCGGCAAGACCCTGTTCAAATGGTACGCCAGCCTGGGCGTCGACGAGGAGGCCTTCCGTAGCCGGGTCTACATGGCGGCGGTGTGCCGCTGTTTCCCGGGCAAGAACCCCTCTGGGGGCGACCGGGTGCCCGACCGGGAGGAGATCGCCCGCTGCGGCGAATGGCTGCGCGAGGAGGTGGCGATACTGCAGCCCGCGCTGATCATCCCGGTCGGCAAGCTGGCCATCGCCCAGATGCTGCACGCCCCGCGTCTCGATGAGCTGATCGGCCGGGTGCACCGGGTCAGCTACTTCGGCCATGCGGCCGACGCCATCCCCCTGCCCCACCCGTCCGGCCTGTCGACCTGGTTCAAGGTGGAGCCCGGCAAGACCCTGCTGCGCGAGGCCCTGCACCTGATCGGCAGGCATCCGGCCTGGCGCGCCACCTTTCACGGCGAGGACGCCGACCGTCCCTAGCCGGGCTAGGCGGCGTCCGGGCGGGAGAGGCACTGGGCGCCGCATTCGAGCGGACGCCAGCGCCTCAGAATTCCTCGCGCACCCGCAGGAAGGAGGGAAAACGCGGCAGTCCATCTGCCGTCAGGCCACGGTAGCGATAGGTCACCAGACTGCCGGGCAGCGGCGGATGGTCGCGCTGGGCATCGGTGAAGCCGCCGCCGATGCGAAAGCGGCGCCCGTCGGCCTCTTCCACCAGGAGGGCACCCAGCCTGCCGGCATGACGGCCCTTGCCCGGCAGGTGGGCAAGCACCCTGGCCTCGCTGTCCAGGTATGGCTTCAGCTTGAGCAGGTCGCCGCGCCGGCCCGATGCGTAGGGCGCATCGGCGCGATGAAGCATGAGGCCCTCGCCGCCGGCCGCGACGATGGCGTCGAGTTCGGCCTGCAGCGCCACCTGGCCGTCGACGCGGAACTGCTCGACGGCCCGTAGCCATGGCAGGCCGGTCTCCTCCACCAGCCGCTTGATGTGCTCCAAGCGCTCGGTGAACGTCCCGGCGGCGCCCGGCAGTTCGAACAGCATATAGCGGACCTGCCGCCACTCGGCGTCGACCGCTTCCGTCTTGCGCACGATACCCGACAGGCGCTCGAAGGTCCCCCGTCCCAGCCACAGTTCGCCATCCAGCGCCTGCCCGGGCAGGCGGCGGGTAAACCATTCCGGCGCGTTCACCGGCTTGCCGCTGCGGAAGAACAGGCGCCTGCCGTCCCAATAGGCGCGCACGCCGTCGAGCTTTTCGCTGACCCAGTAGGCGCGCGGGTCGATACCGTCGCGGTAGATCTCCGCCAGGATCAGCGGCGGCGGCGCCGATGTCGCTGCAGCGGCTGGAACGCCGAGGCAAAGGCCGGCGAGCAGGATGCCGACGAGCCAGGCATGCATCATCACCCTCCCCTTGTGCTTATCGCTCCGCATGGGGGGCATGGTAGCGCGGTCAGTTAGCGCCTGGCATGTCCTCAGGCAGGCCATCCTGGGCCGGCACCTTGTAGTTCTCGGCCGCCCATTCGCCCAGGTCGATCAGCTTGCAGCGCTCGCAGCAGAACGGCCGGCAGGCATTCTCCGGCCGCCATTCCACCGGCTTGCCACAGGTCGGGCAGGCGACGGTCTTGATCTTCTTTGCGGTCATGAAATGCAAAGGGCGGCTCGCGCCGCCCCTCTCCGATACAGTCCCGGTATCAGACCGAGAAGGACGAACCGCAGCCGCAGGTGGACACGGCGTTGGGGTTGCGGATGACGAACTGGGCGCCTTCCAGGCCCTCGGTGTAGTCGATCTCGGCACCCATCATGTACTGCATGCTCATGGAGTCGATCAGCAGGGTGACGCCGTTCTTTTCCATGACGGTGTCGTCGTCGTTCTGCACCTCGTCGAAGGTGAAGCCATACTGGAAGCCGGAGCAGCCGCCACCGGTGACGAAGACGCGCAGCTTCAGGTCGGGATTGCCTTCTTCCGAAATCAGTTCCTTGACCTTGTTGGCGGCGTTGTCGGAGAAGTTCAGGGGGGTGGACATGTCGGACATGGCGATACTCCAAAAAA
>JAQVJE010000014.1:4436-6781 GCA_028695325.1 Gallionellaceae bacterium
CGGCACAGGTTGGAGGCGCGCACCGAACGGGTCTCGGGATGGCCCTTGGCGGGCAGGACGTCGACGAAGTACTCGTTGGCGTACCTGCTTTCAAACAGCCCCTGCAGGTCCACATCCTTGGTCAGGCGGGCATACAGGGTGGCGTGGATGCCGCGTATCAGCGGGGTCAGGTGCGGCACGAAGGTCAGGTTGACGTCCTGGCCGGCCATGCGGGCGAGGCCCTGGCGGATCTCGGGCTGGTGGCGGTGGCCTGGCACGGCGTAGGCCTTGAAGTTGTCGCTCGCCTCGGGGAACAGGGTGTGCACCTCGGCCTTGCGCCCCGCCCCCGAGACGCCCGACTTGCAGTCGGCCACCAGGAAGTCGGTGTCGATCACGCCGGCCTCGATCAGAGGCAGGAAGCCCAGTTGCACCGCGGTGGGGTAGCAACCCGGGTTGGCGATCAGGCGCGCGCCCTTGACCTGGTCACGGTTGATCTCGGGCAGGCCGTACACGGCCTCGGGGACCAGGTCCGGACAGGCGTGCTCCATGCCGTACCACTGCGACCACACGACGAGATCCTGGATGCGGAAATCGGCCGCCAGGTCGATCACCTTGACCCCGGCGTCCAGCAGCTCCCGCGCCTGCAGCATGGCGACACCGTTGGGGGTGGCGAAGAAGACCACGTCGCAGTCCTTGAGCGGGGCGTCCTCGGGCGTGGCGAAGGCGAGGTCGACACGGCCGCGCAGGGACGGGAACATCTCCCACACCTTCATGCCGGCCTCCTTGCGGGAGGTGATGGCGCTGATCTCAACCTCGGGATGCTGGGTCAGTAGCCGCAAGAGTTCGACGCCGGTGTAGCCGGTACCGCCGACGATGCCTGCCTTGATCATGTCCGTTCCTCTCGAAAATCCGCTGACGCGATGATAGCCATAAAAAAAGCCGCCTGACGGCGGCTTTTCCCCATACCAGGCGATTAACGCTTGGAGAACTGCTTGCGCCGGCGGGCCTTGTGCAGACCAACCTTCTTGCGCTCGACCTCGCGGGCATCGCGGGTCACCAGGCCGGCGGCCTTGAGGGGCGGCTTGAGACCGGCGTCGAACTCGATGAGTGCGCGGGTGATACCGTGGCGGACGGCGCCGGCCTGGCCGGATTCGCCACCACCGTTGACGTTGACCATGATGTCGACGCTGTCGGCGCGGTCAACCAGCTGCAGCGGCTGGCGCACGATCATGCGGCCGGTCTCGCGGGCGAAATACTCGTCCAGCGGCTTGCCGTTGACGACGATCTTGCCGGAGCCGGACTTGAGGAAAACGCGGGCCACGGAGCTCTTGCGGCGGCCGGTGCCATAGTAGTAGTTGCCGATCATGATGGTTTCCTCAGATGTCCAGGACTTGCGGCTGTTGCGCGGTGTGCGGGTGCTCGCCGCCGGCGTACACCTTCATCTTCTTGATCATGGCGTAGCCTAGGGGACCCTTGGGCAGCATGCCCTTGACGGCCTTTTCCAGGGCGCGGCCGGGGTGCTTGGCCTGCATGTCGCCGTAGTTGGTCTCGTAGATGCCGCCGGGGAAGCCCGAGTGGCGGTAGTACACCTTGTCCAGGGCCTTGTTGCCGGTCACGCGCATCTTTTCGGCGTTGACCACGACGATGTAGTCGCCGGTGTCGACGTGCGGGGTATAGATGGGCTTGTGCTTGCCGCGCAGCCGATGGGCGATCTCGGCGGCCAGACGGCCGAGCACCTTGTCGGTGGCATCCACCACGAACCAGCCGCGCTGGACTTCATGCGGCTTAGCGGAAAACGTTTTCATGATCCAGTCCTTATGAGCCCAAGACGCTCGGGCGGGGTATTACAGAAAGGCGCGGATTTTATGGGATATGTCGCGGCCGTGTCAAACAGGATTGGCCTGGGCGCCGCCAGGCCCGATAATCCCGCCCCATCGCATGAGGAGAAACACAATGAAAGCACGCGTCAAATGGATCGAGGGCATGGCCTTCATGGCCGAGGCCGACAGCGGTCACGCCATCGTCATGGACGGCGCGCCGGACATCGGCGGCCGCAACCTGGGGCCGCGCCCGATGGAGATGATGCTGATGGGCGCCGGCGGCTGCACCTCGATCGACGTGGTGATGATCCTGCAAAAGAGCCGCCAGGACGTCACCGACTGCCAGGTCGAGCTGACCGCGGAGCGGGCGGGCGACCATCCCAAGGTGTTCACCCGCATCCACTTCCACTTCATCGTCAAGGGCCGCAGCCTGAAGCCGGAGGTGGTGGAACGGGCGATCAAGCTGTCGGCGGAGAAGTACTGCTCGGCCACCATCATCCTGGCCAAGACCGCCGCGGTGACGCACGACTTCGAGATCGTCGAAAT
>JAQVJE010000014.1:6881-18754 GCA_028695325.1 Gallionellaceae bacterium
TGCCTGATCTCGTCCGCCTTCATCTGCTCGACGATGGCCCGGCTCCTGGCGTCCTGCTCGGGCAAGGAGGCCAGGTGGCTATCCAGGTGGCCCTCGACCTGGCGCTCGGTCTCGGCCAGGAAGCCCAGGTTCCACTTGTCGCCCAGGGCGCCGGCCAGGACGCCGAGGCCGAACGAGCCGGCATAGAGAACCGGGTTGAGGAAGCTCTTGCGGCTGCCCAGATCGTTGAGACGCCGCTCGCACCAGGCCAGGTGCTCGGTCTCCTCGTCGCTGGCCTCGACCAGGGCCTGGGCCGCCTCAGGGTTGCGCGCGGTCAGGGCCTGGCCCTGGTAGAGGGCCTGGGCACACACCTCGCCGCTGTGGTTGACCCGCATGAGGCCGGCGGCATGGCGCTTCTCCGCCTCGCTCATCTCGGCCTCGGCCAGGCCGGCGTCGGGGTAGGGCCGGCGGCTCTGGGCGCTGGCGAAGACCGTGCGCAGGGCCTTGTCGAAATTGATGATCAGGGCATCGGGGATGGGCAGCATGACGGCCTCCGGGTAGTCGTTGCCCGGATTATACGTCGTCGCCCCAGCGCGGCAGCAGGTCGTGGGCCACGCCGAGTTGATCCAGGACCCGCGCGACCACGAAGTCGACCACCTGCCCCACCGTCTCCGGACGGTGGTAGAAGCCGGGATTGGCGGGCAGGATCACTGCCCCGGCCTCGGCCAGCTGGGTCATGTTGCGCAGATGGATGAGGGAGAACGGCGTCTCCCTGGGCACCAGGACGAGCGGCCGCCTCTCCTTCAGCATGACGTCGGCGGCGCGCTCGATCAGGTTGTCGGCCATGCCGTGGGCGATGGCGGCCAGGCTGCCCATGCTGCAGGGACAGACCACCATGGCGTCGGCCGGATTCGACCCGGAGGCGGCTGGGGCGAACCATTCCTTCTCGCCGTAGACATGCAGGTCGCCCGGGGTGCGGGCCATGAGCAGTGCCGCCAACGCCTTGCCGTCACCGGGCAGGGTCAGGTCGAGTTCCTGCCTGGCGACGATGCGGGCGGCCTGGGAGACCAGGAGGTCGACCCGGCAGCCGGCCGCGAGCAGGCAGTCGAGCAGGCGCAGGCCATAGGCCATGCCGGAGGCGCCGGTCCAGGCCAGGGTGATCCGTTTCATGGCGTTCTCTCCAGCAGGCGTGCTACCACCAGTCCGTTGGCCAGGCCGGACAGCCAGGCGGCGCCGAGAAAGACGGCCAGGAGCGGCAGCAGGTTGACGCCCGGCATCAGCCAGACTGCGACCACGCCGAGTTGGGCGCCGATATGGGCGAAGGCGGCCAGCACCGACAGGCCGACCGGGCCGACCAGGCGCCGAGGCAGGCGCACCAGCAGGGCGAGGACAAGCAGGCTGGCCAGCCCTCCGGCCAGGCTCATGACGAAGGTGGGGGTGAGGAAGGTGCCCAGCGCGAGGCCACCGGCGACGATGCGCAGTAGCGACACCCAGACCGCCGCGCGCCAGCCGAAACGATACAGCACCACCAGGGTGACGATGTTGGCCAGCCCCGGCTTCACCCCCGGCAGAGGCAGCGGGATGGCCGCCTCGGCCAGGGTCAGCCCCACCGCTGCCGCCGCCAGGGTGGCCAGGCGACGGTCTTCCTGGGTGACGGTGAGCTCAATAGTTGAGGGAGTCATAGCGGACGACGCCCCGCTCGATGCTGACCCGGTTGGGCAGGCAGATGGCGACCTGGCCGGGCATCAGCCAGCCCTGGCGGACGCAGACCTGATGCGGGCCGGGATCGGACTTGACGCGCACGCGGCCGGCGCGGATCTCCACCACGGTGTCGCCGAGCGGCCCCGGCACCGCGATCTCGCGGTCGAGCCGCGGCGTGGTCTCCAGATAGAGCCGCCCTTCCCGCTTGATGACGACGCGGTCGCCGCCGCTGCCGTGCTGCCAGAGCAGCAAGACGGTCATGCCGGCGCCCAGCAGGAGCAGCCAGTCGCCCACCCGCAGCAGGGCCAGGACCTCCCTCATGGCAGTTCGCGGTGACGCACCAGTACCTGATGGTCGGCGCGGAAGTGGGCGGCCAGGCTCTCGGCGAACCAGACCGAGCGGTGCTGGCCGCCGGTGCAGCCAAGCGCCACGGTGAAGTAGCTGCGGTTGTCGGCGATGTAGGCCGGCAGCCAGCGAGCCAGGTAGGCACGGATATCCTCCTGCATGGCCAGCACGGCCGGCTGGCCGCGCAGGAAGGCAATCACCGGCGCGTCGCAGCCAGTCAGCGGGCGCAACTCGGGGTCGTAGTGCGGATTGGGCAGGCAGCGCACGTCGAACACCAGATCGGCGTCGAGCGGGATGCCGTGCTTGAAACCGAAGGACTGGAACACCAGGGTGAAGGCGGCGCCCTCCAGCCGGCAGAAGTCGCGGATCCAGGCGCGCAGGCTGTTGGCCGACAGGTCGCTGGTGTCGAAGGGATGGGCCAGTTCGCGCAGGGGGGCCAGGACGTCGCGCTCCGCCCGGATGCATTCTGCCAGGGAGCGCTCGCCGGTGCTGAGCGGATGCCGGCGGCGGGTTTCGGAGAAGCGCTTGACCAGTGTGTCGTCCTTGGTCTCCAGAAAGATCACCTTGAGGTCGACATCGCCGCGCAGGCGCGTCATGTCCATGGGCAGGCGGTCCAGGCGGGTGGCGCTGCGGGCGTCGATGCTGACCGCCAGTTCACCGCAACCGGTGGCACGCAGGTGCTCCACCACGGCCGGCAGCAGGTCGGCCGGCAGGTTGTCGATACAGTAGTAGCCGGCGTCCTCCAGGGCCTTGAGGGCGACGCTCTTGCCGGAACCGGACAGGCCACTGATGACGACGAGGCGCATTTAGGGCGTGTTCACACTAATCGACGCCGAAGTCCGGGTCCATCATCATGGCGCGCTGGCGCTCGGCGAACTCCTCGGCGCTGTTGAAGCCGCGCAGGCGCAGTATATGGTTGCGTACCGCCACCTCCACCAGCACCGCCAGGTTGCGGCCGACCGCCACCGGGATGCGTACCTCCGGCACCGCGACGCCCAGGATGTCGCGGCTTTCTGCCTTCATGTCCAGGCGGTCGACGGTGTGCCAGCGCTCTGCAGGGGTGAGATGGATGATCAGCTTGACGTTCTTCTTATGCTTGACCGCGGTCTCGCCGAACAGGCGGCGGATGTTCAGGACGCCCAGGCCACGCACCTCCATGAAGTCCTGCAGCAGGGTCGGGCAGCGCCCTTCCAGGGTGTCGGGCGATACCGCGTAAACCTCCAGGGCGTCGTCGGCCACCAGGCGGTGGCCGCGCGTGATCAGCTCCAAGGCCAGTTCGCTCTTGCCCGCCGAGGGGTCACCGCTGATCAGGACGCCGAGGCCGAGCACCTCGAGGAACACGCCGTGCAGGATGGTCGACGGCGCCAGGGCCTGGGTCATGATATGGGTGAGCACCTGCATCAGGTAGGGGCTCTGCTCGGGCGAGGTGAACAGCGGCGTCGCGGTACGCTCGGCCGCCTCGACCAGGGGCGCCGGCACCGTTTCCTCATTGGCCACCACCACGGCGGCCAGCTCGGTCGAGTACAGGTTGTCGATGGCCTGTCGCAGGCCGTCGCCGTCGAGCTGGCGCATGTAGTCCATCTCGGCGCAGCCGAGTACCTGGACGCGGTTCGGGTGGACGAAATTGAGATGGCCGATCAGGGCCAGGGTGGGCTTCTGGACCGTCTCCGAGGTCAGCATGCGGCTGCCGCCGGCATGCCCGGCCAGCCAGTTCAGACGGAGCTGTTCGCCGGCGCGGCGGAACAGATCCTCGACCGTGACGTGGTGGATCAGGGCGTCCATTCCCGGATCAGGCGGTACAGGCTCTCGGCGTCGGGCGCGGCACGCAGGCGGTCGCGCATCTCCTTCTCGCTGAACATCTGCGCCAGCTCGGCCAGTATCTGCAAGTGCAGGTCAGAGGCGGCGGCGGGCGCCAGGAGGATGAACAGCAGGTCGACCGGCAGACTGTCAGGGGCGTCGAAATCGATCGGCGCCTGCATGCGGATGAAGGCGCAAGCGGTCTCCTTGAGCCCCTTGATGCGACCATGCGGGATGGCGATGCCGTGGCCGAGGGCGGTGGAACCGAGCTTCTCACGTGCGAACAGGCTCTCGAAGACCTCGGCCGCCGGCACGTTTTCCGTCGCCTGCAGGGCCTGGCCGGCCAGCTCGAACAGGCGCTTCTTGCTGCCTGCTTCCAGGTCGACCAATACATTGGCCGGCTTCAACAGGTTGGATACTAGATTCATGGCGGATCCTTGCCTCCCCCGCAGGGGGAGGCGCATGCGGTCTACTCGACGGCCTGACGCTTCAGGTCGTTGCCGTGGCCGCTGATCTTTTCCTTGTGCTTGAGTACCTGGCGGTCCAGCTTGTCGACCAGGACGTCGATAGCGGCATACATGTCTTCCTCGATGGCCTCGACGTGGATGTCCTTGCCGGCCGTGTGCAGGCCGACCTCGGCCTTGTGCTTCAGCTTCTCCACGGTCAGGATGACCGAGACGTCGATGACGTGATCGAAATGGCGGGTGACCCGCTTGAGCTTTTCTTCCACATAGCCTCGGATGGCGGGGGTCACTTCCAGATGATGACCGGTGATGTTGAGGTTCATAAAAGCTCCTGAGTTATGAGACAAGTCACAGTGACTTGCGTTGGGTTGCGGGAGGGATGTGCATCTGCTCCCGGTATTTGGCCACGGTCCGGCGCGCCACAACGAAACCCTGCTTGGCCAGCATTTCGGAGAGCGCGCTGTCGGACAGCGGGCCAGAACGGTCCTCGGCCTCGACGAACTGCTTGAGCAGGGCCTTGATGGCGGTGCTCGACGCCGAACCACCGGCCTCGGTGGCCAGCGCGTTGCCGAAGAAATACTTGAATTCGAAGAGGCCCCTGGGCGTCATCATATACTTCTGCGTGGTGACGCGGGAAATGGTCGACTCGTGCAGATCGACCGCCTCGGCAATCTCGCGCAGCACCAGAGGCCGCATGGCGACCTCGCCGTGCTCGAAGAACATGCGCTGGCGGTCGATGATGGCCTGGGCCACCCTGAGGATGGTCTCGAAGCGCTGCTGGACGTTCTTGATCAGCCAGCGTGCCTCCTGCATCTGCCCCGACAACTGGCCACCGGCCGCACGGTTCTGTCGCAATATGTTGGCGTAGACCTCGTTGATGCGCAGCTTGGGCATGGCGTTGGGGTTGAGGCTGGCGACCCATTCGCCCTTCACCTTGCGCACGAACACGTCGGGCACCACGTACTGCGTGCGGCCGGAGGCGAAACTGGCGGCGGGCCGGGGGTTGAGCGAGGTGATCAGCTGGCGCACGGCGATGAACTCGCGTTCGTCGCTGATGCCAAGCATGCGCTTCAATTTGCCGTATTCGCGATCGGCCAGAAGGCCGAGATGCTGCGCCACCAGCGTCCTGGCCTCGGCCAGGTGGGGCGTGTCGGCCGGCCGCTCGTTCAGTTGCAGGAGCAGACTCTCGCTGAGGTCGCGGGCCCCGACGCCGGGCGGGTCCATGCTCTGCAGCAGGCGCAGGGCAGTGAGCAGCTCGGCCTCGTCGACCGCCATCTCCTCCGGCAGCATGGCCGCCAGCTCCGCCAGGCTGGCGCTCAGGTAGCCGTTCTCGTCGAGCGCTTCGATCATCAGGGCTACCAGGCCATGGTCGCGCTCTGGCAGGGGCAGCATGGCCAGCTGGTCGAGCAGGTGCTGGCGCAGGCTGACGCCCTCCTCCCCGGCCTGCTGGAAACCGCGCTCGTCATCGTCGTCATCGGGCGAGCCGCCGGCGGCGACGTGGCGGTCGCCCCAGGCCATCTCGTCGTAGACCGATTCGGCGACCTCGCCCGGCTCGGCAGCGACCTCGTAGCCCTCGCCCTCCTCCCCACCCTCCCCGCCGGCCTCCTCGGCCCGCTCCAGCAGTGGGTTCTCCTGCAGCATCTGGCCGATCTCCTGGTTGAGCTCCAGGCTGGACAACTGCAGCAGCCGGATGGACTGCTGCAACTGCGGCGTCAGGGCGAGCTGGTGGGAGAGTTTGAGTTGCAGGCTTTGCTTCATCGAAGCGGGGGCGACAAGTACGGGACGGTGGATTGGCTAGAGGCGGAAGTGCTCGCCCAGGTAAACCTTGCGGACGCTCTCATTATAAATGATCTCGTCCGCGCTGCCCGACGCCAGCACCCGGCCCTCGTTGAGGATGTAGGCGCGGTCGCAGATACCCAGCGTTTCGCGCACGTTATGGTCGGTGATGAGGACACCGATGCCGCGTTCGGTGAGGAAGCGGATGATCTTCTGGATATCGATCACCGAGATCGGGTCGATGCCGGCGAACGGCTCGTCGAGCAGGACGAAGCGGGGCTGCATGGCAAGGGTGCGAGCGATCTCCACCCGGCGCCGCTCGCCGCCGGACAGGCTGACCGCCTCGTGGTCGCGCAAGTGGCTGATGTTGAGGTCCTGCAGCAGGTAGCCAAGGTGCTCGGCCACGCCGGCGGCGTCGAAGCCCTTCAGCTCCAGCACCGCGGCGATGTTCTGCGCCACGGTCAGCTTGCGGAAGATCGACGCCTCCTGGGGCAGGTAGCTCAGGCCCAGGCGGGCGCGCTTGTATACTGGCAGGTGGGCAATCTCGTGCTGGTCGAGCAGGATGCGGCCAGCATCGGCACCGACCAGGCCGACCAGCATGTAGAAGCAGGTGGTCTTGCCGGCGCCGTTGGGGCCAAGCAGGCCGACCACCTCACCGCTGTTCACCTCCAGGGCGACGTCGTCGACCACCTGGCGCGAACGGTAGTATTTCTTCAGGCCCTCGGCCCGCAGGATGCTCATGGCTGCGCCGGCGTCGCGCCGGACGTGCGCGGCCGGATCACCGCGCGCACCCGGCCCTGGCCGCCCGCCTCGGCGGCACCTTCGGCCTGGTAGCGTTCGCTGCGAATATCGTAGACGATGAGGCCGCCGTGCAGCTCGTCGTTGCCCTGGCGGACGTAGGCGTCGCCGGTCAGCTTCATGGTCTCAGTGCGGGTGTCGTACTCGATGCGCTGGGCGCGCGCCTCCAGGTACTCGTCGCGACCCTCCATTTTCTGGAGGAAGTGCGCCGGCCGGCCGGTGGCCACGCCCCAGGCCATGCCGCGCTCGTCCTGGTGGATCTCGATGCGGTCGGCAGACAGGCTCAGGGTGCCCTGGGCGAAGGCCACTCCGCCTTCGTAGATGGCGGTCCTGCCGGCCTCGTCCATGTGCACCGAATCCGCCTCGATCTGGATCGGCCGCGTGCGGTCCGCCTTCTCGGCCCAGGCCGCACCGGGAACCAGGCAGGCCAGGGTCAGGGCCAGCCAGGCGCTAGTGACGAGTCTCATAGATGCCTTTCACACGTCCAGTCAGTTCCAGGGTGCCACGCCGGCCATCGGCCAGCAGGGCGCCACCGTGCACCGTGCCGCGGCCGTCCTTGAGCAGCACCGGGCGATCGCTCTCGATGACCTGCGCATCAGGTGTCACCCGCAGGTATTCGGTGCTCAGTTCGAGCGGCGCCACCACCGCACGGCGCTCGTGCAGCATGCGCACATCGCCGATGAAATCGACGTGCTCGCCGTTCGACGACACCCGGCCGCGCAGCGAGCGCACCGCCACCCGCGCCATGCCGGTCCCTTCACGGACGAAGCGCGGCGCCACCAGTTCTGTGCTGTCGTCGTCCATGTAGTGGGTCATGCGCACCGCTTCGAGGCGGTAGCGTGGCGCGCCGGTGGCGTCGAAGGCGACGGCACTGAAATCCTCGACAAAGTAGTCCGGATCATGGCCGACGACGCCGTCTTCCGGAGCGCCTGGCGCCCCGGCCAACTGGCCGAGCCAGGCGGTCAGGAGCACCAGGCCGGCAGCGATGGCGAGGGGCAGCCAGTAGCTACCGGCCGGCTGCTGGCCCAGGGCAGTCATCGGTCGTACAGGGCCAGCTGGGCGGCCCAGGCGCCCTGGGCGCGCATGATCAGCTCGCACACCTCGCGGGCGGCGCCGCGCCCAGCGCCGGCCTGCGCCACGTAGTGAGCACACGCGCGCACCTCGGCGGGGGCGTCCGGCACCGTACAGGCCAACCCACAGCGGCGCAGCACCGGCAGGTCGACGAGGTCGTCGCCCATGTAGGCAACCTGCGCGGTCGTCAGGCCGGTCTCGGCCAGCATGGTCTCATAGGCGGCCAGCTTGTCGTGGGCACCCTGCACGATGCGAGTGATGCCCAGGTTGCGGGCGCGGTGCAACACCACCTTGGAAGAGCGCCCGGTCAGAATGGCGGTCTCCACGCCGGCGTCGCGCAGCATCTTGATGCCATGGCCGTCGCGCGAGTTGAAGGCCTTGTACTCCTGGCCGTCGTCACCGTAGAACAAGCTGCCATCGGTGAGCACGCCGTCGACGTCGAAGACCAGCACCTTGACGGCACGGGCACGCGCCAGGATCGCCTCCTGAACGGTCATACCACCCCCGCGCGCAACAGGTCGTGCATGTTGAAGGCGCCGGTCAGACGGCCGCCATCGTCCACCGCCAGGAGGCCGTTGATCTGGCGCTCCTCCATGAAGCGCGCCGCCTCGGCTGCCAGGGCGTCCTCGGAGATCGTCTTCGGCGCGCGGGTCATCACCGCCTCGATGCGGGTGGCGGCGATGTCGAGGTCGCGGTCGAGACAGCGGCGCAGGTCGCCGTCGGTGAACACCCCGACCAGGTTGCCGGCGGCGTCGACCACGGCGGTCATGCCCAGTTTCTTGCGCGTCATCTCCAGGAGTGCCTCCTTGAACGGGGTGTCGGCGCCGACCACCGGCAGGGCCTCGCCCTGGTGCATGACGTCGCGCACGTGGACCAGCAGGCGGCGTCCCAAGGCGCCACCGGGATGGCTACGGGCGAAGTCCTCGGCGGTGAAACCGCGCGCGTACAACACCGCCACCGCCAGGGCGTCACCCAGGGCCAGGGCGGCGGTGGTGCTGGCGGTGGGGGCGAGGTTGAGCGGGCAGGCCTCCTGGGCGACGCCGGCGTCGAGGTGGATGTCGGCCTCCCGCGCCATGGTCGACTGCGGCCGCCCGGTCATGCTGATGAGTCTCGCCCCGCGCCGCTTGATCAGCGACAGGATGGCGATGATCTCCGGGCTCTCGCCCGAGTTGGACAGGGCGATGACGACGTCCTGGCCGGTGATCATGCCGAGGTCGCCATGACTGGCCTCGGCCGGATGGACAAAAAAGGACGGCGTGCCGGTGCTGGCCAGGGTGGCGGCGATCTTGTTGCCGACGTGGCCGGACTTGCCCATGCCGGTCACCACGACGCGGCCCTTGCAGGCCAGCACGGCATCGACCGCGCGCACCAGGCTGTCGTCGACGCGGTCGCGCAGGGCGGCCACGGCGTCGGCCTCGATCGCCAGGGTGCGGCGCGCGAGATCGAGGATATCGGAGGCGGTGACGGGGCGGGATGTCATAATGGCGCGCAGTATACGACACCTTCCCGAGATGCATCCCACCCTGGCCCTGATCCTGCTTCTGCTCGCCGCCGCGGTGTTCACCACCACGCTGTTCAGGGCCCTGCGGCTGCCCGCCCTGCTCGGCTACGTCGTGGTGGGCATCCTGCTCGGCCCGTCTCTGCTCAATGTCGCCCCCAACGACGAGGAAACCCGCAGCCTGGCCGAATTCGGCGTGGTGTTCCTGATGTTCTCGATCGGCCTGGAGTTCTCGCTGGCCAAGCTGCGCGCCATGCAGCGCCTGGTGTTCGGCCTCGGCGGCCTGCAGGTGCTAATGACCATGCTACTGGCCACCGTGCTCGGGCTGGCCACCGGCCTCGGTCTGGCCGCCGGCCTCGCCCTCGGCGGCGCCCTGGCGATGTCGTCCACCGCCATCGTCAGCAAGCTCCTGGTGGAACGCAACGAGCTGGACACCGCGCACGGCCGCCGCATCTTCGGCGTCCTGCTGTTCCAGGACATCGCCGTGGTGCCGCTGCTGATCTTCATCCCGGCCCTGGCAAGCGGCGAGAACATGGCCGAGGCGATGGCCTGGGCCGGCGCCAAGGCGGTGGTGGCGCTGGGCCTCATCCTGGTGCTCGGCCAGCGCTTGCTGCGGCCCTGGTTCAGCCTGGTGGCGGCGCGTAAGTCGGCCGAGCTGTTCATGCTCAACGTGCTCCTGATCACTCTGGGGCTGGCCTACATCACCGCCGTCGCCGGCCTGTCCCTCGCCCTGGGCGCCTTCGTCGCCGGCATGCTGATCTCGGAGACCGAGTACCGCTACCAGGTGGAGAGCGACATCCGCCCCTTCCGCGACGTTCTCATGGGGCTGTTCTTCCTCACTATCGGCATGACCCTGGACCTCGGCGCCGTGCTCGACCAGCTGGGTGGCACCCTGGTCATGCTGGCCCTGCTGGTGTTCGGCAAGCTGGCCCTGGTCGCCGTCCTGACCCGGCGCTTCGCCGACGACTGGGGCACCGCCCTGCGCACCGGCCTCGGCCTCGCCCAGGCGGGCGAATTCGGCCTCGTCCTGCTGGCCCTGGCCGGCGCCCATGGCCTGCTGCCGTTCGAGACCCGGCAGGCCGTCCTGGCCGCCATGATACTGTCCATGCTGCTGGCGCCCTTCCTGTTGCAATACGGCGAACGCTGGGCGGTGCGCCTGGCTGCCGGCGGCTGGGTGGCGCAGGCCAAGGGGGTGCACGAGATCGTCCTCAAGAGCTTCGGCGTCAGCGAGCACGTCATACTGTGTGGCTACGGCCGCAGCGGCCAGAGCCTGGCGCGCATCCTGGAGGCGGAGGGGGTGCCCTTCATTGCCCTCGACGATGACCCCAAGCGGGTGCGCGAAGCGGGCGCCGCAGGCGACAACGTGGTGTTCGGCGACTGCACCCGGGCCGAGGTGCTCAGCGCGGCCGGCCTCAAGCGCGCGCGCGCCATCGTGGTCAGCTTCGCCCACACACCGACCGCGCTCAAGGTGCTGGCGGCGGCGCGGCGGCTGCGGCCGGACGCCCCGGTGATCGTGCGCACCCTGGACGAATCGGACCTCGATCAGCTCATGGAGGCCGGCGCCATGGAAGTGGTGCCGGAGGTGCTGGAGGGCGCCCTGATGCTGGGCTCCCAGACCCTGCTGATGACCGGAGTGCCGCTCGGCACCGTGCTCAAGCGCATCCGCCGCATGCGGGAGGCGCGCTACAGCACCATGCGCGGCTACTTCAAGGGCATCACCGACGAACTGGACGAGGGCGGCTTCCAGGAGAGGCTGACCTCGATACTGATCGAGGCCGGCCAGCCCGGCGTCGGCCGCACCCTGGGCGAGCTGAACCTGGAGGAACTGGGCGCCGCCGTCCTTGCCGTGCGCCGGCACGGCATACGGGCCGGCGACCCCACCCCGGAGACCCGCCTGCTGGCCGGCGACAGTCTGATACTACGCGGCGACAGCGAGGCCATCGAGGCGGCTCGCCTGCGCCTGGGCGCCGCCTGAGGCGGGCCTACCTGGCCTGGCGGGCGAGCAGTTCCAGGCTCAGCTGCAGGGCGTCGAGGCGCTTTTCCAGGGCCTCGATGCGATCCTCCAGTCCCGCTGCACTGGGGCACTTGCCGGTCATGCACGGCTTCATGCCCTGGCGCGGCGCGCAGGGCTGGCCCATCTGCTGGCGCATGCCCATGCGCGGACCCATGCCAGGACCCATGCCAGGACCCATGCCAGGACCCATGCCAGGACCCATGCCAGGCCCCATGCCGGGCATCGGCGCTGGCGCAGCGGCCTCCGGTGCCGCGGCCACCGGTGCCGCGGCCTCCTCGGCGCGCACATTCAGGGCCAGGGCGAGCAGGGTGGAAAACAGGGCGGTGACGACGATATGGCGGGTCATGATGTATCTCCTCTTGGCTGTTGGATGGAACCGCTACGACCATGCCGCGCCGGCGATGTTCCGGCCCGGCCGACGATTCAGGGC
>JAQVJE010000014.1:18854-24551 GCA_028695325.1 Gallionellaceae bacterium
CCGCGCAGGATGTCTACGTCACTGTCCTGGATGTGGCGGCGGTCCTCCCTGAGGTGCAGGGTGATGGAATCGGCGCCGGCATTCTCCGCCATCAGGGCGGCCTGCACGGGGCTGGGGTAGCGGGTGCCGCGCGCCTGGCGGAGCGTGGCGACGTGGTCGATGTTGACGCCTAGTTTGATCATTGCAGTGACGAGTGACGAGTGACGAGTGACGAGTGACGAGTATAGAACCTACAGGCCCTGCAGCTCGATCAGCAACTGCCGGGTCAGCAGGGGCTTGTCGGCCAGGTAGTGGTTGATCAGGATGCGCATCAACTGCTTGCCCTCGGCCAGGGTACGCGGGTCCGACAAATCGCCGGCCGCCAGGTCGAGCAGGGTCTTGCCGGCATAGCTGGCGCCGCTGCAGGCCGGGACGACACCGTGGTCGAAGACGTAGCCATAGCGCCGCCCCGGCTGAACCGCCTCGCCATCGGTGGTGTGGGTCAGGGTCTGGGCGTAGCCCAGCTCGGACAGCAGGTCGAGCTCGAAGCGGCGCAGTATCGGTTCCGGGTCGCCGCCGGCGGACAGTTCATGCAGGGTCTCGGCGTAGCGGTCATAGAGCCGCTCGTGCGGATCGTCCGGCGGCAGCAGCTTGAGCAACAGCTCGTTGAGGTAGAAGCCGCACATCAGTGCCCGCCCGGCCAGGCGCAGGTCGCCGCCCTGCCACTCGGCGCTGTGCAGGGTGCGCAGGCCGCCCTTTCCGAACCAGGACAGTTCCAGGGGCTGGAAGGCCAGCAGGCGCGACTTCAGCGACGACAGCGGCCGCCGCGCCCCGCGCGCCACCAAGGCCAGGCGGCCGTGGCGACGGCTGAAGGCCTCGACGATCAGGCTGGTCTCGCGCCAGGGATAGGTGTGGAGGACGAAGGCCGGCTCGTTGTCGCGCTTTTCATTCATGGAACGCGCTTATTCGTGGCCGAGCGACCTCAATAGTGCCGCATTGTCGGTCCAGCCGCTCTTCACCTTGACCCAGCATTGCAGGAAGACCTTGGCGTCGAACAGCTTTTCCATGTCCTGGCGCGCCTCGGTGGAGATGCGCTTCAAGTGCTCGCCGCCCTTGCCCAGGAGGATCGGCTTGTGGGCATCGCGGTCGACCCAGATCACCGCGTGGATACGCCGAAGGCCAGAGGGCTCGGTCTCGTATTTCTCGATCTCCACCGCGACGCCGTAGGGGATCTCGTCACCGGTCAGGCGGAACACCTTCTCGCGCACGATCTCGGCGGCCAGGAAGCGCTCGCTGCGGTCGGTGATGGCGTCCTCCTCGAAGAAGGGCTCCGACTCCGGGAGGTATTTGCCGACGATATCGAGCAGGCGGTCGCCGTCCTTGCCGGCCAGCGCCGACAACGGCACGATCTCGGCAAAGCGGAATTGCCCAGCCACCTGTTGCAGGAAGGGCAGCAGGCGGGCCTTGTCGGCGACCTGGTCGACCTTGTTGACCACCAGGATGACCGGCGTGCCGGCAGGCAGGAGCTTGATCACCCGCTCGTCGGCCGGGGTGAACTTGAGCGACTCGATCAGGAACAGCACCACGTCGACCTCGGCCAGGGCCTGGGTCACCACCCGGTTCATCGACTGGTTGAGGGCGCTGCGGTGCTGGGTCTGGAAGCCCGGCGTGTCGACGAAGACGAACTGCGCCCCGCCCTCGGTGCGCACGCCGAGGACACGGTGGCGGGTGGTTTGCGGCTTGCTGGAGACGATGCTGACCTTGGCACCGACCAGGGTATTGATCAGGGTCGATTTGCCGACATTGGGCCGCCCCACCACGGCGACATAACCGGCGCGCGTGACCGCGCTCATCGGCGTGCCAGCCTGTCGTAGGCAGTCCGTGCGGCGGCCTGTTCGGCCGCCTTGCGGCTGGCGCCGGAACCGACGGTCTCGACACCGAGGGCGGCGATCCGGCAGATGACCCGGAAGGTCTGGGCGTGGGCCTGGCCGCTGGTGCCCGCCAGCTCGTAGGCCGGCAGGCCGTGGCGGCGCGATTGCAGCCACTCCTGCAACAGGGTCTTGGCGTCCTTGCCGTGGGTGGCAGGATCAACCTCATCCAGACGCTCGGCGTAGAGGCGCAGCACCACGGCGCGCGCGGCCTCGAAGCCGGCATCGAGGAAGACCGCGCCGAGGACGGACTCCAGGGCATCGGCCAGGATCGACGGCCGGCTGGCGCCGCCGCTCCTCATCTCGCCCTCGCCGAGGCGCAGCTGGCGACCGAGGTCGAGCACCAGGGCGATCTCGTAGAGCGGCTGCTGGTTGACCAGATTGGCGCGGATGCGCGACAGCTGCCCCTCCTTGAGCATGGGGAAGCGCTCGTAGAGCAGCGCACCGACCACACAGTTGAGCACCCCGTCGCCGAGGAACTCCAGGCGCTCGTTGTTGTGGGCGCTGTAGCTGCGGTGGGTGAGCGCCTGCTCCAGCAGCTCGGGATGGGTGAATGCATGACCCAGCCTGGCCGGCAGGGCGTCGTGGCCGTGCACCATTATTGCAGCGGCACCGAGGCGGTAGCCACCAGATCGACGCTGATGCTGATGCCGTGGACGAGGGGCTTCTTGCTGCTGATCGGCACCGACAGGGTCAGCCGCCCCTGGTCGCGGCTGATCTGCAGATCGCTCGCCTTGATGCTGTAGATGGAATTGACGTTGAGGCGGGCTTCGAAGGTCTGGCGCAGCTCGTAGGCGGTGCGGTTGGTGCCCTCCGCCAGGATGTTCTCGAGGGATTTCTGCACCACGTAATGGTCGATGTAGGTCGGCACAGTCTTGAAGGCAATCATGGCCGCCAGGCCGGCCAGGAAGAGCAGGAACAGCAGCGTTGCCAGGGTGAAGCCCCGTTGTCCGTGCATGGCGACCTCCTCAGTCTATGAACGAGCCGATGCGGCCGAATTCGCCGAAGTTCCACCAGATCATGAAGGCGCGTCCGACGATGTTTTCATCCGGCACGAACCCCCAGTAGCGCGAGTCGTTACTGGCATCGCGGTTGTCGCCCATCATGAAGTAGTGCCCATCCGGCACCTTGCATCGGAAGCCCTGGTCATTGTAGGTACAGTTGTCGCGGAAGGGGAAATCGCCCGCCACCTGGTAGGGGATCACCGGCGGCGCCTCCCGCTGGGTCATGGCGACGTGCCGGTGCTCGCCAAGCTTCTCGTGCCAGGCCTGGCCGGTGACGTAGTTGAGGCCGTTGGCGACGTAACTGTAGTCGCCGGCCGGCTCCACCGCCACCTCCAGGCCGTTGATCACCAGGCGCTTGTCGACGTACTCGACGACGTCGCCGGGCAGGCCGACCACCCGCTTGATGTAGTCGAGGCCGGTGTCGCGCGGATAGCGGAACACCATGACGTCGCCGCGCGCGGGCTGGCCGATGTCGATGATCTTCTTGTTGAGGATGGGCAGGCGGATACCGTAGTCGTACTTGTTGACCAGTATGAAGTCGCCCACCTCCAGGGTCGGCAACATCGAGCCGGACGGGATCTTGAACGGCTCGACCAGGAAGGAGCGCAGAAGGAATACCAGCAGGATGACCGGGAAGAAGCTCTTCGAGTAATCCACCAGCATGGGCAGCTTGGCGTCCTTGGGGCGGGTCCGCCCGGCGGTGAGGGCGTCGATCAGCCAGATGACGCCGGTGACCACCAAGGCGATGAACAGTATGAGGGCGAAATTCATGAGGCAGTGACGAGTGACGAGTGACGAGTGACAAAAGACATCATTTATCTCCGGTTTGCAGGATGGCCAGGAAGGCCTCCTGGGGGATTTCCACGTTGCCGACCTGCTTCATGCGCTTCTTGCCTTCCTTCTGCTTCTCCAGCAACTTGCGCTTGCGGGTGATGTCGCCGCCGTAACACTTGGCCAGCACGTTCTTGCGCAGGGCCTTGACCGTCTCGCGGGCGATGATGTGGCTGCCGATGGCCGCCTGCACGGCGACATCGAACATCTGGCGCGGAATCAGCTCGCGCATCTTGGCCACCAGCTCGCGGCCGCGGTACTGGGCGGTGGAGCGGTGCACGATGAGCGACAGTGCGTCGACCTTCTCGCCGTTCACCAGCACGTCCAGCTTGATCAGGTCGTCGGCGCGGAACTCCTTGAACTCATAGTCCAGCGAGGCATAGCCCCGGCTGGTGGACTTCAGCTTGTCGAAGAAGTCCATCACCACCTCGTTGAGCGGCAGGTCGTACTTGATCATGACCTGGTGGCCCAGGTACTTCATGTCGATCTGGGCGCCGCGCTTCTGGTTGCACAGGGTCATCACGTTGCCCAGGTACTCCTCCGGCACCAGGATGGTGGCGGTGATGATGGGCTCGCGAATCTCCTCCATCTTCGAGGGGTCGGGCAGCCGGGAGGGGTTCTCCAAGAGCTCCACGGTGCCGTCCTTCATCACCACCTCGTACTCGACCGTCGGCGCGGTGGTGATGAGGTTCTGGTTGTACTCGCGCTCCAGGCGCTCCTGCACGATGTCCATGTGCAACAGGCCCAGGAAGCCGCAACGGAAGCCGAAGCCCAGGGCCTGCGAGGTCTCCGGCTCGAAGTGCAGGGAGGCGTCGTTGAGCTGCAGCTTGGTGAGGGCGTCGCGCAGCTGGTCGTATTCGTGCGAGTCGACCGGGTAGAGGCCGGCGAACACCTGCGACTTGATCTCCTTGAAGCCGGGCAAGGGCTCGGCGGCCGGGTTGGCCACCGTGGTGATGGTATCGCCCACCTTGGCCGAGGCCAGTTCCTTGATGCCGGCGATGACGAAACCGACCTGGCCGGCCGACAGCTCCGGCCGCGCTACCGACTTGGGCGTGAAGACGCCGACCTGCTCGGTGAGATGCTCGGCGCCGGTGGCCATGAAGCGGATCTTGTCCTTGGGCCGCAGGGTGCCGTCCACCACCCGCACCAGCATCACCACGCCGACGTAGTTGTCGAACCAGGAATCGGTGATCAGGGCCTTGAGCGGCGCGTCCGGGTTGCCCTTGGGCGGCGGGACACGCGCCACCACCGCCTCCAGGACGTCCTCGATGCCGAGGCCGGTCTTGGCCGAGCAGCGCACCGCGTCCTCGGCCGGCACGCCGACGATGTCCTCGATCTCGTGGATCACCCGTTCGGGGTCGGCCGACGGCAGGTCGATCTTGTTCAGCACCGGCACCACCTCGACACCCAGCTCGATGGCGGTGTAGCAGTTGGCCACGGTCTGCGCCTCGACCCCCTGCGAAGCGTCCACCACCAGGAGCGCCCCCTCGCAGGCCGACAGGGAACGCGACACCTCGTAGGAGAAGTCGACGTGGCCGGGGGTGTCGATCAGGTTGAGCTGGTACTCCTGGCCATCGCGCGCCTTGTACCTGAGGGCCGCGGTCTGCGCCTTGATGGTGATGCCGCGTTCCCGCTCCAGGTCCATGGAATCCAGCACCTGCGCCTCCATCTCGCGGTCCGACAGGCCGCCGCACAGGTGGATGATGCGGTCGGCCAGGGTCGATTTGCCGTGGTCGATGTGGGCGATGATGGAGAAATTGCGGATGTGCTTCACGGGGAAAACCGATTCTGACGGGCGCGCCATTCTACCTTATGCGCGCCTAACCCGAGCGGCGACCGCTGCGCGCGGCATTGGCGATGCCGCGCCAGATCGCCACCTCCTCCTTCTCCAGGCCGGCGCGGGCGAAGAAACGGCGCAGGCGGGGCATCAGGCGCTTGGGCTGCCGCGGGTCGAG
>JAQVJE010000014.1:24651-28217 GCA_028695325.1 Gallionellaceae bacterium
TGGCTGGTCTCGACCAGGACGACGCGGATATTGTCGAGTGGATTCGCCGGCTTCAAGGTAAAATCGCCAATTAATTAATCACTGTTCTTTCAAGCCATGCATCCCATGCTCAATACGGCGGTCAAGGCCGCCCGCCGCGCCGCCACCCTCATCAACCGCGCCTCCAACGACCTCGACTCGCTCACGGTGCGCGCCAAGCAGGACAACGACTTCGTCTCCGAGGTGGACCACGCCGCCGAACAGGCCATCATCGACACCCTGCTCACCGCCTATCCGCAACACGCGATTCTAGCCGAAGAGTCCGGCCAGACCGGCGATTCCGAATTCCTCTGGGTGATCGACCCGCTCGACGGCACCACCAACTTCCTGCATGGCTTTCCGCAATACGCCATCTCCATCGCCCTGCTGCGCCGCGACCAGAACGGCGTCGGCCAGCTCGACCAGGCCCTGGTCTATGACCCCAACCGCAACGAGCTGTTCACCGCCAGCAAGGGCTCCGGCGCCTTCCTGAACGACCGCCGTATCCGCGTCTCCAAGCGCGCCAAGCTGGCCGAGGCCCTGGTCGGCACCGGTTTTCCCTACCGCGACTTCAGCCACCTGGACGCCTACACCGGCATGTTCCGCGACCTGGTGCAGAAGACCTCCGGCCTGCGCCGGCCCGGCTCCGCCTCGCTGGACCTGGCCTGGGTGGCGTCCGGCCGCCTCGACGGCTTCTTCGAGATCGGCCTCAGCCAGTGGGACATCGCCGCCGGTTGCCTGTTGATCAAGGAGGCCGGCGGCCTGGTGAGCGACTTCACCGGCGAGGACGGCTACCTGAAGTCCGGCCACGTGGTGGCGGGCAATCCCAAGGTGTTCGCCCAGCTGCTGCAGGCCGTCCAGCCGCACATCACCCCGGCCCTGCGGGGCTGAACGCGGGCGCGGCGCGCCCCTGGGACGGACGGTCGCGCGGCGCTAGAATCGCCCGTCCCCCAGAAACATGGCCACCGTGACCGCCGACTTCGCCCAACACACGCCGATGATGCAGCAGTACCTGCGCATCAAGGCCGAACATCCCGCCATGCTGGTGTTCTACCGCATGGGCGACTTCTACGAGCTGTTCCACGACGACGCCGAGCGCGCCGCCCGCCTGCTCGACATCACCCTCACCACCCGAGGCGCCTCGGCCGGGCAGCCGATCCGGATGGCCGGCGTGCCCTACCACGCCGCCGAGCAGTACCTGGCCCGCCTGGTCCGCCAGGGCGAGTCGGTGGCCATCTGCGAGCAGATCGGCGACCCCAAGGCGAGCAAGGGGCCGGTGGAGCGCAAGGTGGTGCGCATCGTCACCCCCGGCACCCTCACCGACGACATGCTGCTCGACGACAAGCGCGATGCCGTCATCCTGGCCATCGCCGCCGGACGCGGGCGGCTCGCCCTGGCCTGGCTGACCCTGTCGGCCGGCCGCCTGGCCACCAGGGAGGTCGAGCCGGGCCGGCTGGCCTCTGAACTGGTGCGCCTGGCGCCCTCCGAGATACTGCTGCCGGACGACTTCGCCGACGCGGCGCTCGCCGGGACCAAGGCCGCCCTCACCCGCCGGCCGGCCTGGCAGTTCGACGCCGAGCGCGGCAGCCGCCTGCTCTGCGAGCACTTCGGCGTGCACGACCTCTCCGCCTGGGACATCGAGGACAAGCCGCTCATCCAGGCCGCCGCCGGCCTCCTGCTCGACTACGCCCGCCACACCCAGCAGTCCGCCCTGCCCCACGTCATGAGCCTCGCCCTGGAGCGGGACGGCGAGTACGTGCTGCTGGACAGCGCCGCCCGCCGCACCCTGGAGATCAGCGAGACCCTGCGCGGCGAGGCCGAGCCCACCCTGTTCTCGGAACTGGACCGCTGCCGTACCGGCATGGGCAGCCGGCTGCTGAAGCACTGGCTGCACCACCCGCTGCGCGACGTCGCCCGCCGCGCGCAGCGCCTGGCCGCCATCGCCGCCTTCGTCGAGGCGCCGGAGAGCGCCCGCGCCGTGGTGCGCGAACTCAAGGACATGGCTGACCTGGAGCGCATCGCCGCCCGCGTGGCCCTGAGGTCGGCGCGGCCGCGTGACCTCGCCGGCCTGCGCGACAGCCTGGCCATCCTGCCGCTCCTGCGCGACCTCCTGGCCGGCGCCGGCGGCAGCCTGGCGGAACTGGCCGAGGGCCTGGCCTTCCCGCCCGCACCCGCCGCCCTGCTGGCCGCCGCCATCCAGGCCGAGCCCGCCGCCGTATTGCGCGAGGGCGGCGTCATTCAGGACGGCTACGACAAGGAGCTGGACGAACTGCGCGCCCTGCAGACCCACAGCGGCGACTTCCTGATCGCCCTGGAGGCGCAGGAGCGCGAGCGCACCGGCATCGCCAACCTGCGTGTCGAATACAACAAGGTCTCCGGCTTCTACATCGAGGTCAGCCGCGCCCAGGCCGACCGGGTGCCGGCCGACTACCACCGCCGCCAGACCCTGAAGAACGTTGAACGCTACCTGACCGCCGAACTGAAGACATTCGAAGACAAGTTCCTGTCCGCCGCCGAGCGCGCCCTGGCGCGGGAGAAGTGGCTCTACGACGACCTGCTCGACCGGCTGGCGCCGCACATCGCCGAACTGCAGCGGGTCGCCATGGCGGTGGCGGCGCTCGACATCTACAGTGCCCAGGCTGGGCTGGCCGAGAGCCGCAACCTGGTGCGGCCGCAGTACTCCACCGACTGGGGCATCGACATCGAGGCCGGCCGCCACCCGGTGGTGGAGCCGCGCGTCGACGCCTTCATCGCCAACGACCTCAAGCTCGACCCCACCCGGCGCATGCTGGTGGTGACTGGCCCCAACATGGGCGGCAAGTCCACCTACATGCGGCAGGCCGCGCTGATCGTCCTGCTCGCCTGCTGCGGCCTGTACGTGCCGGCGGCGCGGGCGACGGTCGGCCCGGTCGACCAGATCTTCACCCGCGTCGGCTCTTCCGACGACCTGGCCGGCGGCCGCTCGACCTTCATGGTGGAGATGACCGAGACCGCCCAGATACTCAACAACGCCACCGAGCACAGCCTGGTCCTGATGGACGAGATCGGCCGCGGCACCTCCACCTTCGACGGCGTCTCCATCGCCTGGTCGGTGGCCCGCCACCTGGCGGAAAAGGTGCGCGCCTACACCCTGTTCGCCACCCACTATTTCGAGCTGACCCAGCTGGCGCACGAATACCGCACGCTGGCCAACGTCCACCTCGACGCCGTGGAGTCGGGCGGCCACCTGACCTTCCTGCACAGCGTCGAGGACGGCCCCGCCTCGCAGAGCTACGGCATCCAGGTCGCCCGCCTGGCCGGCGTGCCCGGCCCGGTGGTCAATGCCGCGCGCCGGAAGCTCGTCGAACTGGAGAACGCCCAGGTGGCCAGCGCCGGCCAGGGCGACCTGTTCGCCAGCCTGCCGCCCGTCCCGGAACCGGAGCCGACGCCGGTGCTCGACCGCCTCAACGGCATCGACCCGGACGGCCTCTCGCCGCGCGAGGCCCTGGACATCCTCTACGAACTGAAGAGACTGAGCGCATGATGGACACCGGCCCCATGAAGACCCT
>JAQVJE010000015.1:0-19418 GCA_028695325.1 Gallionellaceae bacterium
ACATCCAGGCCAAGATGCGTGTCCTCAACGTGGTCGGCCACGGCTACACCGACGAGGAAATCGAGGCCGCGCCTGCCGCGCTGGAAGGCAAGACCGAAATGGACGCCCTGATCGCGTACCTCCAGGTACTCGGCACCAGCGCGCCCAAGGCTCAGTAACAGGCGTAAACGATCATGGATTCCGGCGTTATCGGTTCCGTCGTCACGGTAGTGTTCTTCGTGCTGTTCATCGCCATCGTCTGGTGGGTCTACCACAAGGAGAACCGGCACAAGCACGAGGAGGCCGCCAACCTTCCATTCGAGGAAGAGGACGACGGCATCGATCACAGCCGGCGTCCCTGACCCAATCGCGAGGAGAAATAAATGATTGCAGGCTACGCAGTACCTGACTTTGTCAGCGATTTCTGGCACTTCTACATCGCTGGCATCACCATCGTGTCAGTCCTGGGGATCATGTGGTTCCTGAGGGCCCAGTCCACCCAGAAAAAACTCGCCCCCGGCGAGAAGGCGGAGATCATCGATCACGCCTGGGACGGCGATCTGCAGGAGTTCAACAACCCCCTGCCGCGCTGGTGGCTGTATGGCTTCTGGTTCCTGATCGTGTTCTCGGTCGTCTACCTGGTGCTGTTCCCGGGCCTCGGCAAGTTCGCCGGTGTCCTGGGCTGGTCGTCGGCCGGTGCCTACGACCAGGAGAAGGCCAGCGTCGACGCCGAGTTCAACAAGGTGATGGAGCCCTTCCTGGCCCAGGACGTCATGACCGTGGCGGCCGATCCGACCGCCAAGGAGATGGGCCAGCGTCTGTACCTGACCTACTGCATGCAGTGTCACGGCTCCAACGCCCAGGGCGACGGCAAGAACTTCCCCAACCTGGCCGACGGCCAATGGCTGTTCGGCGGCGACGCCACGGCCATCCAGGCCTCCATCGCCCAGGGCCGTCTCGGCGAGATGCCGGCCAACCTGGTCGGTGACGAGCAGAGCGCCAAGGAAGTGGCCAACTACGTCCTGTCCCTGGGCGGCAAGCCGCACGACGCCGCCATGGCCGCCGCTGGCCAGGGCAAGTATGCCGCCTGCGCCGGCTGCCACGGCGAGGACGGCAAGGGCATGGCCGCTGCCGGCTTCCCCGACCTGACCGACGACGCCTGGCTGTATGGCAGCGACGAGGCCGGGATCACCGAAAGCATCGTCAAGGGTCGCAAGGGTGGCATGCCCGCCTTCCAGGACCTGCTCGGCGACGCCAAGATCCACCTCCTGACCGCCTACATCTGGGGTCTGGGCGGCGGCAAGTAAGCAGCAGCACGCAGCATCCGGCCGGCCCCGCGGGGCCGGCCCCGCCGGCAAGGCGATTCTCACCAGTCCCCTTGCCGGCGGGTTCCCGCACACAACCATAGCAAAGCCCGTGTACCGATAGTCTGGAGGAGAACCCAGGCACGAGTAATCACGCTGCAGAGAGCAAGAGAGAAGGAGTCATTGACGTGACGGAATCACCAGACAGCAAACAACCGATGGACAACGAAGCCGAACCGCTGAAACTGTACGAGGTGCGCCAGAAGATCTACCCGCGCGCCGTCTCGGGTGTGTTCAACAACTGGCGCATAGCCCTCGTGCTATTCACCCAGATCCTCTATTACGGCCTGCCCTGGCTGGACTGGGACGGCCGCCAGGCCGTCCTGTTCGACCTCGGCGCGCGCAAGTTCTTCCTGTTCGACTGGGTGTTCTGGCCGCAGGACTTCATCTGGCTGGCCGCCATCCTGATCATCTCGGCGATCGGCCTGTTCCTTTTCACCGCCATCGCCGGGCGGCTGTGGTGTGGTTACGCCTGCCCGCAGACCGTCTACACCGAACTGTTCATGTGGGTGGAAAGCTGGATCGAGGGTGACTGGAAGAAACAGCAGAAGCTCAACGACCAGCCCTGGAATGCCGAGAAGATCGTCCGTCGCGGCGGCAAGCATGTCGCCTGGGTCATCCTGTCGCTGTGGACCGGCTTTACCCTGGTGGCCTACTTCACGCCGGCCGACGCGCTCTGGCAGGAACTGGTGACCTGGAACCTGGGCCCCTGGGAAACCTTCTGGATCTTCTTCTACGCCCTGGCCACCTGGGGCTTCGCCGGTTTCATGCGCGAGCAGGTGTGCAAGTACATGTGTCCGTACGCCCGCTTCCAGAGCGCGATGTTCGACGATGACACCCTGATCATCACCTACGATTACAAGCGCGGCGACCCGCGCGGCGCCCGAGGCAAGGGCACCGACTACAAGGCGCAGGGCCTGGGCGACTGCGTCGACTGCAACATCTGCGTGCAGGTCTGCCCGACCGGCATCGACATCCGCAACGGCCTGCAATACATGTGCATCGGCTGCGCCGCCTGCATCGATGCCTGCGACCAGGTGATGGAGAAGGTCGGCTATCCGAAGGGGCTGATCCGCTACTCGACCCAGAACGCTGTCGATGGCAAGTACGCCGACAAGGACATCATCAAGCACGTGTTCCGGCCGCGCACCCTGTTCTACACGGCGATCTTCACCGGCATCATCGTCGCCTTCCTGTATACCCTGGCGCAACGCATCCCGCTGCGGGTGGACGTCATCCGCGACCGCCTGACCCTGTCGCGCGAGACCACGGCCGGCGGCATCGAGAACCTCTACCGCCTGCAGATCATCAACATGGACGGCAAGCCGCACCAGTACGCGATAACGGCCAAGGGCATCGAGGGCATCAAGGTCACCAGCGGCGACAAGGTCGACATCCCCGCCCTCGGCACCGTCAACCTCAACGTCACCCTGGAGTCCTCGCGCCTGGCGCTGAACCGGCCGACCCAGCCCGTGGTGTTCGAGATCCGCGCCCTCGACGATGACCGCCTGGTCCGCGAGGCCAAGTCCAGCTTCCTGAAATGAGCGAGATGACAATGAACACGATGCTGGACAAGAAGACCCCCTGGTGGAGCGAGCCCATGGTCTGGCTGCTCATCGCACTGCCGCTGTCGGCCGTGATCGGCGGCACCCTGACGGTCATGATCGCCTACCGTAACGCCGACACCAAGGTCAACGAGGAATATGTCAAGGAAGGCATGGGTGTGCGCCTGGTCGCCGAGCGCGACCTCAAGGCTGCCGAGTTGGGCATCGGCGCCACCCTGCATGCGGAACCGGGCCGACTGACCCTGCGCCTGGAAGGCCGGCATGACGCCCCGCCGAAGAACCTCATGCTGACCCTGACGCACGCGACCGATTCCAGCCTCGACATGGTGCTGCTGCTCGATGCCATCGGCAGCGGCGAATATGCCACCGCCTACGCCGCCATACCGGCCGGCAAGCGGCAACTGGAACTGACCCCCATCGACCGCTCCTGGCGTATCACCGGTCAATGGCAGGCCCCTTTTTCCGGGTCTATGCGGCTAGCCGCGGCGACCCAGCTTTCCTCACCGCAGCACTTATCAACACAGCCCTAAAGGCGCATCTCTAGGAGAAGACGATGGACGTCGTATTGAAAGAACTCTTCAGCACCGATATTGGCCTGCTCAGCCTCTTCACGCTCGGTTTCATCGTCGCGATGGGCCTGTTCCTCTGGTATCGCCTGGCGAAGAACTCGCGCGAGGAGTAGTCAGGAGCGGCCGCCCGGCGGCCAACCGTGATACGGGCGATGCCCAGCCATCGCCCGGCCAGCATGCGTCCCCGCTCCCGGCAAGGACGCCATTCTGGTTTTTGGCGGCCGGCACGCCGCCGCCCGGCGCGGGCAGGATGGCGTGTCGGGCTCAGTCCTCCGGGCCGTAGACGAACACCGCGGCGGCCTCGCGCAACATCGCGTCGCCGGCCGACTTGCCCTCCTCGGAGACCAGGAAACGGGCGCGCAGCACCAGGCGGCGCACCTCGCCCTCCTTGCCGGCCCGAATGCCCTGTTCCCAGGTTGCCGGCACGGCCAGCCGCACCGGCCGATGCAGTTCGCCGCTGACGCCTTGCGCCTGGCCGGAGACCGTCACCGCCGCGGGGCCGCCCTCCGGTGCCGTCGCGCAGGCCATGTCGGCCAGCTTCGGCAGTCCCGCCACGCCGCCCGCCGCCAGGCCATCCAGCCAGCGCACCACTTGCAGGCGAGGGGCGCAGGCGGGCGTGAGGTCGATGCGCACGCTCAGGCCGCCGTCCGGCGCCGCGCCGCTGGCCTCCGACAGCAAGGCGAGATCGAAGGCCAGTTCGCCGCCGCTCTGCCAGGTCTGTGGCAGGTCGGGCCAGCGCACTCGCCAGCGACGATGGAAGGATTGGGGCGCTGCATTCGCCGCCTGTCCCTGCCAGGCGCCTTCCAGGTAAGCGTCGAGGCCGCCGGTCATCGCGTTGATGCCCAGGCCGCGCACCTTGCCGCCAGGGCCGAGCAGGCCTTCCTCCGCCCTGGCCAGGCGCGTCCAGGCCTTGCCGGTGGGGAGTGCGACCACGCTGCGCAACAGGCGCCAGCGGCGGCCGGCTGGCACGGCGGTCGGTTGGATGGCGGCAGGCTCGACAGCGGTGGGCTGGGCGGCGGCTAGCGTGCCGGCCACCGCGGGTGGTTCCGCTGCGGTCGGCGTAACGGCCAGGAGCGGCGCCGGCTGGCCGGCGCCCCAGGCTACGCTGGCCAGCATGGCATGCACGTCTTCTGGCAGTCGGTCCGTCGAGTCGTCCGTGAGCACGACCAGCTGATAGGCTTCGCCGCCGTGCAGGGTGACGACCTGGAACACCTGGCCTGCGCCGGTGCTGCTCGGCCGCCGGCACAGCCGCCAGCGCTGGCCGCCGGCCTCCAGCCAGTCCAGCGCCATCTGCTTGCCGTAGCGGCGCTGCCAGCTCAGCTCCAGTTGCTCGTAGAATTTGGCCGCGTCGGTCTTCGGCCGGCTGCGCTGCCTGGGCAGATAGACCTCCAGCCGGCCCTTGCCCGTGCGCAGGATCATGCTGTCGAGGTCATCCTCCTCGGCGGCCTCGGCGCGCTGCCAGCCCGACGGCATGGCCAGGTTCATCTCGCCCAACGTCAGGGTCGCCGCCCCGGCCGGGCCGGCCAGCAGGCAGGCCGCGAGCCAAGCCAGTCCGAATCCACGATAATTCAGTCCCATGTATTCCGCCTCTCCCGATCCGGCGCCCCAGGCGCACATCGAATTTCCCGCGCAGCTACCGGTTTCGTCGCGCCGCGAGGACATCGCGGCCGCGCTGGCCGCGCACCAGGTGGTGATTGTCTGCGGCGAGACCGGCTCGGGCAAGACCACCCAGCTGCCCAAGATCGCCTGGGCGGCCGGGCGTGGCCGCCGGGGGCTGATCGGCATGACCCAGCCACGCCGCATCGCCGCCAAGAGCGTCGCCGGTCGTCTGGCCGAGGAGACCCGCACCCGCCTGGGCGGCTTCGTCGGCTGGCAGGTGCGCTTTACCGACCAGGTGAGCCAGGACAGCCGGATCAAGGTGATGACCGACGGTATCCTGCTCGCCGAAACCCAGTCTGACCCGCAATTCCGGGCCTACGATACCCTGATCCTGGACGAGGCGCACGAGCGCAGCCTGAACATCGACTTCCTGCTCGGCTATCTCAAGACCCTGCTGCCGCACCGGCCCGAGCTGAAGGTCATCCTCTCCTCGGCCACCCTGGAGGCGGACCGCTTCGCGGCCTATTTCGGCGGCGCCCCGGTGGTCGAGGTGTCGGGCCGCACCTACCCGGTGGAGATACGCTACCGGCCGCCGGCGGAGCAGGCGAAGCGGAAAGAGGCCGCGAAGGACGACAAGCGCGAGGAGGAAGAACCCGACCTCGAGGCCGCCCTGCTGGTCGCGGTCGACGAACTGGCGCGCGAGGGCAGCGGCGACATCCTGGTCTTCCTGCCCGGCGAGCGGGAGATCCGCGACGCCCAGGAGGCCCTCAGAAAACACCACCCGCCCCACACCGAGATACTGCCCCTGTTCGCCCGCCTCTCGGTGGCCGAGCAGGAGGCGATCTTCAAGCCCCACTCGGGCCGCCGCATCGTCCTGGCCACCAACGTGGCGGAGACCTCTCTCACCGTGCCGGGCATCCGCTACGTGGTCGACACCGGCCAGGCGCGGGTGAAGCGCTATTCCATCCGCAACAAGATCGAGCAGCTCAAGGTGGAGAAGGTCTCCCAGGCCTCGGCCAACCAGCGCGCCGGCCGTTGTGGCCGGGTCGCCGAGGGCATCTGCATCCGCCTCTACGACGAGCAGGACTTCCAGTCCCGGCCGCCTTACACCACGCCGGAGTTGCTGCGCTCGTCGCTCGCCGGGGTGATCCTGCGCATGAAGTCGCTCCGGCTGCCGGAGATCGGTGCCTTCCCCTTCCTCGATCCGCCCGAGCCGCGCCGCATCCACGACGGCCAGGCCCTGCTGCGCGAACTGAACGCCCTCGACGAGGACGGCCGCCTGACCCCGATCGGCCGCGAGCTCGCTCGCCTGCCCCTCGACCCGCGCCTCGGCCGCATGCTGGTGGCGGGGCGCGAGAAGGCCGTCCTGCACGAGGTCCTGATCATCGCCGCCTTCCTGTCCACCCAGGACCCGCGCGACCGGCCCCAGGAACGCCAGGCCACGGCCGACCAGAAGCACGCCCGCTTCGCCGACGAAAACTCCGACTTCGTCGCCATCCTCAAGCTCTGGCGCCATATCGACGAGCTCAACACGCACCGCAAGTCGCAGCGCAAGCTGCGCGAGGCCCTGACGGACGACTTCCTCTCCCCGCGCCGGGTGCGCGAGTGGCGCGAGGTCTATGGCCAACTCGCCGTCCAGGTCAAGGAACTGGGCTGGAAGGTCGGTGACGCGTCACGCACGACCAGCGACGATACGGCCGCCGGCTATGCCAACCTGCACCAGGCCCTGCTGCCCGGCCTGCTCGGTAACCTCGGCATGCTCACCGAGGAGGGCCTATACCTGGGCGCGCGGGAGACCCGGTTCCTGCCCTTCCCCGGCTCCGGCGTGAAGAAGAAGCCCAAGTGGCTGATGGCGGCTGAGATCGTCGAGACGCGCCGGGTCTATGCCCGCACCATCGCGCGCATCGAGCCGGACTGGGTCGAGCAGGCGGCCCGCCACCTCTTGAAGGTGAGCTATTCCGACCCCCACTGGGCCAAGCGGCCGGCTCATGTCGCCGCCGCCATGCGGGCGACGCTGTACGGCCTGCCGGTGGTGAGCGGGCGCAAGGTCCACTACGGCCCCATCGACCCGGTCAAGGCGCGCGAGATATTTATCCGCTCGGCCCTGGTGGAGGGGGAATACGACACCCGCGCCGCCTTCTTCGGCCACAACCGCAAGCTGCTGGCCCAGATCGACGAGTTCGCCCACCGCTCCCGCAACGCCCGCATCGCGGTGGACGAGGAGGACCTCTACCGCTTCTTCGACGACCGCATCCCGGAGAACATCCACAACGGCGCCGCCTTCGAGCGCTGGCTGCGCGAGGCCGAGGCGAAGTCGCCCAGGCTGCTCCACCTGCGCCGCGAGGACCTCGTCAAGGAACGCGGTGCCGACGCCCGCGCCTTCCCCAGGGAACTCGACCTCGGCGGGGTGCGCTTCGCCCTCGCCTACCGCTTCGACCCGGGTGCCCCGGACGACGGCGTCACCCTGCTGGTGCCGCTCGCCGCCCTCAACCAGGTGCCGGCGGCACGTTGCGACTGGCTGGTGCCGGGTCTCCTGGAGGAGAAGGCCCTGGCCCTGATCAAGGGTTTGCCGCAGTCGGTACGGCGCGCCTTCGTGCCGGTGCCGGAATTCGCCCGCGCCGCCGCCGAGGCGCTGCGCCCGGGTGAGCAACCACTCACCGACGCCCTGGCCGATTTCCTGGCCAGGACCACCGGCCAGGCCATCCCGCGCGACGCCTGGCGGCTCGACAACCTGGCCGCCCACCTGACCATGAACTACCGCGTCCTGGATGAGGGCAACCGCATCGTCGCCGAGGGACGCGACCTCGCCGCCCTGCGCCGGCAGCTGGGCGGCGAGGCGGCGCGCAGCCTGCAGCAGGCCGCCGCGCCAAACGAGCGCGACAGCGTCGGGCGCTGGGACTTCGGCGACCTGCCCGAGCGGGTCGAGCTCACCAGCGGCGGCCGCAAGGTCGCCGCCTTCCCCAGCCTGGTGGAGAAGGGTGGCCAGCTCGCCCTCAAGCTGCTCGACAGCCCGGCGGTGGCGCGCGAGGCGCATCGGCGCGGTGTCTGCCGCCTGCTCTGGCGCGCCTTTCCCGATCTCCTGAAACAGGTGGAGAAGGACCTCGCGGCGCGCCTCAAGCCGGCCGCCATGCAGTACGCCTTGCTGGACAAGTCGCTAGGCCTGGCCGACCTCATCGCCGACGTCCTCTACTCGGCCGCCCGAGCCGTCCTGAACATGGACCCGGCCGATCTGCGCCGGCAGAACGAATTCGACAGCGCCGCCCAGACCGCCCGGCCGCACCTGGCCGGACAGGCGAAGGAAACCGCCCGCCTGGCCGCCGAATGCCTGGATCACGCCCATCGGCTCAACCAGCAACTGGCCAGGCCGCTGGCCTCGAAGGTAGCGGCCGCCGACCTGCGCGAACAGCTGCAGGGCCTGGTGTTTCCCGGCTTCGCGGCCAGCCTGGCGCCCGCCACCCTGGTCCACCTGCCGCGTTATCTCAAGGCCATGGAACGCCGGCTGGAGAAATTGGCCAGCCGGCCCGAGCGCGACGCCCAGGCCATGCGCGCGCTCATGCCCTTGCTGACGCAGTGGCAGACGAGGCGACGGCGCGAGGAGATGGCCTGCGGCGTCTCGGCCGAGATGGAGTCCTTCCGCTGGCTGCTGGAGGAACTCAGGGTGTCGCTGTTCGCGCAGGAACTGAAGACCCCCGAGCCGGTGTCGGTGAAGCGGCTGGAGAAGCGCTGGGCCGAGCTGCTGGGCGGCTAGTCAGGCTGCAGCCGGAGCGCCGGCGGGACGCCGGCCACGCCAGTATCACCCTGCCACGCGCGTCCGCTACAATGCGCCTCCCTGGTTTTTCACGCTTTATCTCCATGAGCCCACCCCCGATCGAGGAGCGCGACGACTTCCGCCAACGTCGCTTCGAGTCCATCTGGAAGGAAGACATGGACGACATCTTCAAGGATGTCGCGCCCTACTACGACCGTGCCAACCATGTCGCCAGCCTGGGCATGTGGAGCTGGTTCTCGCACAACTTCATGGGCATGATCGAAACGCGGCCGGGGCTGCGCGTGCTCGATGTCTGCGCTGGCACCAACGCCGTCGGCATCGCCCTGCTGCAACGCGAGCCCAGCCTCGAGGTGCACGCCATCGATCGCAGCCGGTCCATGCAGGAGGTGGGCCGGCAGCGCGCAGAGGCCCTCGGCTTCCATATCGACAGCACCATCGGCGACGTCCACGTGCTGCCATTCCCGGACAACCATTTCGACATCGTCACCCTGCAATGGGCATCGCGCCATCTGCGCGTGCACGACCTGTTCCGGGAAATCCGCCGGGTCCTCAAGCCGGGTGGCAGTTTCCACCACTGCGACATGCTGCGGCCGGGCAACCAGGTCGTCGAGAGGCTCTATTACGGCTACCTGCGCGCCAGCCTGCCGGTCACCGGGCTGCTCTACCGCAGCGGCCCGGCGGCACTCAATGCGGCGAAGTACTTCATCGACGCCATCGAGGCGTTCTACACCACCGACGAATTGACCACCGTACTGAACCGGGCGGGCTACCGGGAGGTGCGCGCGAAGTCCCTGCTGGCCGGCATGGTCGGCCTCCACCGCGCCTGCAAGCCGTATCCGGACGGACGCTGCGCCGGTACCGTCTAGGCCTACCGGCATGCGCCGCGCCGATGCCTTGGCCGCGCTCAATCGCGCCCTGCTGCACGCCTACAGCCGCGCTACCACCGCGCACCTGGCCGCCACCCTGCCGCTGCGCCTGGTGCAGCCATGGCTGGATCGCTTCCTGGCCCTCAACGTTGCCAAGGAGGTGCGCAAGGACAGTCTGGCCATCCACCGTGCCGCCGCCGCCCTGGCCGCGGGCGGGCCGCCGTCCGCGCCGGCGGCGGTGAGCGAACTGCTCGCCGCCGGCCGCGCGGTGGACCGGGCCTTCCTGCGGGAGATCGCCAGCCTGCCGGTCGACATCCTGATCCGCTACGAGGAGATCGAGGCGGTGCGCCGCCAGCGCATCGACCGCCAACTGCGCGCCGCCCATCGCATACTCGACGCCTGGCGGGACGCACCGGATGCACGCGCAGCATTGCGGCAGGCCTATCCCGGCGACCAGCTGGCGAACCTGCTGCACGAACTGATGCGGCTGTATGCCATGGAGACCCAGGCCTTGAGCCGTTCCCTGCGGTTGCCGCTGCTGCTGCAGCCGCTGCGCGAGCCGCTCGTCGCGGCCCTGGCCGGCAGCATGAACGCGGCCGCCACGGCGGTGACCCGGCGCGCCGTCGCTGCGGTCCGCCGGCGTGCCGGCAGGGCAAGCCGGTCCGGCGGCTAGAGCCCGCCGCGCGCCGCCCGCCAGGCGCAGGTCTTGGCGCTCCACAGCCAGACGTAGTGCAGGCCGGAGATGCCGACCAGGAGGCCGGTCAGCAGCACCATGTAGGCGAGGAAGGCGACGCCCCAGGCGAATGCCAGGTCGGCCAGGACCAGGGCCACCAGGACGAATTCGGCCGCCGTCGCGGTCTTGCCCCACCAGGTGGGCGCCACCTCCAGGCCACCGGTCAGGCGGCGGTAGGCGGCCGCGCCGAGCAGCACCACGAGGTCGCGCAGCACCACCAGGACGCCCAGCCAGACGGGCAGGGCAGCCAGCCAGACCAGCATGAGCAGTGTGGACAGCAGCATGGTCTTGTCGGCGATGGGGTCCAGCCAGGCCCCCAGCACGCTGCGCTGGTCGAGCAGGCGGGCCAGGTTGCCGTCCAGGAGGTCGGTCAGCGCCGCCGCCGCGAACAGCCAAAAGGCCGTCGCTGTCTCGCCGGCAGCCAGGTGCCAGAGGACGAAGGGCACCAGGACCAGGCGGGCGCCGGTCAGCAGGTTGGGCAGGGTCAGGGTGCCATGACTCATGCGGGTGAGTTTAACCCGGGCAGTACGGCGCGGGCATTGGCGGCGGTCGCCTGCGCCACCTCGGTGGGCGTGATGTTGCGCAATTCGGCCAGGGCGGCGGCGATGCCGGCCAGCTCGGCCGGTTCGTTGCGCGCGCGCCCCAGCCAGGCCGGCGGGATGTCGGGGCTGTCGGTCTCCAGCACGATGGCCTCGAGGGGCAACTCGGCGGCCAGGGCGCGCAGGCGGGTTGCCCGCGACCAGGTGAAGGCGCCGCCGAAGCCCAGGCGGAAGCCGAGCCGGAGGAACTCGTCGGCCTGCTGGCGACTGCCGCTGAAGGCATGCGCGATGCCGCTCGGCGGACGGATGCGGCGCAGGTGCTTGAGTATGGGGTCGACGGCGCGCCGGCAGTGCAGCAGCACCGGCAGGTCGAAGTCGCGGGCGATCTTCAACTGCTCGACGTAGAAATGCTCCTGCACGGCGTACTCGAGGCCGGCGACGAAGAGGTCGAGGCCGATCTCGCCGATCGCCACCGGGCGCTCGGCCGCCACTCGCTCACGCAGCGCGCCCAGATGTTCTTCCCGGTGCATGCCGATGTACATTGGGTGCATGCCCCAGGCCGGCAGGCAGCCGGCATAGCGCCGGCATACCGCGGCCACCTCGTCACAGTTGGCCACGGTCACCGCCGGCACCACCTGCATGGCCACACCCGCGGCTCGGGCGCGTGCATAGACCGCGTCGCGGTCGGCACCGAATTCGCCGGCGTCGAGGTGACAATGGGTGTCGATGAGCTCGTGCACGGGTATCTCGTTGATTCCTATTGATACTGATGAAAACGCAGAATGTGAAGTAAAAAAAATATGCCTTATTCAGGATCTGCTTATATAGATATGCTAATAATTCAGTTCAACAGGGATTTCAGACATGTCTTTGGGACCGGCATCTTGAGGCTAGGGTAACCGGCCAGCACCGGAATGCAACAACTGGAAAGGACGATCATGGCAAAGGTCGACATACTCTCGATGGAAAACCTGCCCGGCGTGGCAGCCCTTGAGAAAAGGCTGGGGGTTTCCCGGCGCGACTTCCTCAAATTGTGTTCCGGCATGGCGGCAACGCTCGGCCTGCCGGCCTCGGCGGCGGCCGAGATCGCCGAGGCGGTGGCCAGCCCGGCCAAGCGGCCATCGGTGATCTGGCTGCACTTCCAGGAGTGCACCGGCTGCTCCGAGTCCCTCCTGCGTTCCGAACACCCCACCCTCGATCGCCTGATCCTGGACGTCATCTCGCTCGACTACCATGAGACCTTGTTTGCTGCCGCCGGCCACCAGGCCGAGGCCGCGCGCAAGACCGCCATGGCCGAGAACAAGGGCAAGTACCTGCTGGTGGTCGAAGGTGCCATCCCGACCAAGGAAAACGGCATCTACTGCAAGGTCGGCGGCCAGACCGCCATCGACATGGTCAAGGAATGTGCCAAGGACGCCGCCGCCGTGGTGGCGATCGGCTCCTGTGCCTCCTGGGGTGGCATGCCCTCGACCGGGCCCAACCCCACCGGCGCCTCCAGTGCCAGTGCGGTGCTCGGCAAGCCGGTGGTGACCATCCCCGGTTGCCCGCCCAATCCGTACAATTTCCTCTCTACCGTGGTGCACTACCTCACCTTTGGCAAGCTGCCCGCCGTCGACCACCTGGGCCGCCCGCTGTTCGCCTACTCGCGCCTCATCCACGAGAACTGCGAACGCCGCGCCCACTTCGACGCCGGCCGCTTCGCGCTCGAATTCGGCGATGCCGGCCACCGCCAGGGCTGGTGCCTGTACAAGCTGGGCTGCAAGGGCCCCGAGACCTATGCCAACTGCCCGGTGATCGGCTTCAACGATCTCGGCGAGGTGTCCTGGCCGGTCGGCTGCGGCCACCCCTGCATCGGCTGCACCGAGCAGGGCATCGGCTTCGAGAAACCCATCCACGCCCTGGCCGAGCTGAAGAGCGTCGCGCCACCGCTCGGTTATCCGAAGGTCGACGAGGAACGCGGCGTCGGCGCCACCATCGCCTCGGCGGCGGCGGTTGCCGCGCTGGCCGGCGCGGCCACCGCGGCGACCTACAACCTGACCAAGAACCTGGGCAAGAACATGGCCGTCGAGGACGACCAGCCCAAGCGCGAGGAAAGGGCCTGATCATGACCATGGACCGACGTCAGTTCCTCAAGGGGGTGCTGGCGGGTGGCGCGGTCGCGGCCACGGCGGCACCCGCCCCGGCCGAGGCCAGAGGCAACCTCACCATGCCCCCGCAGGCCATGGGCCTGCTCTACGACGGCACCCTGTGCATCGGCTGCAAGGCCTGTGTGGCGGCCTGCAAGGAGTCCAACGGCCTGCCGCCCGAGTTCTCCACCGAGGACCAGCTCTGGGACACCCCGCTCGATATCTCCGGCAAGACCAAGAACGTCATCAAGATGTACAAGGACGGCACCGGCGACCACAAGGACCAGGAGAAGGACGGCTATGCCTTCATGAAGCACTCCTGCCTGCATTGCGTCGACCCGTCCTGCGTATCGGCCTGCCCGGTCTCGGCCATGCTCAAGGATCCGGTCACCGGCATCGTCACCTACGACGAGAAGGACTGCATCGGCTGTCGCTACTGCGTGCTGGCCTGTCCGTTCGACGTGCCGCGCTTCGAGTACGACAAGGCGATCCCGAAGATCGTCAAGTGCGAGCTGTGCAACCACCTGGATTCGCCGGACAACAAGACCCGCTTCCAGTACTCGGCCTGCGCCCAGGTATGCCCAACCGGCGCCACCCTGTTTGGCCCCACCGCCGAGCTGATGGCCGAGGCCAAGCGCCGGCTGGCCCTGAAGCCAGGCACCGATCACCTGGTGCCGCGCGGCAAGCTGAACGGTGCCGACTGGCAGATGGCCAAGGCCGCCAAGTACGTCCCGCAGGTGTACGGCGAGACGGAACTGGGTGGCACCCAGGTGCTCAAGCTCTCCGCCGTGCCGTTCGAGAAGCTGGGCTACCGCGCCCTGCCCGAGCGTTCCTTCGCCTCCGTGTCGGAAACCATGCAGCACAGCCTGTACGGCTACCTGCTCTTCCCGGCCGTAGTGCTGGGCGGTCTGGCGGTCGCGGCCAAGCGCAGCATGCGTGACGAAGAAAACCAGGAGTAGCCATGTCGAACCACGCGCATCCCGCTCCCACCCCCTTGGGCGGCCCACTGGTCACCTCGCTGACCAAGACCATGGCTCTCCTGATCGCCATTGCCGGGGTCATCCTGATCGTCCGCCTGTTCTTCGGCATCGGCGCGGTCACCAACGTCAACGACGGCTACACCTGGGGCATCTGGGTGGTCTACGACGTCATGGTCGGCTCCGCCTTCGCCTGCGGCGGCTATTCGGTCGCCCTGCTGGTGTACATCTTCAACAAGGGCGAGTACCACCCGCTGGTCCGATCTGCCCTGCTGGGCAGCCTGTTCGGCTACACCCTGGCCGGCGCGTCGGTGATCATCGACCTGGGCCGCTACTGGAACACCTGGCACATCTTCACACCGGGCTGGGCCAACATCAATTCGGTGATGTTCGAGGTGGCGGCCTGCATCACGCTGTACATCTTCGTGATGTGGCTCGAGTTCTCGCCAGTGTTCCTGGAGAAGTTCGAGAAGAAGGACCTGCAGAAGAAGCTGGGCAAATGGATGTTCCTGGTCATTGCCCTGGGCGCCCTCCTGCCCTCCATGCACCAGTCCTCCCTCGGTTCCATGCTGATCGTCCTGGGCACCCAGTTGAACCCGCTCTGGCAGACCCTGCTGATCCCGCTGCTCTACCTGATGACGGCGATCAGCGTCGGCTACGGCATCGTGATCTTCGAGTCCACCATCTCGGCCATCGGCTTCAAGCGGCCGTTTGAGCTCGGCATCCTGGCCAAGCTGTCCAAGGTCATGTGGTGGGTGGTGCTGGCCTATCTGGCCGTGCGCGTGGTCGACCTGGTGGTGCGCGGCGCCATCGGCGAGGCCTTCAAGCCCAACGTCATAGCCCTGATGTTCTGGATCGAGATGGCCTTCTTCATCCTGCCCGCCGTGCTGCTGGCCAATGAAGCCAACCGCCGCCGCCCGGACAAGCTGTTCCTGTCCGCCGTGGGCATGATGACCGGCACCTTCCTGCTGCGCATCAACAGTTACCTGGTGGGCTACGAAACCGGCGAAGGCTGGAGCTACTTCCCGTCCCTGCCCGAGATCGGCCTGACCGTCGGCATCATCGCCATCGAGATCCTCGGCTACGTCGTCCTCGTCCGTCTGCTGCCCGTGCTGCCCAAGCACGAAGCGGCCGCCGCTAAATAACCTGGAGCAGAAACATGAGCAAACGCATCACCATCGATCCCATCACCCGCATCGAGGGTCACCTGCGCATCGACTGCGAAATCGACGGCGGCAAGGTCAAGAAGGCCTGGGCCTCCGGCCAGATGTGGCGCGGCGTCGAGCAGATCCTGCTCGGCCGCGATGCGCGCGACGCCTGGGCCATCACCCAGCGCATCTGCGGCGTCTGCACCACGGTGCATGCCATCTGCTCGGTGCGCGCGGTGGAGAACGCCCTGCAGATGGAAATTCCGGTCAACGCCCAGTACATCCGCAACCTGATCATCCTGGCCCATGCGGTGCACGACCACATCGTGCACTTCTACCATCTGTCCGCCCTGGACTGGGTGGACGTGGTCTCGGCCCTCAAGGCCGACCCCACCAAGACCGCCCAGCTGGCCGAATCCCTTTCGACCTGGAAGGGCAACAGCAAGCATGAATTCGCCGCCGTGAAGGATAGGCTGGGCGGATTCGTCGGCACGGGCCAACTGGGCGTGTTCGCCAACGGCTACTGGGGCCACCCGGCCATGAAGCTGCCGCCCGAGGTCAACCTGCTGGCGGTCAGCCACTACCTGCAGGCCCTGGACATCCAGCGCAAGGCCAACAAGATCGTCGCCATCCTGGGCTCCAAGACCCCGCACATCCAGAACGTCGCGGTGGGTGGCGTCGCCAACGCCATCAACCCGGACAGCCAGTCCGTGCTCAACGTCGAGCGCCTGATGGCGATCAAGGGCTGGATCGACGAGCTCCAGGACTTCGTCCACAACGTCTACCTGGTGGACGTCGCCGCCATCGGCGCCTTCTATGCCGACTGGACCGGCCATGGCGCTGGCGTCATGGATTATCTGTCCGTGCCCGACCTGCCGCTCGACGGCATGGGCACCCAGTTCGCCCTGCCTGGCGGCTACGTGCCCGGCGGCGACCTCGCCAAGTTCAAGCCGATCACCAAGTTCGGCGACCCGTTCTTTGCCGAGGGCGTCAAGGAAAGCTCCAAGCATGCCTGGTACAAGGGCAGCGCGCCGCTGCACCCGTACAAGGGCGAGACCGATCCTGAGTACACAGACTTCCAGGACGACGGCAAGTATTCCTGGGTCAAGTCGCCGACCTTCCTCGGTAAGCCCGCCCAGGTTGGCCCGCTCGCCCGCGTCCTGGCCATGGCCGCGGCCAAGCACCAGCCGACCCTGAACTACCTGACCAAGGTGCTCGACACCGCCAGCGCGGTGGCCGGCACCAAGATCCCGCTCGCCGCCGTGCACTCGACCATCGGCCGCCACGCCGCCCGTGCGGTGTCCTGTAACGTCCAGGTCGACGAGCTCAACAACATGTGGAACCGCCTGGTCGACAACATCGGCAAGGGCGATGTCGACACCTACAACAAGCCGGTCTTCCCGAAGGGCGAGAGCGAGGGCGTCGGCTTCCACGAGGCCCCGCGCGGCGTGCTGTCGCACTGGGTGGTGATCGACAACGGCAAGATCAAGAACTACCAGGCCGTGGTGCCCACCACCTGGAACGCCGCCCCGCGCAACGAGGACGATGCCCCCGGCCCGTACGAGATGTCGCTGGTCAACAACCCGGTGGCCGACCCGGAACGGCCGCTGGAGGTGTTGCGCACGGTGCACTCGTTCGACCCCTGCCTGGCCTGTGCGGTGCACGTGCTGGACGTCGATGGCAGCGAGAAATCGACCATCCACGCCGGCTGCGCCACCCCCGCCGGCCAATGCGAGATCGGTTCCTGAGTTCCACTCCTCCACCAGGAATGCGATCATTGCGACACCCGGCCACGGCCGGGTGTTTTTTCGTCCATGAAAGGTTCATAAAGCATGCGCATCGTAGTGCTCGGCGTCGGCAACATACTGCTCAGCGATGAGGGCATCGGCGTGCGCGCCGTCGAGGAACTCGGCCGCCGCTACGACCTGCCGCCCGGGGTCGAACTGATCGACGGCGGCACCTCGGCCATGGAACTGCTCGACGACCTCGCCAACTGCGACCTGCTCATCATCGCCGACTGCGTGCGGGCCGGCAAACGGCCCGGTGACCTGCTCCGCCTCAAGGACGAGGAGATACCGGCACTCTTCCGCACCAAGCTGTCGCCCCACCAGGTCGGCCTGCCCGACGTTCTCGCCACTCTCGCCATCACCCACGAGGCGCCGACGCACACCGTCCTGTTCGGCGTCGAGCCGGAAAGCCTGGCTACCCACATGGGCCTGACGCCGGTGGTAGAGGCCACGCTGCCCCACTTGGTCGACGCGATCGCGCGCGAGATCGCCGCCGCCGGGTTGGTGGTGCCGCCGCGCTGACCGGGGTCGCGGCATGACGAACGCCTGCCTACCCATCGGACTGCCCGGCTGGGCGGCGGCGTACGACGACACCGCCGCTCACGTCGCCGGCGACGAAGCCCGGCTGCGCCTCGCCATCGAACTGGCGCGCCTGAATGTCGAGTATGGCACCGGCGGGCCGTTCGGCGCCGCCATCTTCGAACAGGCCTCCGGACGACTGGTGGCGATCGGTGTCAACAGCGTGCTGCGCCTCGGCAACTCGGTCATGCACGCCGAGATGATGGCCATCATGCGCGCCCAGAAGGGCCGCGCCAGCCATACCCTGCGCGAGCCGGCCCACGCCCTCTATGCCTCCTGCGAGCCCTGCGCCATGTGCCTGGGCGGCATACTGTGGAGCGGCGTGCGGCGGCTGGTGTGCGGCGCACCGGCGGCGGCGGCGCGCGCCATCGGTTTCGACGAGGGTCCGGTCTACCCCGAGTCCTACCACTATATCGAGCAGGCCGGCATCGAGGTCAGGCGCGGTCTGCTGGCGGACGAGGCGGAAGCGGTGGTGCGCCGCTACCGGGAACGCGGCGGCGTCATTTACAACGCTTAGGCGGCGGCCGCTGCGCAGTCCTGCTGCAGCGTCCATAATCAGGACTGTCCAGGCCAGCGGCGTGCTCCCCCGCCAGACGTCATGAACCCATATCCCCCGGTAGTCGGCATCGTGGCTGGCGCCGCCCGCACGGCGGCGGTCCTGCTGGCGGTCCTCGGCCTCGCCTCGCCGGCCAGGCCGGCGGCGCCCGACGAGGCCGAGATGGCGCACTGGCTCGCGCAGATGAAGGCCAGTCCCCGCGGCCCCTTCGACGCCATCCGCTGGTTCTGCAAGGACGGCACCGTGCTGCCGCCGGGGCCCTATGCCTGCGTCCCCCACGGTGGCGGCCGACAGCACGGCCGGCTGGGGCAGCACGCCACCACCCTGCGCCAAGCCGGCTACCTGGTGGGCAACGTGCTGGCTGCCACCGATGCGGCCGCTCTGGCCGACGAGCCGGACCTGCGTGCCCTCAAGGCCATCCTCCTAGAACGCTACCTAGTGGCGGAGGACGACGGCTGGATATTGCGCCGGGCACGCTATTACCGCGGCGCACTTCAGGTCGAGGACGAGATCGCCGCAGCGAACGCCATCCTCGCCGCCCTGGCCGCCCGCCCTCAGGAGGAGCGGGACTTCCTGCTGCTGAGGCAGGCGGCCATGCTGCTGCCGCAGGCGCGTGACGGCGCGACGGTGGCGCAGGTCCACGAGCTGTCGTCCAGCCTGGCCACTCTGGACCCCGGCTTCGTCGGCCTGCGCAACAAGATCCATGGCCAGCCGGACGCGAGCGATGCCGGGCGGGTGCGCGACTATGCGCGCCGGCAGAAGCGCACCGAGCCCGAGTTCGAGGCCCTGGCCGGCGCCATCGTGGCGCTGTTCGCGCCGCGCGACCTGGACAAGCCGTTGCGGGCCTTCGCCCGCCGCCTCGGCGACACCCCCTTGGCTGACGAGCTGCTGCGCCTGGCGCCGCCGCCGACGGCGGCGCCGGCACACCGCTTCGCCGCCGCGGCGGCGCTCCTCGCCAGGCTGCGCGAGGCCCAGCCGGCGCTGCCGCCTGTCCTGCGCCCGACCGCCCTCCGCCTCAGCCTGGCGGCCGAGGCGGAGGTGTTCGCTGCCGGCCGGCAGCTGTCCGCAGGTAGTCGCGCCGACCGCCTGGCCAGGCTGGGTGACGCCGCCGCAGCCCTATATGGTGTCGGCCTGCTCACCGCGCGGGAATACCGTGCGGTGCGCGATACGCTCGCCCGCCTGGACACCCCCCGCCTGCCGCTCGGCTACTATCGCGCCGAACTGGGCTACCTGGCGCGCGTGCCGGCCTGGACGGGGCGGGA
>JAQVJE010000015.1:19518-28146 GCA_028695325.1 Gallionellaceae bacterium
TCAGCCCTGACCTCGCCAAGCTCGACCTCGGGCGCCGCGCACCCCTGCCGCTCGGCGAACTGCGCGCCGCCGACGCCGGGCGCATCGCCGGTCCCAAGGCGGCCAGGCTGGGCGAGCTGAAGCGGCATTACCCGGAGCAGGTGGCGGATGGCGTGGTTATCCCGTTCGGCGCCTACCTCGCCTTCCTGGAGCGTCCCATGCCGGGCACCGGGATGAGCGCCCACGCCTGGATGCGCGCCGAGTACCGGCGCCTCGCCGCCCTGCCGGACGGCCAGCGGGCCGGCGAGGCCAGGCGTTTGCGCGAACGGCTGCGCGACTGGATCATGACGACCGACCCCGGTGCCGACTTCCGCACCGAGCTGGCGCAGGCCATGCAGGCGCGCTTCGGCGCGGACGGCGCCGTGTTCGTGCGCAGCGACACCAACGTGGAGGATCTGCCGGGCTTCAGCGGCGCCGGGCTCAACCTCACCGTGCCCAACGTGGTCGGCCTCGACGCGGTGGTGGCGGCCATCCAGCGGGTGTGGGCCTCCCCCTTCGAGGAACGCGCCTTCGCTTGGCGCCAGCTACGCATGGACGCCCCCGAGCACGTCTACGTCTCGGTTCTGCTGCAACGCGCAGTTGCGGTCGACAAGTCCGGCGTGATGGTGACCATGGACCTCGACGGCGGTGGTCCGGGCGCCTTCACGGTGGCCGTCAACGAGGGGGCGGGCGGCGCCGTTGCCGGGCAGGCGGCCGAGGAGCTGTTGATCGGTGCCGCGACGGGGGATGTGCGCCTGCTGGCTGAAGCCAGCGCCGCTAACCGACGTGTGATCGCTCCCGGTGGCGGCCTGGTGGAGCAGGTGGCCAGTGGCCGGCCGGTACTGGCGACGGCAGAAATCGAGCAGTTGCGGCGCCTGGGCCTGGAACTGCCGCTGCGCTTCCCGCAGCACGACGAGAGCGGCGACATCGCCCCGGCGGACGTCGAGTTCGGCTTTGTGGCGGGACGCCTCGCCCTGTTCCAGATCCGTCCCTTCCTGCAGAGCAAAGCGGCCAGGCGCCACCACTTCCTGCTCGAGATGGATGCCCCCCTGTTCCTGCACGGTTGGCAGCCGATCGATCTGCGGGAAGTGAAATGAAGCGGCTCCTGGCGCTGCTGCTGTTGCCTGGCCTGGCCCTCGCCTATCCCCTCGATGGCGGCGAGTACACCGGCATCGCCCGCCTGGAGGGCTACCGGCAGGCGCAGGAGGGCAGGGTGGTGGGCCACCGGCAGCCACCCGGCGCCCTGCTCGCACTCGGTCAGGTGGATCTGCGCCTGGCCGGCGTCGCGCTGGCCCTGCCGCCGCCCGACCCGGCATTCAGCCGCCAGGTGGCCGCCCTGCTGGGGGACGAGGCCGGCCGCTATGCCATCGCCGTCCTCGACCTCAGCGACCCGGCGCGCCCGACCTATGCCGAGCATCGCGCCGACGCCGGCAGCAATCCCGGCAGCGTGGGCAAGCTGGTGGTGGCCAGCGCGCTCTTCCAGCTGCTCGCCGACCTCCATCCCGACGACCCCGACGCCCGCGCGCGCATCCTGCGGGAGACCCGTGTAGTGGCCGACGGGTTTATCGTCCACGATGGCCACGGCGTACCGTTCTGGGACGGCAGGCGCCTGTCGCACCGCCCCTTGCGCCAGGGCGACGCGGCGAACCTGTGGACCTACCTGGACTGGATGCTGTCGGCCAGCTCCAACGCCGCCGCCGCCATGGTCATGCGGGAGATACTGCTGCTGGCGCATTTCGGCCATGCCTACCCGGTGACGGAGGCGCGGATCGACGCTTACTTCCGCGCCACCCCGAAGGTGGTGCTGTCAGCGCAGCTGGAGCGCGCGCTGCGTGGCGGAATCGAGCGCAACGGCCTCGACCCGCGCGCCCTGCGCCAGGGCAGCTTCTTCACCCGCGCTGGCAAGGTCAGGGTGCCCGGCACCTCCAGTCTGGCGACACCGCGGGAGCTGATACGCTGGCTGTTGGCGCTGGAGCGCGGGTGCATCGTCGACGCCTGGTCGAGCCGGGAGATCAAGCGTCTGTTGTATTCGACGCAGCGGCGCATCCGCTATGCCTCATCGCCCGCCCTGGCCGAGGCTGCCGTCTATTTCAAGTCGGGTTCGCTCTTCCGCTGCCGGCCGGAGCCGGGCTTCGCCTGCCTCAAGTACCAGGGCAATGTGGAGAACCTGCTGAACTCGGCGGCCATCGTCGAGTATCCGGCCGGCGCGCCCCGGCTGCACTACATGGTGGTGGTCAGCTCGAACGTACTGCGGAAGAACTCGGCGGTGGCCCACCAGACCTTGGGCACTCACTTGCACAGGCTAATCGAGCAACGCCACCCGGCTGCGCGGGGCGGTGTCGAACACGGCCTCGTCCATGTGTACGATCAGTTGGCTCATCCAGTCGCTGCCGCGGGGGTCTTCCGCCAGGGCCACGGCGATGTAGCGCCGGCCGTCACGTTCGACGATGGCGCTGTCGGCATGCCAGTCGCGCCAGCTGCCGGACTTGCGGTAGATGTTGGCGGCGAGGCGCTCGCCCTCGAGGCCCTTGACGAACTTGTGGTGGATGCCGGGGTTGCCCAATATGGCCTTCATCTCGGTAGCCAGTGGGGGGGTGACGAGGCGGCCGGTCTCCAGCATGTAGTAGAAGCGGGCGACCTGCAACGCCGTCGCGCCGTGCGAGAGGTTGTGCAAGGGATCGCGCAGGGTCTCGCCGCCCTGGCCGTAGGGCCGGCCGACCCAGAGGCCGCCGTTGCGCGCGGGGTCGTAGAGGCGGTAGCGCGGCGAGCGCAGCAGGTCGGCCAGGTAGCGCATGCCGACGCGCCCGAGCATCTCGCTGGCGGCGCTGTTGGAGGAGACGCGCACCATGCGGGTGAGGGTGTCGCGAGTGGGGCCGTCGAGCCGCATTTCGCCGGCCTCGATACGGGCGAAGGCGCCGAGCAGGATGGCAATCTTGGGCAGGCTCGCGGCATAGACCATGCGGTCCGGGTTGAGGGCGGCGAAGCGCGGACGCTCGGGATCGGTGATGTCGGCCAGGGCTACCGAGAGGTGTCCGCGGCGCACTGCCTCGTCGAGGCTGAGGCTCTTCACCTTGCTCTCCAACTGGGCCTGCAGGCGTGCGTCGTAGGAGCGATCGAGTTCGGGATAGGTGCGGTCGGCTTGGGCAGTGACCGTGAACAGGGCCAGTGCGAGGCCCAGGACGAAATTACCTAGGGACAAACTTTACCCCCTGGGGTAGGGTTGAACGGTAGCGATGAGATCGCCGCAAAACTCCACCCCCCAACAGGTCCGCATCCGCCGAGCGTCGAGAGGGCAAATAGCGACTATGTCCGAAAATCTGGCAAAAAGTTCCCTGCCTCCGGGCCTGTTACCCGGGCCGCTGGTCCGCTCGCTGATCTTCTCGCTGGACTTCTTCCTCATCATCACCGCGCTGTATCACCTGAAACCGGCCGCCCGCTCACTGCTCATCGAGGCGCTCGGCGCCGATTCGCTGCCGTATGTCTGGATCGGTTCCGCCGTCGCCCTGCTGATAACCGTGGCATTCTACCGGAAATTGCTGCAGCGCTTCGGGCGGGTCCGGGTGGTCCTGGCGAGCTGCCTGTTCTTCGTCGCCACCCTGGTCGCCTTCAGGGTGCTGGCCGCCACGCACGCTGCCTGGGTGGCGGTCGCCTTCTACATTTACGTTGACATCTTCGGCGTCGTCCTGGCGGAACAGTTCTGGAGCCTGGCCGACGGCACCTACCGTAGCGAGGAGGGCCGCCACTGGTACGGCCTGCTCGGCACCGGCGGCCTCGTCGGCGGCGTGGCCGGCGGCCTGCTGGCGGCGTTCCTGATCCGCTATACCCCACTGCAGACCCCAGACCTCATGCTGGTGGCGGCCACCTTTGTCGGTCTCGTGTACGCCCTCACCGTGGCGATGCAGCGCCAGGGGCTGCTGCGGCGGACGGGCGACAGCGGGGCGGATGTTGCCATGCATGCGGGCGGCTGGCGCCTCATCGCGGGCAGCCGCTATCTGCTCTTGATCGCTGCCGCGCTGTTGCTGGCGCAGGCCATCTCCCCCCTGGTGGAATACCAGTTCCTGCACATCGTCGAGGCGGCCTACCCCGAGCGCGAGGCCCGCACGGCGGCGCTGTCGCTCTTCTTCAGCGTCATGGGCGGGGTGTCCATCGCTGTCAACCTGATGCTCACGCCCCTCATACTCAACTATCTGGGGGTGCTCGCCGGTCTCCTGGTGCAACCCCTGGCGCTGGCCGGCGCCACCGGCGGCTTCATGCTCCACCCGACCCTCATCCCGGCGGCGATCATGAAGATCAGCGACCGCGGCCTGGCCTATTCCATCAATCGCGCCGCCAAGGAACTGCTCTACATCCCGGTCGAACCCATGGCGATGTATCAGGCCAAGGCCTGGATAGATATGTTCGGCTATCGCCTGTTCAAGGCCATGGGCTCGCTGATCATCATCGTCGTCAGCCAATGGACGCTTTCCGGCAGCAGCGTGGTCGACCTCGGCTGGGTAGCCCTGGCGGGCTGCCTGGTCTGGACCTGGGTGCTGGTGACTCTGAACCGGGAATACCAGGGCCTGATCGCGCGCGCCGCCGCCTGAATGCCTCCCGGCCAAGCGGTTTCGTCGTTCCGTCCCGGCAGGCCCCTGCTTTTCAGCGGCGGATCGCGCATAATCCGGGACCTGGATATGACTTTTGGTTAGCAAACGATGAAACGCCCCAAGACAGTGGATGAGTACGTCGACCTGGTGCACCAGGCTGTCTACGAGATCGACGAATTCCGCACTGGCCTCGACTATGAGCCGGAGAACGCGGAGATGTACGGTCCCTTCATCGAGCATCTCGATTCCCTGGTGCGCAAGGTCTACGACGACATGGTGAGTGGTCGCTACGAGTGGGGATTCGGCGAGGACCTGCCGTTCATGCCCCTGGTGGTGAAGTACGGCCGCTTCATCCCCTTCCAGCGCCTGCTCATGACCATCAACGAAACCCACAAGAACGGGCTCGACGTTGGCTAAGCTGATCCTCATCGTCCTAGTCACCATCGCCCTGGTCCTGTGGTTCAAGCACATGGCGAGGCCGCGGCGCCATCCCGGCAGCCGGCCCGAGGCCGAGGACATGGTGCGCTGCCGGGTATGCGGGGTGAACCTGCCGCGTTCCGAGGCGCTCCTCAGCCAGGGCCGTACCTACTGCTGCGAGGAACACCGGCGCCGCGACCTCGGCTGAGCGGCGCATGACCGGCGCCGACTTCATGCCCGACAGTTTCTGGCGCTCGCTCCGGCAACTCAATGCCTACCGCCTGTTTGTGGCGGTCTTTTTTATTGTCGCGCCGCTCTATGCCGACCACCTGCACTTCATCGCGCCCGGCCCGGCCGCCCCGATGGCCCTGCTTGGCGGCATCTACCTGGTGGTGGCCTTGGCTTTCCTCGTCGTACTCGTGGCGGGGCGGGCTGGCTTCGAGCGCCAGCTGCGCCTGCACCTGTTCAGCGACATCGCGGTCATCACCCTGTACATGCACCTGGGCGGCGGCAACGGCAATGGCCTCGGCCTCCTGCTGACCGTACCGATGGCGGCTGCCGGTCTGCAGCCGAACGGCCGCCAGGCAGTGCTGCCGCCCGCGGTGGCCAGCCTGGCCATGCTGGCGGAGCAGGGCCTGGCCGGTGCGGGCGACGGCTATCTGCGCGCCGCCCTGTTGTCGACCGGCTTCTTCGCCGTCGCCGCTCTCTCCCACATACTGGCCAAGGGCACCCTCGGCTCCGCCCGCGAGGCGGCCGACCTGTCGCGCATCAACGCCAAGGTGATCCAGGACCTGCCCTATGGCATCCTGGTGTTATCCGGCGATGGCCGCGTGCTGCAGCACAACGAACAGGCGGCGCACCTCACCGGCTGTGACCTGGCGGGCGACCAGCCCCTGGCGACCAGCCATGCCGGGCTGGCCAGCACCTGGCGCGACTGGCTGCGCGGCGACGGCCCCGACACGGCGGTGCTGGCGGCCGTCGACACCCAGTGCCGGCTGCGCTGCCGCCTGCTTGGCCTGGGGCCGGAGCGACGCGATGGCGCCGTGGTGATCATCGAGGACATGAGCGAGCTGGAGCACGAGGCGACCCGCATGAAGCTGGCCGCCCTTGGCCGCCTGACCGCCAACCTGGCGCACGAGATACGCAATCCGCTCTCCGCCATCCGGCATGCCGCCCAACTTCTCGCCGAGGACCGTGGCGGCGAGGCCGAGGCGGCCCGCCTGACCCGCATCATCGAGGACAACGTCGGCCGCCTCAACCACCTGGTCGAGGACGTGCTGGTGCTGTCCCGGCGCGACCGCCAAGTGCGCGAGGCGATCCGGCTGGCCGGCTACCTGCCCGACTTCGTCCGCCAGTTCCAGCTCGGCGAGGCGGTGGCGCCGGGCATCATCCGGCTGGAGGTGGAGGAGGAGGTCGTCCTGTCGTGCGATCGCCTGCATCTCGACCAGATACTCTGGAACCTGTGCCGCAATGCCTGCCGCTACTGCTCCGGCCGGCCCGGCAGCGTGCTGCTCAGCGCCAAGACGGTGGGCGACGCGGTCTGGGTCGATCTGTACAATGATGGGCCGGCCGTCCCCGCCGAGCTGCGCCACCGCCTGTTCGAGCCCTTCTTCACCACTGGGCGGGCCGGTACCGGTCTGGGCCTGTACATCGCGCGCGAGCTGGCCGAGGCTAACGGCGGCCAGTTGCGCTGCTTGGAGGAGGCCGAGGGGGCGCGTTTCCGCCTGGCCGCCGCGAGGGCCAGATGAAGACCCCGACCGTATTGATCGTCGACGACGAACCCGACCTGCTCGACCTGGCCGACCTCACCCTGGCCAGGATGGGCCTCAATGCCGTGCGTGCCGCCAGCGTGGCGGCCGCCCTGGAGTGCCTGAGGGCCCGCCAGTACGACCTTTGCCTGACCGACATGCGCCTGCCCGACGGCGACGGCCTGGAGATCGTCCGCCACATCGGCACCCACGCCCCGCTGACCCCGGTGGCGGTGATCACCGCCTACGGGTCGACCGACAATGCGGTGGCCGCCCTCAAGGCCGGCGCCTTCGACTACCTGGCCAAGCCGGTGTCGCTGGAGCAGCTGCGCAGCCTGGTGCGCACCGCCCTCAAGGTGCCGCAACAGGAGTCATCGGGGCCGCGCAAGGCGCGCCTGGTCGGCGACTCGCCGCCCATGCGGCAGGTTCGCGCCATGGCCGCCAAGCTGGCGCGCAGCCAGGCGCCGGTGGTAATCAGTGGCGAGTCTGGCACCGGCAAGGAGGTGGTGGCGCGCCTGATCCACGATCTCGGCCCGCGCGTCGGGCGGCCCTTCCTGGCAGTCAACTGCGGCGCCATCCCCGAGAACCTGATGGAGAGCGAGTTCTTCGGCTACCGCAAAGGCGCCTTCACCGGCGCCGACGGCGACCGCGACGGTTTTTTCCAGGCCGCCGATGGTGGCACCCTGTTCCTTGATGAGGTACTCGACCTGCCCATGAGCATGCAGGTCAAGCTGCTCAGGGCGATCCAGGAGCGCAGCGTGCGCCGGGTCGGCGGCACTGCCGAAGAGCCGGTCGACGTGCGCATCATCAGCGCTACCCACCAGGACATGGCCGCAGCGGTGGCGGGCGGCCGCTTCCGCCACGACCTCTACTACCGCCTCAATGTCATCGACCTCAGGATGCCGGCCCTGCGCGAGCGACGCGAGGACATCGTGCCGCTGGCCGAGTTCATCTGCGGGCGGCTCCGCGATGGCGCCAGCCCTGCCCTGGCACCGGAAGCCCTCGCTGCCCTCATGCAGTACAGCTTCCCGGGCAACGTGCGCGAACTGGAGAACATACTGGAGCGCGCCCTCGCCCTGGGCGAGGGCGACGTCATCGGCGTCGCCGACCTCAATCTGGCGCCCGAGCTTCCGGCCGCCAGCGAGGATCTGCCCCTGCAGGACTACCTGGACCAGGTCGAGCGCGACAAGATCGTCCAGGCCCTGGCGCAGACCGGCGGCAACAAGACCGCCGCCGCCCGCCTGCTCGGCGTCACCTTCCGCAGCCTGCGCTACCGCATCGAGCGCCTGGGCATCGAATAGGTCCTCAGGCCACCGCCAGCAGGGCGGCGCCCTTGAGGCCGACGTCGGGGTCGGCGACGACGTGCACCGGCAGGCTCGCCATCCAGTCGGTGAAGCGCCCCTTGGCGGCGAATCCCTGCAGGAATTCGCCGTCCGCCAGCAGGGGCAGTATGCGCGGCGGGATGCCGCCGGCCAGGTAGACACCAGCGCGCGCACCAGCTACCAGGGCGAGGTCGCCGGCGGTCTGACCGAGGATGCGGCAGAACAGGCGCATGGCCCAGGCGGCGATTGGATCGCTGCCGGCCAGGGCGGCCTCGGTCACCTCGGCCGGCGTGCGTGCGCGCTTGACCGGCCGGCCGGAGGCGGCCCGGCAGTAGGCGAACAGGTCGGCGATACCGGGCCCAGACAGGATGCGCTCGACCGAGACTCGGCCGTAGGCAGCCTGCAGGAAGCGCAGCAGGGCGACCTGCTCGGCGTCCACCGGGGCGAAGCCGATATGGCCACCCTCGCCGGGCAGTGGCCGGTGGCCGGCCGTGTCGGTGACCGCGATGGCGACGCCCAAGCCGGTGCCCGGCCCCAGGG
>JAQVJE010000121.1 GCA_028695325.1 Gallionellaceae bacterium
GAGATGGTGGTCGACCGCATATCCGAACAGGCCACGCAGATGTTCGAGAACCTTGCGAGCTACGGCAGGAGCGCCGCCGCGCTTGATCTTCTCGACGATGGCCACACAGTCAGCCGGTGTGACCTCGTGCAGGAAATGACCGCCGATAACGGGGAGTATCTTTTGCTCGATATAGGCCTGCGCTCGTTTTGCCGAAGCCAGTTTGGAGACATGGTCTTCGATGTACGCCTTGGCCAAGCCCCGCACGGTTTGCAGATCATCCGACAGTCGCTGTTTCTCTTCGCGCTTGTTCTTGGCCGGCGACTTCCCCTCGGCAACCTGCTTGCGCGCATCGAAGTGCAGTTCACGGGCGCGCGCAAGGGATATCTCCGGATAGCCACCCAGGGAGAGCTTTTCCTGGCGTCCGTGGACACGGTAACGATAGAGCCACGCCTTCTGACCACTGCGCCGCACCTCAAGCGTCAGGCCATCGCCGTCGGCGACCTGGTACGACTTCTGCTGCGGTTTCAGATTGCGAATCTTGATGTCGGTAAGAGAACCCATGAATGCTGCCTCCTGAGCCAGCTGTGTCCATGAAGTTTACCGTAACGCCAGTTCCGGCCATGGACACAGCCATGGACACGGTGGACACATCTATGGACACAGAACGAATGCACTGCACATGCACACTTGGGAACGTCCAGGAACAACAAACGCACTGTTTTCAAGGCAATGCGCTGAGCTGCCGCGTCAACCGTGTTCTTACGTGAACGACGATGCACGAACTTGGATGTCCCAGGTGGCGATCTTCATGGCGGGGACGAGTCGGGCGGGCCGTTATAATGACGGACATTCTGTCTCGTCAGCGATGCCATGCAAACCCTCACCGTCGACCTCGGCGACCGCAGCTACCCCATCCACATCGGCGCCGGCCTTTTGGACCGGGCCGACCTGATCCTGCCGCACCTGGCGCAGAAGCGGGTCGCCATCGTCACCAACACCACGGTCGGGCCGCTCTACCTGGAGCGCCTCACGGCCACCCTGAAGAACGCCGGCGTCGAGGTGCTGCCCATCGTCCTGCCCGACGGCGAGGCCTACAAGAACTGGGAGACGCTCAACCTGATCTTCGACGCCCTGCTCAGCCACCGTGCCGAGCGCAAGACCACGCTCATCGCATTGGGCGGCGGCGTTATCGGCGACCTCACCGGCTTCGCCGCCGCCAGCTACCAGCGTGGCGTGCCCTTCATCCAGGTGCCCACCACCCTGCTCGCCCAGGTGGACTCCTCGGTGGGTGGCAAGACCGGCATCAACCACCCGCACGGCAAGAACATGATCGGCGCCTTCTACCAGCCCCAGGTCGTGCTGGCCGACACCGAGACCCTGAACACCCTGCCCGAGCGCGAGCTGTCGGCTGGCCTGGCCGAGGTGATCAAGTACGGCCTGATCCGCGACCTGCCCTTCCTGGAATGGCTGGAGACCAACATGGACAGGCTCGTCGCCCGTGATCCCGAGGCGCTCGCCTACGCCATCCGGCGCTCCTGCGAGAACAAGGCCGAGGTGGTCGCCGCCGACGAACGCGAGGCCGGCCAGCGGGCGCTCCTCAACCTGGGCCACACCTTCGGCCACGCCATCGAGGCCGGCATGGGCTACGGCGTCTGGCTGCACGGCGAGGGGGTCGCCGCCGGCACCATGATGGCGGCCGACCTGTCGCGCCGCATGGGCAAGCTCACCGAGGCCGACGTCGAGCGCGTCGACGCCCTGTTCAGGCGCGCCCGCCTGCCCACCGTGGCGCCGGACCTGGGCGCCGAGGCCTACCTGAACTACATGGGCGTGGACAAGAAGGTCGAGGCGGGCAAGATGCGCTTCGTGCTGTTCCGCAAGGTGGGCGAGTGCTATGTGACCGCCGACGCCCCGGCCGAGCTGCTGCGACAGACCCTTACCGAAGCCGTGGCGCGTGCCTGACCTCGCCCCCTACGCCGCCCATTCAACGAAATCGCGCGGCCGCCGCCACCCGGAGCCGCCGGCCGTGCCGCGCTCCGAGTTCCAGCGCGACCGCGACCGCATCATCCATTCCACCGCCTTCCGCCGCCTGGAGTACAAGACCCAGGTGTTCGTCAACCACGAGGGCGACCTATTCCGCACCCGCCTCACCCACAGCCTGGAGGTGGCGCAGATCGGCCGCACCCTGGCGCGGGTGCTGGACCTCGACGAGGACCTGATCGAGACCGTCGCCCTGGCCCACGACCTCGGCCACACGCCGTTCGGTCACACCGGCCAGGACGCCCTCAACGACTGCATGAAGGACCACGGCGGCTTCGAGCACAATTTGCAGTCCCTGCGCGTGGTGGACGAGCTGGAGCAGAAGTACGCCGAGTTTGACGGCCTCAACCTCACCTTCGAGGCGCGCGAGGGCATCCTCAAGCACTGCTCGAAGCGGAACGCCGAAAAGCTGGGTGACATTGGGCAACGCTTCCTGGCCGGTCAGCAGCCCAGCCTGGAGGCGCAGATCGCCAACCTGGCCGACGAGATCGCCTACAACAACCACGATGTCGACGACGGCCTACGCTCCGGCCTCATCACACTGGAACAACTGGAGGAGGTCGTCCTGTTCCGCCGCCACCTCGACGCGGTACGCCGGGCCTACCCCGACCTCACCGACCGCCGGCTGATCCATGAGACGGTGCGCCGCATGATCAACACCCTGGTCAACGACCTCATCGCCCAGACCCGCGCCAACCTGGCCACGCACCGCCCCGCCGACCTCGACGAGCTGCGCCGCTGCCCGCCCCTGGCGGCGTTCAGCCCGGCCCTGCTGGAAGAGCACCTGGCCCTCAAGCGCTTCCTGTTCCAGAACCTTTACCGTCACTACCGGGTGGTGCGCATGAGTGAGAAGGCGCGCCGCCTGATCCGCGACCTGTTCTCGGCCTTCACCGCCGAACCCAGGCTGCTGCCGCCCGAGTTCCAGGGCCGCGCCGAGGCCGACCTGGCGCGCGCGGTGTGCGACTACATTGCCGGGATGACCGACCGCTACGCCATCCTGGAACACCGACGCATCTTCGACATCGAGACCACGGCCTAGCCGCGCACGGTGCGCGCCACCACCCAGGCCACCACCTCGGCCGCGCCCGCCTGCCTCACCGCCCTGGCCAGCGCGTCCAGGCTGGCGCCGCTGGTCATGACGTCGTCCACCAGAGCCACCCGCCTGCCGCGCAGGTCGAGGTCGCAGGCGAAGGCGCCGCGCACGTTGCGGTGGCGGCGGTCGAGCGGCAGGTCGACCTGGGGCGGAGTGTCGCGCACGCGCCGGCAGGCCGCGGGGTCGGACGCCACACCCAGCCGGCGGGCCAGGTGGGCGGCCAGCAGGGCGGCCTGGTTGTAGCCGCGCTCGCGCAGGCGGCGCGGGTGGAGCGGCATCGGCACGATAAGGTCGGGCCGGGGCGCCGCCGCCAACGCCTCCGCCAGGTGCGCCGCCAGCCAGTCGGCGACTGCAGTCTGGCCGCCGTACTTGAGGCGCTGGACCAGGACGTCGAACGGATAGGCGTAGCGGTACACCGCCTCGACGTGGTCGAAGACGGGCGGCCGCTTCAGGCAGGCGCCGCAGACCGCAGCACCCGGCGTCGGCAGGGCGCACAGCGGACAGCGCGCGGTCTCTAGGCACGGCAAATCGGTAGCGCAGGCGGGACAGAGCAGGCCGGCATGGCTGCGGGCGCCGCATAGCAGGCAGGGCTGCGCCAATGCGGCTTGCGCACCGTTTAGGCAGCTGTTCAGTGTGTGGCGAACAAAATTTGACAAGCCACCTCCCTGCCACGAACATACGCGGCCTTGTGTTTCAACCTGACCGCCATGGCCGAAGTCAAAGTCGTCACCGCCGCCTCCTGCCTGCGCTCGGCACGCCTGTTCAACTACCTGGCGGTGGCCAGCACGGCGCTGGCGGCCGCCCTGTTCACCCTGGGGCTGAACATCGCCGACAAGAAGATGGCCTTCCTGCCACTGGCCATGTCGCTGCCACCGGTAATGCTGTGGCTGGCGGCGTCAATCTTCGTCTATGCCGCCATCGCCCACCACCCGGACCTCAAGGTCAGACACTACAACAAGTGGGCCGGCTACCGGTATTACGCCGTGGTCGGCACGCTGACCATCCTGGCCAACGACATCGCCCACCTGCCGACCGGCTGGGGCGGAGTCTGGGCCCTGTTCATCCTGGCCCTGGTGCCGTGGTCGCTGTACGACATCTGGAAGGCCGGCCGGGAAGACTGGCAGGACATCGAACTGGAGCAACAACATGACTGATCTTTCCCACCCCACCCAGGCCTGGACCCAGGACACCGTCGCGGCCCTGTTCGAGCTGCCATTCAATGACCTGCTGTTCCGCGCCCAGACGGTGCATCGCCAGCACTTCGACGCCAACGCGGTGCAGATGTCCACCCTGCTGTCGATCAAGACCGGCGGCTGCTCGGAGGACTGCGGCTACTGCTCGCAGTCGGCCCGCCACGACACCGGCCTGCAACGCGAGCGGCTGATGGAGGCTGACGAGGTGCTGGCGCGCGCCCGCGCCGCCAAGGAAAGCGGCGCCACCCGCTTCTGCATGGGCGCCGCCTGGCGCGGCCCGAAGGAGAACGACCTCGACGCGGTCATCGAGATGGTGCACCAGGTCAAGGCCCTGGACATGGAAACCTGCGTCACCCTCGGCATGCTCAAGGACGGCCAGGCCGAGAAGCTGAAGGCCGCCGGCCTCGACTACTACAACCACAACATCGACACCGCGCCGGAGTTCTACGGCCAGGTGATCACCACCCACACCTACGCCGACCGCCTCGACACCCTGGCCAAGGTGCGCAAGGCTGGCATCTCGGTGTGCTGTGGCGGCATCATCGGCATGGGCGAATCCCGCGCCATGCGCGCCCGCATGGTGGCCGAGTTGGCCTGCATGGACCCGCAGCCGGAGTCGGTGCCCATCAACATGCTGGTCAAGGTGGCCGGCACACCGCTCGCCGCCGAGACCGACCTCGACCCGCTGGATTTCGTGCGCACCATCGCCGTCGCCCGCATCACCATGCCGAGGTCCTACGTGCGCCTGTCGGCCGGCCGCCACGAACTGGGCGAGATGGGCCAGGCACTGTGTTTCCTGGCCGGCGCCAACTCCATCTTCTACGGCGACAAGCTGCTCACCACCGGCAACCCGGACGTTACCGCCGACCAGGTCCTGATGGTCAAGCTCGGCCTCCACCCGGAGCCGGTCAAGGGGCGCCGCTGCGCCGAGGCCTGACCGGCAGACCGAGGCATGATCGACCTCGCGGCCCGGCTCGCCGAGCTGGACGGCCAGGGCCTGCGCCGGCGCCGGCACGTGCTGGAGACGGCACAGGGCGCCCACGTCCGGGTCGACGGCCGTGACTACCTGTCGTTCGCCAGCAACGACTACCTGGGCCTGGCCGCCCACCCGGCCATCGCGGCGGCGGCCGGTGCCGCGGCGCAGACCTACGGCACCGGCGCCGGCGCCGCCCACCTGCTCACCGGCCACCACGCCCTGCACCACCGGCTGGAGGCGGAACTGGCCGAATTCATCGGCCTGCCCGCCGCGCTGCTCTTTTCCACCGGCTACATGGCCAACCTGGGCGTCGTCGCCGCCCTGCTCGACCGCCATGGCGCGGTGTTCGCAGACCGTCTCAACCATGCCTCCCTGGTCGACGCCGCACAGCTCTCGCGCGCCAGCCACCAACGCTACCGGCACAACGACCTCGGCCATCTGGAACAGCTGCTGGCGGAGAGCACCGCCCGGGACAAGCTGATCGCCACCGACGCCGTGTTCAGCATGGACGGTGACATCGCCCCGGTAGCGGAACTCCTGGCCCTGGCGGAGGAATACGACGCCTGGCTGTATGTCGACGACGCCCACGGCTTCGGCGTCCTGGGCGAGGACGGCCGCGGCATCCTGGAGTACTTCGGGATCGCGTCGCGCCCCGACCGCCTGGTCTATCTCGCCACCCTCGGCAAGGCCGCCGGCGTCTCCGGCGCCTTCGTGGCCGGATCGGCCGACCTGGTCGAATGGCTGGTCAACCGGGCGCGCACCTATATCTATACGACCGCCACGCCGCCCATGCTGGCGGCGGCGGTGTCGGCCAGCCTGCAACTGATTGCCGGCGAGCCGGAACGGCGCCGGCAACTGGCCCGCCTGATTGCCCGCCTGAAGGCCGGCGTCGCCGCCCTACCCTGGCCGCTGATGCCCTCCGACACCCCCATCCAGCCCATTCTGGTGGGCGATAACCACGCCACCCTGCGCCTCGCCGACGGCCTCCGCGAGCGCGCCATACTGTGCCCGGCGATCCGCCCGCCCACGGTGCCGGAAGGCAGCGCCCGCCTGCGCATCTCACTCAGCGCCGCCCACACCGGGGCCGACATCGACCGCCTGCTGGCGGCCCTGGGGGAACTGGC
>JAQVJE010000122.1 GCA_028695325.1 Gallionellaceae bacterium
AAGGCGGTGTTGGGCTCCAGGGTGAGGTGGTAGCAGGACAGATGCTGCGGCGCGTGGCCGACTGCGGCGGCGAGGTCGCACGCCAGGTCGGCCGGGGTCTGGCCCGGCAGGGCGTACATCAGATCCAGGTTGACCCGCTCAAACAGAGCCAGGGCACCCTCCGCCGCGGCGTGCGCCTCGCGGCCGGCGTGGATGCGGCCGAGCGCCTGCAGGAAGCGGTCGTCGAAGCTCTGAACGCCGAGCGAAAGGCGGTTCACCCCGGCCTCGGCATAGCCCCTGAAGCGGCCCTGCTCGAAGGTGCCCGGATTGGCCTCCAGGGTGATCTCCGCCCCCGGCCGCAGGGGCAACAGGGTGCGCACCAGGGTGAGCAGGCGGTCGACCACCTCCGGGCTCAGCAGGCTGGGCGTGCCGCCGCCGATGAATACCGTCTCCAGCGGCCGCCCCCACACCGCCGGCAGGGCGCCCTCGAGGTCGCGTGCCAGTGCGTCGAGATAGTCACTCTCGGGCAGCTCGCCGCGCAGGGCATGCGAGTTGAAGTCGCAGTATGGGCACTTGCGCACGCACCAGGGCACATGCACGTAGAGCGACAATGGCAGGGCACGCGCTGGCGCCGGCCGCGCCGCCGCGACCGGTTGCCAGGCGACCGGCGCGGCGCGCCTCAGGCCTCACCCCCAAGGTGCTCGGCCAGGGCGCGCAGGGCCTGGCCGCGGTGGCTGACGGCGTTCTTCTGGTCCTGGTCCAGTTCCGCGCCGGTCTTGCCGAATTCGGGCACCAGGAAATAGGGGTCGTAGCCGAAGCCGCCGGCGCCACGCGGCTGGTCGATGATCTCGCCGTGCCAGGCGCCCTCGGCGATGATCGGCTGGGGATCGTCCGGGTAGCGCACGTAGACCATGACACAGTAGTAGTGCGCCTTGCGGTTGGGATTGCCCGCGAGGGCCTCGATCAACTTTTCGTTGTTGCGCTGGTCCGATTTCGGCTCGCCGGCGTAACGGGCAGAATAGACGCCGGGGGCGCCATTCAGGGCATCGACGCAGATACCGGAGTCGTCCGCCAGAGCGGGAAGACCCGTGTGCGCGGAGGCGTGGCGGGCCTTGGCGATACAGTTCTCGACGAAGGTGACGTGCGGTTCCGGGCATTCCGGCACGCCGAAGGCGCCCTGCGGCATGGCCTCGAAGTCGAGGGGTTCCAGGATGCGCTGGATCTCGCGCAGCTTGCCGGCGTTGTTCGAGGCGATGACGATCTTCTTCATGACTGGAGAGCCTGTCTCTGTTCGTGGATCAGCTGTGCGATGCCGGCCTGGGCCAGGTCGATGAGGTCGTTGAGTTCCGTGCGGCTGAAGGGATCGCCTTCGGCGGTGCCCTGGATCTCGATGATGCCGTCGGAACCGGTCATCACCACGTTCATGTCGGTGTCGCAGTCGGAGTCCTCGGCGTAGTCGAGGTCGAGCACCGGCACGCCCTTGTAGATACCCACCGAGACCGCGGCGACGTGGTCGCGGATCACCGTCTCGGGCAGTTTGCCCTCCCTGACCAGCCATTCGATGGCGTCGTGCACCGCCACCCAGGCGCCGGTGATGCTGGCGGTGCGGGTACCGCCGTCGGCCTGGATGACGTCACAGTCGATGTGCAGGGTGCGCTCGCCCAGCTTGGCCAGGTCCACCGCGGCGCGCAGGCTGCGCCCGATCAGGCGCTGGATCTCCTGCGTGCGGCCGCTCTGCTTGCCCCGTGCCGCCTCCCGGTCACCGCGGGTGTGGGTGGCACGCGGCAGCATGCCGTATTCGGCGGTCAGCCAGCCGGAGCCGCTGCCCTTGACGTGGAAAGGCACCTTTTCCGCCACGCTGGCGGTGCAGATGACCTTGGTGTCGCCGCACTCCACCAGTACCGAGCCCTCGGCGTGCTTGGTGTAGCGGCGGGTGATGTGGATGTCGCGCAGTTGCGCCGGTGCGCGTCCGGACGGACGCAGGAATTCGGTCATGATTCAGCCTTCGGGTTGCGGTTGATAAATGCAGTCTGCATCTCTGCGATCGCGTCGTCGATGTCGAGTGCTGCTGGCGCCTGCCCAGGCGCCAGCAGCTCGGCGGTGAAACCGTCCGGCCCTGCCTCGCCACCTGCAGGGTGATCCGGCGTGGGCTCGCCGCAACGCAGCGCGACTATGGACAAGTTATCGCCATGGTCGCCGGTGCGCGATGCGGCCTGCGTCAGCATCTGCCCCACTGCCTCGCGCAGGGCATGGCCGCGCAGGGCGGCAAACATCTCCTCCGGGCGGAATTCCGCCCACGCGCCGTCGCTGGCCAGCAGCAGGACATCGCCACTCCGCAGGGTGACGCCATGCGACAGCTCGATGCTGGGCGGCAACTCACCGCCGACGCTGTTGTAAAGCTTGTTGCGGTCGGGGTGGGCGAGCATGTCGGCCTCCGCCACCAGGCCGCGGTCGACTAGGCGTTGCACGGCGGAATGGTCGCGGGTACGCGCAATCAAGCCATCGCCGCCGAAGTGATAGAGGCGCGAATCGCCGACGTGAGCCCACCATGCCTGGTCGTCCTGCACCACGCACGCCACGCAGGTGGTGCGCGGGCTGTCCTTCAGAAGGTGGAGTTGGGTGTACTGGTTGATGATGTCGTGGGCGATGTAGATGGTCTCGAGCAGGAACTCGGCGATGTCAGCCAGGCGCGGCCTGGCCAGGCGGGTGAAGCGGCCCAGCATGGTGTCGACCATGAACTGGGCTGCCACCTCGCCGCGCACATGGCCGCCCATGCCGTCGGCCAGCACCATGCAGATCGACGCATGAGTGCGGGCGTGGCCGACCCGGTCCTGGTTGGAGCGACGGCCGCCGCGGCGGCTTTCCTGGTAGAGGCTGAACTTCATGGATGGCGGGACAGCTTGTTCCTGATCACGTCCAGCAGGGTCTGCCTGGCCGGCCGGGCACGTTGCGGCGTCAGATCGATGAGGCGCTTCTGGACCGCGAACACGCTCTGCGGCCGCTCCGTGTAGGGCAGGCTGAGCAGGTCGTCGATCAGGCCGAGCAGCTCGGGCGAATAACGGTCGGCGAACTCCTCCCGCACCGGAACCAGTTTTTCCTCCAGCATGCGTTCGTCGGCCGGCGGAGGCGGCCGACCGGCGACACAGGCATACATACTGGCACCGACGCCGTAGATATCGGTCCACGGCCCCAGGCGGCTACGCTGGTTGTATTGTTCGGGCGCCGCGTAGCCCGGAGTATACATGGGCACGTAATTCTGGTCGCCAAGCAGGGCCTGGCGGGCGGCGCCGAAGTCGATCAGCACGGGGGTGCCATCCAGGCGGATGTGGATGTTGGATGGCTTGATATCGAGGTGCAACAGGCGCCTGGCGTGGATCTCGCGCAGGCCGTTGAGCAGTTGGATGAACACCGAGCGGATGAACCCCTCGCGCATCGGCTCCCCGCCGAGGGCGCGGATGTGGTTCTGCAGAGTCTTGCCGCGCTCGTAGCGCATGACCATGTAGACGGTCTCGTTGGCGCGGAAAAAGTTGCTCACCTCCACCACGTTTGGGTGCCGTATGTCGGCCAGGGCGCGACCCTCCTCGAAGAAGTACCTCATGCCCTGACGAAAGGCGCTCTCCCGCTCCGGCGAGGCCGTCCGCACCGTACCGTCCTCGTCACGCGTCACCAGCCCGTCGGGCAGGTACTCCTTGATCGCCACCGGCTGGCCGTCCGGCGCCGTGGCCAGGTAGACCAGGCTGAAGCCGCCACCACCGATCCTGCGGTCTATGGTGTACTCGCCGAGGCGGAAGCCGGTCGGCAAGGAAGCGGGAATTTGAGCGGCCATGCAAGCCCAAGTAAGATGGGGTAATCGGTAGACCAAGCATAACGAATACATGACCCCCTTGCACAGCATGACCGGCTTTGCCGCCGCCAGCGCCAACCTCGAACACGGCTCGATCAGCCTGGAACTGCGCGCGGTCAACTCGCGCTATCTCGATCTGTCGTTCCGCATGGGAGACGACTTCCGCCCCCTCGAGCCTGTCATCCGGGCGCGCATCGGCGAACGGGTACAGCGCGGCAAGTTGGAATGCCGGCTGTACTTTTCGGCCAAGGAGGCTACCCATCTGCCCGGCGCGCCCGACGCCGCCATGCTGCAGCGCCTGGCCGACCTGTCCGCGCAGGTCCGCCAGGCCATGCCGGAGGCCCGCCCCATGGGGGTCGGCGAGGTGCTGCGCTGGCCCGGTGTACTGACCGACACAGCCGCCTCCCCGGAGGCCCTGCAGGCCGCCGCCCTGGCCCTGGTCGATGGCGTCATCCGCGACTTCAACCAAAGCCGCGCCCAGGAAGGCACCAAGCTGGCCGTCATCATCCTGCAGCGAGTCGCCGCCGTGCGCGAGCGGGTCGCTGGCCTGCGTCCCAGGGTGCCCGCCATCGTCGCCGCCTACCGCGACAAGATCGGCCGCCGCATCGGGGAGATACTGCAGGGCACCGACCCCGAGCGCATCCACCAGGAGGTCGCCCTGTTCGCTCAGAAGATCGACGTCGACGAGGAACTCGACCGTCTGTCGACACACCTCGATGAGGTCGAGCGAGTCCTGAAGGGGGGCGGCGCCGCCGGCAAGCGTCTTGACTTCCTGATGCAGGAACTCAACCGCGAAGCCAACACCCTCGGCTCCAAGGCCGCCGCCATCGAACTGGCCCAGGCCTCGGTGGAGATCAAGGTGCTCATCGAGCAGATGCGCGAACAAGTGCAGAACCTGGAGTAATCGAAGTGACCGGCAACCTGTTCATCGTCACCGCCCCTTCCGGGGCCGGCAAGTCCAGCCTGGTCAAGGCACTGCTGGAGGCCGACCGTGGCATCCGGCTGTCGGTGTCCTACACCACCCGTCCACCCCGTCCCGGCGAGGAAGACGGCGTGCACTACCATTTCGTCACGGTCGAGCGCTTCCAGGCAATGCTGGGTAACGGCGACTTCCTGGAGAGCGCAGAGGTATACGGCAACTACTATGGCACCTCGCAGCCCTGGATCGAGGACCAGATGCGCGCCGGCCAGGACATCCTGCTGGAAATCGACTGGCAGGGCGCCGCCCAGGTGCGCAAGCTGTTCCCCGACGCCATCGGCCTGTTCATCCTGCCGCCCTCCCTGGCCGAGCTGCGCCGCCGCCTGGAGGGCCGCGGCCAGGACTCGGCTGAGGTGATCGAGCGCCGCATCGCCGCCGCCCAGGAGGACATCTCGCACGCCTATTCCTTCGACTATCTGGTGGTCAACGATGACTTCGCCACCGCTCTGGCCGACCTGCAGACCGTGGTGCACGCCCAGCGCCTGGCCATCCGCCACCAGATGCAGTGCCTGGAGCCGCTCCTACGCGACCTGCTCGGCCCTGCCTGAGCACAGGCATGAGGAGAGGTCGAAGCTAGTGGCCAGCACGGCAGAAAGCCATTCCCACAAGACTGAATGGGTGGCTTGGTAGTAGCCTTACCGGCGGTTCCACCAATCTCCCCATGAATACCCGGGCTAACTGACGATGGCAGCCGCCAGGGGGCGGAACTGCAGGCCGTAGAACATTTCCAGATAACGGCGGGTCTCGGTGCGCTCGATCCGGCTGACGTATTTCCAGAAGCCGTACACGCGCGCCAGGGTGAGCATCCTTTCGGCGTAGCGCCGCCAGGTGTAACGGGCCTCGACGCGCGCCAGGCCGGCGGCCGAGATGGCCTGCCAGTGGGCGGGGTCGACCGCGCAGCGGGCGAGGAACTCGGCCAGCAGGGTGGCCGCCGCCTCGCCGTGGTTGGGGTCGATGTGGAAGCCCGAGACGCCGTCCTCGATGATCTCCAGTGGACCACCGAAGCAGGTGGCGAAGGTGGGCAGACCGGACGCCATGGCCTCGATAACGGTCAGGCCGAAGGCCTCGAACAGGGCCGGCTGCACGAAGGCGCCGCCGCGATCGGCGACCCAGCGGTAGAGTTCGTCGGCGGTCGCCTTGTCGAGGTGCCTGCCCAGCCAGCGCACCTCGCCGTCGAGGCCGTGGCGGTCCATCAGCTCGTGCATGAGGTGGATCTGCGCGCGCTCCTCGTCGTCGGCCGAGCGCGCCGGGTCGACGTGGCCCGACACCAGCAGCAGGTTGGCGCGGCCGCGCAGCTCGGCGTGGCTGCCGTACCAGTCGACCAGGCCGGTAAGGTTCTTGATCCGGTCCATGCGTGCCATGGTGAACAGGATGGGGCGCTCCGGCGCGACGAGGACGCCGCGGGCGTCGGCGCCGCTGTCGGCGCCCAGCACCATGGCCTCGATGGCCGGGTGCAGGTGGGCCAGGCGGCGCCCGGTCTCCCGACAGGAGAAATAGACCTCGGGATCGGCGCCGGGCGAGACGATGTTGAACTTGGGGTCGTAGATCTCGATGCCGTGCACCACCCGGTACAGGCCCGGCAG
>JAQVJE010000123.1 GCA_028695325.1 Gallionellaceae bacterium
GCCGGACTGAGCCTCAGAATCCGCGCAGGAAGTCGAGCGCCTCGGCCAGGCTAGCCACGCCCCTGATCTCGACCCCCGCGATGGCCTGTTTGGGCAGGTTGGCCTTGGGTGCCAGGATCTGGTTGAAACCCAGCTTGGCGGCCTCCCTGAGGCGCTCCTGGCCGCGCTGCACCGGGCGGATCTCGCCCGACAGGCCAACCTCGCCGAACACCGCCAGCTTGTGTGGCAACACGCTGTTGCGGATCGAGGACACCGCCGCCGCCAGCACAGCCAGGTCGGCCGCCGGCTCCAGGATGCGCACCCCGCCGACGGCGTTGACGAAGACGTCCTGGTCGAAGCAGCCGATGCCGCCGTGGCGGTGCAACACCGCCAGGAGCATGGCCAGTCGGTTGGGATCGAGGCCGACGGTCAGGCGCCGGGGGGTCGGCGTGTGGGCGGTGTCGACCAGGGCCTGGATCTCCACCAGGAGGGGCCGCGTGCCCTCCTGGGTGACCACCACGCAGGAGCCTGGCGCCGGCTGTTCAGCCCGATTGAGGAACAGGGCCGAGGGGTTGCTGACCCCCTTCAGGCCCTTGTCGGTCATGGCGAACACGCCCAGTTCGTTGACCGCGCCGAAGCGGTTCTTGAAGGCGCGTATGAGGCGAAAGCTGGAACCGGTGTCGCCCTCGAAATAGAGCACCGTATCGACGATGTGCTCGAGCACGCGCGGCCCGGCCAGGGCGCCTTCCTTGGTGACGTGGCCGATGAAGACCAGGGTGGTGCCGGTCTGCTTGGCGTGCCGGGTCAGTTCCTGGGCGCATTCGCGCACCTGCGACACGCTGCCGGGCGCCGAGGTGAGCGCCTCGGTGTAGAGGGTCTGGATGGAGTCGATCACCGCCACCTGGGGCCGTTCGGCGGCCAGGGTGGCGAGCACCGATTCGAGGCGGATCTCGGTCAGGATCGGGATGTCGCAGCCCGTGAGGCCGAGGCGGTTGGCCCGCATGGCGATCTGGTCGGCCGACTCCTCGCCGCTGACGTAGAGGGTCTTCAGGCGCTGGGCCACCTCGGCCAGGGCCTGCAACAACAGGGTCGACTTGCCGATGCCGGGGTCGCCGCCGATCAGCACCACGCCACCCTCCACCAGGCCGCCTCCGAGCACGCGGTCGAACTCGGACAGGCCGGTCGGCAGGCGCGGCGTCTCCCTGGCCTGCACCTGGGACAGCCGCTGCACCTCGCCCGAGGCCGCCAGGGCCTGGAAGCGCCGGGTCTTGGCCTCGGGCAGGGACTCGGTCAGGGTGTTCCAGGCCAGGCAGTGCGGGCACTGGCCCTGCCACTTGCTGGTCTGGCCGCCGCATTCGTTGCAGACGTAGAGCGTCTTGTCCTTGGCCATCGGTTCTTCATGCCCACCCCTGCGAGCGGGAGGGCCGGGGTGAGGGAAAGACTCGCTTATACCCGACCCCGCCCACCTGGCTCAAGGACGAATTCGCACCAGTTCAGGGTCGTCGGCATGGTCGATCAGTATGCGCCGCACCCGGTCCTGCCAGAGGCGGGCGAACTCGGCCATTTCCTCCGGCGCGGCCTGGCCGGCGACGACCTTCTGCATCAGGGACGGCAGGGCCGGATCGGGCGGCACGGCGGCCGGGTGGTAGTCGAGGTGCACCGCAGCGCCGCTGTCCAGACGGCTAAAGCGCAACTCGGCGGGCAGCGCCACGCCATAACTGAGCAGGCCGCAGCGGACCTGGCGGCCGGCCAGGCCCTTGAAGCCGCCCTCGCCGGCCGCCCCGGTGATGAGGCCGATGACGCCGCCCACCACGCCGGTGGTGCCGGCCGCCTGTGCGTCACGCAGTTCCACCCGGATGCCGCCTCGTTGCGGCATCTCGTCGCCATACAGATGCCGCAGGGCCGTGCGGGTCATCAGCCAGGCCCCGGCCACGGTCGGGCAGGAATGGCCGGCCCACTTCACGGCGTCGGCGTAACGGTATTCCAGGCCGCCGTCCTCGGCGGCGCCCAGCAGGGCGGCCAGGGGGTCGCGCAGGCACAGGGCGGGAACCTGCTCAAAGAAAGAGGGAAAAGCCATGTCTCGGCTCCAATACTCGATGGCAGGCATGTTGCCTGACGGCCCGGCCAGCCGCCTTGCGCAAGGTCAAGGAGGCCTTTGCCTTCCGGCTGGCGGCGAGAGCAACGGCCCTAGCGGCCGCTCAGGGCGACCTGGCCGGCGTCATCCGCCATGCGCTCGCGCAGGTTGCGCATGACATAAGCCAGGGGCCCCGGCAACGCGGCCAGCAGGGCCTCGAACTCGACCGCGTCGAGCATGTTCTTCACCGTCAGGCCGAGGTCGGTGTTGCCCTCGATCAGCAGGCGGCGGTTGAAGAACAGGGTGTCAGGATCCTCCAGGCGCAGCGCCAGGCGCAGGAAGTCACGCGAACTGGCGGTGAAGGTGACGTCGGCGTGGTCGCCGAACTGCGGCCGCAGGCCGTCGCGGCCGACCGAGAAATGGGTCTTCAGGCCGAGGTCGCGCACGTGCACGCAGAAGCGCTTGTCGCGCACCGTGGCCCAGTCCATGTCCTTGAGCGCACGCCAGGCCGCCAGGTTGAACAGGGTGACGAAGGCGGCCGACACCGGCAGCGTCGGCAGGACGGCGGCGACACGGGGCAGTGCGGGCAGTTTCAGGCGCGACATGGCGATAGTCATCCAGGGCAGGAACATGCGAATGGTGCCCCAAATGGGCCGGCCTGGCTACTTCCGGCAGGGGTAGTTCTCGGCCAGCAGCTTGCCGAGCGCCTCGGGGGCCGGCTTCTTCATGTGGTCCGGGTGGGCGTTCAGCCAGGTGATCACCACCACCGGAAGGCGCTGCTTGTCACCCGTGCCCAGGCAGAAGCGGCCGCCGCTGTCGTAGTGCATGGCGGCGTCGATGTAGCCGTTCAGGTAGCTGTGGCACATCATCGACAGGGCCTTCACCTTGTCGGCGCCGTTGCACATCTTGGCCAGGCCCTCGCCGGTCTGGATGGCGTGCCCGGCCACGTTGGCGCCAGCCACGGCCGGGACCAGGGCGGCCAGGATGGCCGCCAGTCTGTATTTTTTCATGTTCTCCTCCTGCGCTCTTCTGGCGCTATTTTATCCGACGTCCGGGCGGTTTTACGCCCCTGCGCGGCTTGCCGGCCACTGGCCGGGCACGCGGCGCCCCGACCTCGGCGCGGCCGGCCGGCTGGAAGGCCGGGATCAGGTGCTGCTTGCCGTTGCCGATCAGGTCGGCCCGGCCCATGGTCTTCAGGGCCTCGCGCAGCAGGGGCCAGTTGTCCGGATCGTGGTAGCGCAGGAAGGCCTTCTGCAGCCGCCTCGCCCGCTCGCCCCGGGTCACCGGCACCCGGCGCGCGCGGCCGCCCAGGACCGGCTTCAGCGGGTTCAGCTCGGTGTGCCACATGGTGGTGGCGAGCGCCAGCGGGGTGGGCAGGAAGGTCTGCACCTGGTCGAGGCGGAAGCCGTTGCGCTTCAGCCAGAGGGCCAGGTTGACCATGTCCTCGTCCGTGGTGCCGGGATGGGCGGCGATGAAGTACGGGATCAGGTACTGCTCCTTGCCCGCCTCCCGGGAGTACTTCTCGAACATCTGCTTGAAGCGGTCGTAGGCGGTCATCCTCGGCTTCATCATGTGCTCGAGGGGCCCCTCCTCGGTGTGCTCGGGGGCGATCTTCAGGTAGCCGCCGACGTGGTGGCTGACCAGTTCCCTGACGTACTCGGGCGACTTCACCGCCAGGTCGTAGCGCACCCCGGAGCCGATCAGCACCTTCTTCACGCCGGGGATGGCGCGCGCCTTGCGGTAGAGCTGGATGAGCGGGCCGTGGTCGGTGGCCATGCTCTCGCAGATGTCCGGGAAGACGCAGGACAGGCGCCGGCAGGCAGCCTCGATCTTCGGGTCCTTGCAGGCCAGGCGGTACATGTTGGCGGTCGGCCCGCCCAGGTCCGAGACGATGCCGGTGAAGCCCGGCGTCTTGTCGCGGATCTCCTCGATCTCGTGCAGGATGGATTCTTCCGAGCGGTTCTGGATGATCCGGCCCTCGTGCTCGGTGATGGAGCAGAAGGTGCAGCCGCCGAAGCAGCCCCGCATGATGTTGACGGAGAACCGGATCATCTCCCAGGCCGGGATCTTCGCCTCGCCGTAGCTCGGGTGCGGCGCCCGGGCATAGGGCAGGCCGTAGACGTGGTCCATCTCGGCGGTGGTCAGCGGGATGGGCGGCGGGTTCAGCCAGACGTCCCGCTCGCCGTGACCCTGGACCAGGGCGCGGGCGTTGCCCGGATTGGACTCCAGGTGGAAGACGCGGGAGGCGTGGGTGTCGAGCACGGCGTTCTTCTCCACCTGCTCGAAGGACGGCAGGCGCAGCACCGTGTGGGCGCGCTGCTCGGCCCGCGCCGCCCGGTCGTGCCCGGCCTGGGGCATGAAGTGGACCGGGCTGTCGCCGGTGGGCGCCGCCACCGCCAGGGAATCCAGTTCGGTCCATGCCTCCGAGGGCTGCCAGCCCCGGGGCACCATGAATGCGGTGCCGCGCAGGTCGCGTATCTCGGCGATCGCCTCGCCCGCCGCCAGGCGGTGGGTGAGTTCCACCAGTGCCCGCTCGGCGTTGCCGAACAGCAGGATGTCGGCCTTGGCGTCGGCCAGCACCGAGCGGCGCATGGTGTCCGACCAGTAGTCGTAGTGGGCGATCCGGCGCAAGGACGCCTCGATGCCGCCGAGCACCACCGGCACCTCCTTGTAGGCCTCCCGGCAGCGCTGGGCGTACACCGTCGCGGCCCGGTCCGGGCGCCGGTGGGGCTCGCCGTTCGGGGTGTAGGCGTCGTCGGAACGGATCTTGCGGTCCGAGGTGTAGCGGTTGACCATGGAATCCATGTTGCCCGCGGTGACGCCGAAATATAGATTCGGCCGGCCCAGGGCGCGGAAGGCCTCGGCCGACTTCCAGTCCGGCTGGCTGATGATGCCGACCCGGAAGCCCTGCGCCTCCAGTAGCCGCCCGACCAGGGCCATGCCGAAGCTGGGGTGGTCGATGTAGGCGTCGCCGGTGACCAGGACGACGTCGCAGGAATCCCAGCCCAGGGCCTCCATCTCCGCCCGCGACATGGGCAGGAACGGCGCGACGCCGAAGCGCTTTGCCCAGTAGGACCGGTAGGAGGTCAGGGATTTCGCGGACTGCACGGCGGCATGGACTTATTTGGGGCGACGAGGATACCAGCATGCGCCAGACCGTTAAAATGCGCCATTCGTTCCAGAACCCCGCCCGCCATGGACCTCTATCCCCTGCTCCGCCCCGCCCTCTTCCACCTGGACCCGGAGGCCGCCCACAACCTGACCCTGGCCACCCTGCGCCGGACCCCGGCGGCCCTGATCCGGGCCGCCCTGCCGGCGGTGCCGGCGGACCCGCGCCAGGTCATGGGCCTCACCTTCCCGAACCCGGTCGGCCTCGCCGCCGGCCTGGACAAGAACGGCGAGTGCCTGGACGCCTGGGGCGCCATGGGCTTCGGCTTCGTCGAGCTGGGCACGGTGACGCCGCGGCCCCAGCCGGGCAACCCGAAGCCGCGCATGTTCCGCCTGCCCGAGGCCCGGGGCATCATCAACCGCATGGGCTTCAACAACGACGGCGTCGACCGCCTGCTCGCCAACGTCGCCGAGTCCGACTTCCGGGGCGTGCTCGGCCTCAACATCGGCAAGAACGCCGACACCCCCATCGAGCGCGCCGCCGACGACTACCTGATCTGCCTGCGCAAGGTCTACCCGCGCGCCAGCTATGTCACCGTCAACATCTCCTCGCCCAACACCAAGAACCTGCGCAGCCTGCAGGGCGGCAGCGAACTCGATGCCCTGCTCGGCGCCCTCAAGGCCGAGCAGGCGAAACTCGCCGACAGCCACGGCAAGTACACCCCCTTCGCGGTGAAGATCGCCCCCGACCTGGACGAAGACCAGATCACCGAGATGGCCGCCCTGTTCCGCCGCCACCGGGTCGACGCCGTGATCGCCACCAACACCACCCTGGCCCGGGCCGGCGTCGAGGGGCTGGCCCACGGCGACGAGGCCGGCGGCCTCTCGGGCGCGCCGGTCAAGGCGGCCGCCGACCGGGTGCTCAAGGCCTTCGCCGCGGCCCTCGCCGGCGAGGTCCCGCTCATCGGCGTCGGCGGCATCCTCGCCGGCCCCGATGCCCAGGCCAAGATCGCCGCCGGCGCCAGCCTGGTGCAGCTCTACAGCGGCCTCATCTACCGGGGCCCGCATTTGGTGTCCGAATGCGCCCGCGCCCTGCGCGGCTGATCCCGGCCGCCCGGCGGCCCACAGAATGAGGAAAGACAGATGGCGATAGGCTGGCTCAC
>JAQVJE010000124.1 GCA_028695325.1 Gallionellaceae bacterium
TGCGTGCCGAGGGCCGGGTGGCCGCCTACCCCGGGGCCTGGCTGACCCTGGCCGGGGAACGGGCAGGCACCCTGGTGGCCTTGAACTGTCGCGAGCAGGCCGTCATGCGGCAAGGTGAAACGGTGGCCGTCCTGCGTCGTGACGAGGACCGCGCCGCCCTGGCCGAGGCCGAGGCACAGGTTGCCGTGGCGGAGGCCGAGGCCCGCCTGGCGACGGCCGAGGTGCAGCGGGCCCATGAACTGGCGGCGCAGGGCTTCCATAGCCGCCAGGCGGTGGACCGCGCCGATGCCGCCCTGGCCGTGGCCCGTGCCCGCCTGGCCAGCGTCCGTGCCACGGAACGCCGCCTGGCCGCGGCACTGGACAGGACCGTGGTGCAGGCACCCTTCGCCGCCACCGTGGTGGAACGCCTGGCAAGCGCCGGTGAGGCCGTGGCCGCCGGCCAGGGCCTGTGCACCATCGCCGACCTCGGCCGCCTGCGCATCGAGGCCGAGGTGGACGAATTCGATGCCGCGCGGGTGCGGGTCGGCGACCCGGTACGCATCATCGCCGAAGGCTACGATGAGGCGGGCTGGCCAGGCCGGGTGGAGGAGATACCCGACGCCGTCACCCGCCCGCGCCTGCGTCCGCAGGACCCTGCCCGGCCCAGCGACACACGGGTGTTGCTGGTCAAGGTGGCCCTGCCGGCCGGCTTGCCGCTGAAGCTGGGTCAGCGGGTGGAGGTACTTCTGGGGCGGCTGTAGAATGCCCCGATCGCAGAAAGAAAGAGAGGAATGTCCATGGACTATGAAAACGCCCGCCACCTCATGATCGAGCAGCAGATCCGCCCCTGGGAGGTGCTGGACACGCGCGTGCTGGATTTGCTCGTACGGGTGAAGCGCGAGGATTTCGTGCCGCCGGTGTATCGTTCCCTGGCCTTCGTCGACATGGCCATCCCACTTGGCAACGGCCAGTCCATGTGGGAGCCCAAGCTGGAGGCGCGGGTCCTCCAGGCCCTCGATATCCAGCGCGGCGACCGCGTTCTGGAGGTGGGCAGCGGCAGCGGCTATCTGACGGCGCTGCTCGCCGCCTTGGCGACCCACGTGGTGAGTGTCGAGATCGATCCCGCCAGCAAGGAGGAGGCCGAGCGCAAGCTGCGGGCGCACGGCATAGGCAACGTCGAGTTCAGGATCGGCGATGCCGCGCGTGATTGGGAGGGCGACGGCAAGTTCGACGTCATCGTGTTGACCGGTTCCACCCCGGTGCTGCCGGAGGCCTACCTGGAACGCCTCAACGCGGGCGGCCGCCTGTTCGCCATCGTCGGCGAGGGTGCGGTGATGACCGCCACCCTGGTCACCTGTGTGGCGCCGGGCGCCTGCCGGCGCCAGGGCCTGTTCGAGACCCGCGTCGACGCCATGGTCCACGCGCTGGAACCCGAGCGCTTCGAATTCTGAGCGGCCAGGCGATGCGCCAGATGCGCCCGGCCGAACTGAAGGCCTGGCTGGACGACCCGGCGCGCGAGCCGCCCTTGCTGCTCGACGTGCGCGAGCCGTGGGAATACGGCCTGTGCCGGATCGACGGCACCGAGCTGGTGCCCCTGCAGAGCCTGCCGGCCAGGCTGGCGGAATTGAACCCGGCGCGGGAGACCGTGGTCATCTGTCACCATGGCGTGCGCAGCTACCACGCCGCCCGCTACCTGGAGCACAATGGCTTCAGCAACGTCATCAACCTGACCGGCGGCGTGGATGCCTGGGCCAAGGAGGCCGATCCGTCCATGCCGACCTACTGAGAACGATCATGCGCAAGATTCCGGCTTTGTCATTCCCGCGCTGGCGGGGATCCAGCAATTTGACTAGGTTCCCGCCTGCGCGGGAGCGGCGGAATTTTCGGGTCACCCTGTTGGCCTTGGGCTTGTTGGCCGCCTGGCACTCAGAGGCCGCCAACCTGAGCGACGTCTATCGCCAGGCGCGCAAGAACGACGCCCAGTTCGCCGCCGCCCAGGCCGCCTACAAGGCCGGCCTGGAGAAGCTGCCGCAGGGCCGCGCCCTGCTGCTGCCCAGCGTCAACCTGTCCGCCAGCGCGCGCCAAGTCGACAGCGATTCCGCCACCGGCAGCTATGGCACGCGCGGCGTCTCCGTCGGCCTGAGCCAGCCGATCTACCGCAAGCAGAACCTGGAGGCCCTGGAGCAGGCCAAACTGCAGGTCCAGGTGGTCGACGCCCAGTTCAGGCAGGCCGAGCAGGACCTCATGCTGCGCGTCGCCCAGGCCTATTTCGACGTCCTCCTGGCACAGGACAACCTGGCTACCGCCGAGGCTCAGAAGAGCGCCATCGCCGAGCAGCTGGCCCTGGCCAGGAAGAGCTTCGAGGTGGGCGCCGCCACCATCGTCGATACCCATGAGGCACAGGCGCGCTATGACGCCACCGTGGCGCAGGAGATCGCCGCCGGTAACGACCTGGAGGTGAAGCGGCGGGCGCTGGAGAAGCTGATCATGGCGGCGGCGCCGCACCTGGCGGTGCTGGCCGGCGGCGTCGGCGTCAGCCTGCCGCAGCCCAACGACATGGACGCCTGGGTGAGCCAGGCGCGGGCGCAGAGCCTGTCGGTGACCACCAGCCAGTACCTGGCCGAGATCGCCCGCCGCGAGGTGGAACGCCAGCGCGCCGGCTACCTGCCCACCCTGGACCTCACCGCCAGCCTGAGCGACAGCCACAACGACAGCCCGACCGGCGGCGACAGCCAGAGCGCGGCCATCGGACTGGAACTGGGCTGGAACCTCTACCAGGGCGGCGCCACCGGCTCGCTGGTGCGCGAGGCGGTGGCCAACAAGGAGCGGGCCGCCTTCGACCTCGACAACAGCACCCGCCAGGCCGAGCTGGATGCCCGCCAGGCCTTCCTCGGCGTGGTGTCCGGCGCCGCCCGCGTGAGTGCACTGGAGCAGGCCGTGGTGTCGAGCGAGGCGCAACTCAGCTCGACCAAGCTGGGCTTGGAGGTGGGCGTGCGCACCGCGGTGGACGTGCTCAACGCCCAGCAGGCCCTCTACACGGCCAAGCGAGACCTCGCCGCGGCGCGCTACGACGCCCTGCTGAGCGGCTTGCGCCTGAAAGCGGTCAGCGGCGTCCTGGCCGAGGCCGACCTCGCGGCGGTCGATGCCCTGCTGAAGGAAGGGCAATGACAGAGTGACAAGGTGACGAGTGACAGGGGCGCCCTGTCACTTTGCCGCTCGTCACCGCAGTTTCGCCAGGTCTGCCTCCAGCATCGCCATCACCCTTTCGGTGGCGCCCTTGTGTGCCCGGCTGAAGGCCAGCCCCGCCTCGGCCATGGCATGGCGCAGCTCGGGATGTTGGTGCAGGTGCTTGACCGCGTGCGCCAGGTCCTCGGCGTCGGCCATCCGCAGGGCGGCGCCATGCTCGATGGCCCGTTCGGCGGCATCGAGGAAGTTCCATGTGTGCGGGCCGATCAGCACCGGGCAGCCCATGTCCGCCGCCTCGATGAGGTTCTGGCCGCCCAGCGGCAACAGGCTGCCGCCCACGAAGGCGACCTCGGCGGCGGCGTAGTAGGCCGCCATCTCGCCCATGCTGTCGCCCAGGAAGACCTCGGTGTCGCGCGTCACCGGGTGGCCCAGGCTGCGTCGCGCGTAGTCCACCCCCCGGCTCTCCAGCAGGGCGGCCACCTCGTCGAAGCGCTGCGGGTGACGCGGCACGATGACCAGCAGCAGGTCCGGGATGGCCAGGCCCAGGCAGGTGTCGAGGATCAGCGCCTCCTCGCCCTCGCGGGTGCTGGCGGCCAGGAAGACGAAGCGGCCGGCAAAACGTCGGCGCAGGTCCTCGGCGCGCTCGAAGGTATCGGGTGACGCGGCGACGTCGAACTTCAGGTTGCCGGTCACCAGGGGGGCGCCGGCACCGAGGCTGGCCAGGCGGTCGGCGTCGGCCCCGGTCTGGGCGGCGATGCCGGCCAGGCCGGCCAGGGCCGGCCGGATCAGGCCGGCGATGCGGCCATAGCCGCGCGCCGAGCGCTCCGACAGGCGGGCATTGACCAGGTAGGCCGGGATGCCGCGGCGGCCGAGCTCGGCGTACAGGTTGGGCCAGACCTCGGTCTCCATGAAGATGGCGAGGCCGGGGTGGCTGCGGTCGAGGAAGCGTCGCACCGGGCCGGGCAGGTCATAGGGCAGGTAGGTCTGCCGGATGCCGTCGCCATACACCTCCAGGGCGGTGGCGCGCCCGGTCGGCGTCACGTGGCTGAGCAGGATGGTGGCGTCCGGGCGCCGTTTCCGGAGTGCCCGCACCAGCGGTGCGGCGGCGCGCGTTTCGCCCACCGAGACGGTGTGCAGCCAGATCACCGGTTCGCGCGGCAGCAGGGGTGCCCAGCCCAGGCGCTCGCGCCAGTGGTGGCGGTATTCCGGCTGTTTCCGGCCCCGCCAGTGCAGGTACAGGAACATGAACGGCAAGGCCAGGCGCCAGAGCGCGGTATATAGGGCACGCATGGGCGAATTCTACTGGCGGCTGGGCTAAAATGCCCGCTACGGTTAACCAGGCGGCCCGATGGCCTATCGTATCGTCCCCGCGCAGGCGGGGACCCGGTCAAGTCGAGCTGGATTCCCGCCTGCGCGGGAATGACGAACCGCGGTGCGAAGTCGGCCGCCCAATCTATCCGGGTGCAGACATGAACGTTCTCATCGCCGGCTGTACCGGTTTTGGTTGCGGCCGTCCGCTTCACTCACTTGGTTCGCGCTGGGCGCAAGTCAGCCTCCGCTGAAACCTGCACAGGAGTTTTTATGAAGGTATTGATTACGGGCTGCGCTGGCTTTATAGGCATGCACGTCGCCCAGATCCTGCTGGCCCGCGGCGACGAGGTGGTGGGCATCGACACCCTCAACGACTACTACGACCCCAAGCTGAAGCTGGCCCGCCTGGAACGCCTGAAGGGTAAGCCCGGCTTCCGCTTCCTCCAGTTAGACATCGCCGACCGCATGGCCATGGAGGACCTGTTCGCCGCCGAGCGCTTCAACAAGGTGGTCAACCTGGCCGCCCAGCCCGGCGTGCGTTATTCCCTGAAGAATCCGCACGCCTACATCCAGACCAACCTGGTGGGCTTCGGCAACCTGCTGGAGGGCTGCCGGCACAACAAGGTCGAGCACTTCGTCTACGCCAGCTCGTCGAGCGTCTACGGCGCCAACACCCACATGCCCTTCTCGGTGCACGACAACGTCGACCACCCTGTCAGCCTGTACGCCGCCAGCAAGAAGGCCAACGAACTGATGGCGCACAGCTACAGCCACCTGTACGGCCTGCCCACCACCGGCCTGCGCTATTTCACCGTCTACGGCCCCTGGGGCCGGCCCGACATGTCGCCCTGGCTGTTCACCTCGGCGATCCTGGAGGACCGGCCCATCGACGTCTTCAACATGGGCAAGATGCAGCGCGACTTCACCTACATCGACGACATCGCCGAAGGCACCGTGCGCGTGCTCGACCGCATCGCCGCGGCCAACCCGGCCTTCGACACCGATGCCCCCGACCCCGGCTCCAGCTATGCCCCGTTCAAGGTCTACAACATCGGCAACCATGAGCCGGTCGAACTGATGACCTTCATCAAGACCATCGAGGACGCCCTCGGCAAGGAGGCCCGGAAGAACTTCCTGCCCATGCAGGACGGCGACGTGGTGGCCACCTATGCCGACGTCGAGGACTTGAAGCGTGATGTCGGCTTCGAGCCCAGGACCCCGCTGGCCGACGGTATCGCCCGCTGGGCAGAGTGGTACAAGCGCTATCACGGCCTGAATTGACCGCGAATGCTGCAAAGAATCCGTCGTTCCCGCGTAGGCGGGAACCCAGCAATATGGAGCACTGGATGCCCGCCTGCGCGGGCATGGCGACATGAAGGGCGGCGGCAATTGGCAGGAGCCCAGTCCGGAGGCTGGTGCCCATAGCCAACGGTTGTCCAGCCTGATCGCCGACCGCATCGCGGCGGCGGGCGGCTGGCTGCCCTTCGCCGACTACATGGAACTGGCTCTCTACGCCCCCGGCCTCGGCTACTACGCGGCCGGCGCACGCAAGTTCGGCGCCGCCGGCGACTTCGTCACCGCGCCGGAGCTCACCCCACTGTTCGGCCAGTGTCTGGCCAGCCAGGCGGCCGAGGTGCTGGACACGGTCGGCGGCGGCATCCTGGAACTGGGCGCCGGCAGCGGCCGCTTGGCGGTCGACGTCATGCGCGAGCTGGACCGCCTGGACCGCCTGCCGGAACGCTACGCCATCCTGGAGCTCAGCGCCGACCTGCGCCAGCGCCAGCAGGCCCTGTTTGCCGCCGAGGCGCCCGAGCTGCTCGACCGGGTGGCCTGGCTGGACACC
>JAQVJE010000016.1 GCA_028695325.1 Gallionellaceae bacterium
ATGATGAATCCCATGGGCATGATGAATCCCATGACCATGGCGGCTCCCGCCATGCAAATGGCGCCCAACATGATGAGCTTCGGCCACCAGGCCCCGCAGATGATGACCAACCCCTACATGGGTGGCCCCTTCCCCGGCGCCTCGACCTATGGCCAACCCGGTTTCATGGGCATGCCGATGCCATTCCAGCAGCCAGCCCCTGCCGCGCCGGCGCTCTTTCCGTTCGCCCCTCAGGCAGCGCCTGCCGCTCCCGCCCAGGCCCCGGCAATGATGCCGTTCGACCCGATGATGATGATGAACATGTTCATGCCGATGCCCCAGTCGGCGCCGCCGGCCGCGAAGTAACGCGGCTGATCCGGCAAAAAAGGCACGCTAGGCGTGCCTTTTTTATTTTCTCCGGCCGTCAGGCCAGCGCGCGCAGATCGGCCAGGATGGGCGCCAGGATGGGTTCCAGCTTGCGCCGCATCAGCGAGCCGATGGCGGTGCTGCGGGCGAACACCGGGTCGGCCAGGCCGGCCTTGACCCGGGCAAGCCGCTGGCCGGCGTCGTCGTCGCTACCGCGGGCCGAGAAATGGCGGCCGATGGCGTCCAGCGTGCGACTGACCACCTCCTGGGTATCCGGCCGGGACAGTATCTCGATGCAGGCCTCGACGAAACTGTTGCCGGGCAGGTCGTCCGGGCACTGCTCCAGGAAGGCGACGTAATAGCTGTTCTGGCGCTTGCCGCGGCGCCAGATGGCCTCGCGCTGGGCGGGGGCCAGGATACCGGAGTGGAGCAACACGGAAACGGTATCCATGATGGCCAGGTGGTCCTCCTGCAGGAAGGGCAGATGTTCGACCAGGAAGTTCACCAGCACCGGGCCCATCCGGCCCTTGGTCACGCTGTCGCGCAGCAGCATCAGGCGGGCGTGTTCGATGGTCGGCATGGCCCACCAGGCGTAGCCGGCCAGTTCGTCGGTCAGGGCCGGGGAATGCACCACCGCGACTACCGCCTCGGGCTCGCCGATCATCAGTAACTGGCCCAGGTTGCCGCTCTCCATCTGGCCGTGCCGGGTCCAGCGCGACAGGTAGACCGGGTAGCCGCCGGGCGAGCCGAGGGCGTGGCCGGACAGGGCCTCGCGCACCAGGCGCAGGTACTTGTCGGCACGGCAATCGGGGTGCAGTGGCATGGAGGCCTCCTCGCCACCGCCGAGCAGGGCGTGCAGGGCCAGGCTGGACTCGTCGAGGCGGATCGCCTTGACGTCCTGGGCCAGCAGGACGTTGAGCCGGAACTGATCCTCCTGGCTCAGCTCCTCGTTCATAGCCGGGCGAAGACGCGGGCGGCGGCCGCGATGGTGGCGTCGATGTCGGCGTCGGAGTGGGCCGCAGAGACGAAGCCAGCCTCGAAGGCGGACGGCGCCAGGTAGATGCCCTCAAGCAGCATCAGGTGGAAGAAGCGGTTGAAGGCCTCCTTGTCGCAGGCCATCACCTCGGCATAGGAGGTCGGCGCCTTGGCGCTGAAGTAGAGGCCGAACATGCCGCCCACCGACTGGGCCGAGAACGGCACGCCGGCGTCGCGGGCGGCGGCGGCGAGGCTGTCCACCAAGCGCTGGGTACGGGCCGACAGCACGTCGAAGAAGCCCGGCTGGGTGACCTTGTGCAGGGTGACGAGACCCGCGGCCACCGCCACCGGATTTCCTGACAGCGTGCCGGCCTGGTAGACCGGCCCGTTCGGGGCCAGCTTGGCCATGATCTCGGCCTTGCCGCCGAAGGCGCCGACCGGCATGCCGCCGCCGATCACCTTGCCCAGGGTGGTCAGGTCCGGGACGATGCCATAGAGCCCCTGGGCGCACTTGGGGCCGACCCGGAAGCCGGTCATCACCTCGTCCAGGATCAGCACCGCGCCGTGCCGGGTGCAGTTCTCACGCAATGCCTCCAGGAAACCGGGAACGGGCTTGATCAGGTTCATGTTTCCTGCCACCGGCTCGACAATGACGCAGGCAATCTCGCCACCGCGTTCGGCGAACACCCGGTTGACCTGGTCGATGTCGTTGTAGTCCAGCACCAGTGTGTGCTTGGAGGTGTCGGCGGGCACCCCGGCCGAGCTCGGCGAGCCGAAGGTGAGGAGGCCCGAGCCGGCCTTCACCAGCAGGCTGTCGGCATGGCCGTGGTAGCAGCCCTCGAACTTGATCATCAGGTCGCGGCCGGTATGGCCGCGCGCCAGGCGGATGGCGCTCATGGTCGCCTCGGTGCCGGAGGAGACCAGGCGCACCTGGTCCAGGCCGGGCAGCCAGGCGGTGAGGAACTCGGCCATCTCCAGCTCGCGCGCCGTGGGAGCGCCGAAGGACAGGCCCTGGGCGGCGGTCTCCTGCACCGCGCGCACCGCGTCCGGGTGGGCGTGGCCGAGGATCAAGGGGCCCCAGGAGCCGACGTAGTCGAGGTATTCCTTGCCGTCGGCGTCCCACACCCGGCTGCCCAGGCCGCGCTCGAAGAAGCGCGGCGTGCCGCCGACCGAGCGGAAGGCGCGCACCGGCGAGTTGACGCCACCGGGGATGAATTTCTGGGACAGTTCGAACAGTTTGTCGTTGCGGGAAGTCATGGCTTGCGGCCCTCGAAAAGTTGGCAGAAGGCGCGTACTGCGCCTTCCGGATCGGCGCTATTGTATACGGCCGAGATGACCGCCAGCAGGTCGGCGCCGGCGGCCACCAGGGGCGCGGCATTGTCGAGGTCGATGCCGCCGATGGCGCAGACCGGGCGGCCGAAGCGGGCCTTGGCGGCGCCGATCAGGGCCGGGTCGGCGCGCCTGGCCAGGGGCTTGGTGGGCGAGGCGTAGAAACTGCCGAAAGCGACGTAGTCGGCACCGGCGGCGACGGCCGCCTTGGCCAGGGCCAGGTCCTGATAACAGGAGGCGCCGAGCAGTCGCTCCGGGCCCAGGCGGGCGCGTGCCGCGGCGAGGTCGCCGTCGTCGCCGCCCAGGTGGACGCCGTCTGCCTCGCTGGCCAGGGCCAGGTCGACGTCGTCGTTGACGATCAGGCGAGCGCCATGGCGCCGGGTCAGGCCGCGCAGGGCGACAGCCTGCTCGTCGCGATGGCAGGCCGAGGCGGCCTTGTTGCGGTATTGCAGCAGGCGGCAACCGCCCTTCAGGATGGCCTCGGTGACCTTAATAAGGCGCGCCGTGTCGCCCCAGTCCGGGGTGATGGCGTAGAGGCCGCTAAGACTCATCCGCGCCGTCGCGCGCCCAGAACAGGCGATCCGGTATGTGCTGACCCATGCCGATGCGGTAGCCGGCGCGCAAGGCTTCCCAGGTGTATTCCTGGGCCGACTTGACGGCGTCGTTGATGCCGAGGCCCTGCGCCAGCAGGGCGGCGACCGCCGCGGCCAGGGTGCAGCCGGAACCGTGGTAGCCGCCCGGCAGACGGTCCCATTCCAGTATCTGCAGGACGCCCTCGGGGCCGTACAGGGTGTTGATCACCTTCGGGGTCTGCTCGTGCGAGCCTGTGATCAGGACGTATTCGCAGCCGAGGTCGAGCAGGCGGTTGGCACACTCCTCCAGATCGGGCTCGTCGACGTCCTCATCGTCCTCGGTCAGGCGGCGCGCCTCCATGCTGTTGGGCGTGATCAGGGTGGTCTGCGGCAGGATGAGGTCCTGCATGGCGGCGATGAGGTCCTCGTCGGCCAGTTCGTCGCCGCGCCCGGAGGCCAGCACGGGGTCGAGTATCAGCGGGACGTCCGGATAGTCGGAAACGATCTCGGCGATCGCCGTCACCGCCTCCACGCTGCCCAGCATTCCGAGCTTGAAGGCGGCCACCGGTACGTCCTCCAGGACGCCGCGGGCCTGGTCGGCGATCCAGGTGGCGTCCAGGGGCAGGAAGTCGTCGACCCCGACGGTGTCCTGCACGGTCACCGCGGTGACCACCGTGAGCGCATGGCAACCCAGGCTGGCGATGGTCAGCAGGTCGGCCTGGGAGCCGGCACCGCCGGTCGGGTCGGTGGCGGCGAAGCTGAGTACGGTGGGCAATTGTGGCGACATGGCGTGGGCGGCGGTGCGTATCGTGGCTGATTATCCCACAGGCGGGATCGCAGGCAGGCGCCGCTCAGGACCGCCGAGGATCGGCCGCGGGTGCCGGCTGACCTTCCGTTTCCGCCTCATCGGCCCAGTCACCCCAGGTGTACCAGTCCTCGCCGAACACCTCGGCCGGGTGCTCGGTACGGCCCGAGCCGTTGCCACAGATCAAGTCACCGGCCGGGCAATACTTGTCGCAGCCCCAGCAGATGCGCTCGGGGTGCCTGGGATGAAGGGGAAACTTTTTCTTCCTGGCCATCTTTACAGGCTAGCGGAGCTAGGCGGTCCAGTCGATGAACCCGGTGTAGGCGGTCGCCAGGACGATGACGCCGAACACGATGCGATACCAGGCAAAGGCGACGAAGGTATGGCTGGAAACGAAGCCGATGAATGCCTTCACCGCCACCATGGCAGCGAAGAACGAGGCCACGAAGCCGACCGCGAAGACCGGCAGGTCGTTGAGGTCGAGCAGGGCCCAGTTCTTGTAGAGGTCATAGGCGGTGGCCGCCAGCATGGTGGGGATGGCGAGGAAGAAGGAGAACTCGGTCGCGGCCTTGCGCGACAGGCCAAAGATCAGGCCGCCCATGATGGTAGCGCCGGAGCGGGAGACGCCGGGGAACATGGCCATGGCCTGGGCGAAGCCGACCTTCAGCGCCACCCGCCAGTCCATGGCGTCGACCTCGCCAAGATGCGGGTGGTAGGCGCGCTTCTCGATGTACAGGATCACCAGGCCACCGACGATCAGGGCCGCCGCCACGGTGAGCGGATTGAACAGATAGGTCTTGATGGTGCCGTGGAACAGGACGCCGAGCACCGCGGCCGGCAGGAAGGCCACCAGCAGGTTGCCGACGAAGCGGCGCTGCGCCGGGTCGGACCGGTAACCGGCCGCGACGCGTGCGATGCGGGCCCGGTAGTCCCAGCACACCGCCAGGATGGCGGCCAGCTGGATGACTATCTTGAACACCTTGCTGTGGTCGTCGGTATAGCCGAGCAGGCTGCCGACGATGATCAGATGGCCGGTCGATGAAACGGGCAGAAATTCGGTCAGGCCCTCGACGATGCCGAGCACCAGGGCCTTGAGCAACAACAGGGTATCCAAAGCGCGCCTCCTAGAGAGTGGGCGATTATAGCCCGCTCAAGCTACCGCCACCTGCTCCGGCGGCAGCGGCACCCACACCGTCTTGCGGCGCGACTTGTCGCCGCGCAGCAGGCGCAGCTCGCGCCTTGGCACGCCCAGCCAGGTAGCCAGGAAATCCAGCACGGCGGCGTTGGCGGCCCCCTCGACCGGGCGGGCGGCGATCCTCAGCTTGAGGGCGTCGCCGTGCAGGCCGGCCAGCTCGCTCCTCGACGCGCCGGGCTGCACGTGCAGGGTGATCTCCGAGCCACCCGCGGCCCCAGCCGCCAGCCAGGCCGGCCGGCTCATGCCAGGCCGTAGATCATGCCACGGGCCAGCCTCTCCAAGGCGGCGACGGGCGCGATCAGGATGAGTTGGAGGACGATGATGGCGGCCAGCGGGCTGAGATCGATGCCGGAGATCGGCCGGATGAAGCGCTGGAACGGCGCCAACACCGGCCGCGACAGTGCGTAGAACACCGGCGCCAGGGGCGAGAAGGGGTTGACCCAGCTCAGCACCGCCTGCACCAGGATGAGTACGATCATCAGGTAGACGACCAGCTGCAGGCAGGCCGCGAGGGTGTAGAGCAAGATGCCCGGCCAGATCGCGATGCCGGCGGCGAGGAAAGGGAAATCGGCGACCCAGTGGCTGGCCAGCACCCAGGCCAGCTCGGCGAGGACGAAGAGTAGCAGGCTGGCGAGGTCGAGGCCGAACAGGCCCGGCGTGACCCGGCGCAGGGGCCTGACTGCGAAGTTGGTGACCCGGACGATGAACTGGGCGAAGGGATTCTGGAACGGCACCCGGGTCCACTGCATGTAGAAACGCAGCCAAAATGCCGTGGCGGCGAGACCAAACATCACCTTGAGGAGAAATTGCGCGGCGTCCTGCCACATCAGCCGGCCCCCAGCTGGTCACCCAGTTCCTGCGCGCGAGCGGCGGCGGCACGCACAGCAGCGGCCAGGGCGCCACGCAGGCCACATTCCTCCAGGGCGGCGATACCGCGCTCGGTAGTGCCGCCCTTCGAGGTGACGCGGGCGCGCAACTCAGCCGGCTCGCCGCCGTCCTGCAGCGCCAGGGCGGCGGCGCCATGGACAGTGTGCAAGGCCAGGGCGCGGGCGGTATCGGCGGCAAGGCCGAGTTCGCGCGCCGCCGCCTCCAGGGCCTCAATGAACAGGAAAACATAGGCCGGACCGCTGCCCGAGACGGCGGTGACGGCATCGATCTGGCCCTCCTCGGCGACCCAGACCGCCTGGCCGACTGCCTGCAGCACCGCCTCGGCGCATGCCTTCTGCTCGGCCGACACGCCGGGCAGGGCGTACAGGCCAGCGATGCCGGCGCCCACCAGGGCCGGCGTGTTAGGCATGGCGCGCACCACGGCAGCATGGCCGCCCAGCCAGCGGGCAATGTCGCCGGCACGCACCCCGGCGGCGATGGATAGCACGCAGGTTTCCGGCGCCGGCCTGGGCAACCCGGCCAGCACCTCGCGCAGGACCTGCGGCTTTACCGCCAGAACCAGTATGTCGGCCGCCAAGGCGTCGGCCCCGGCCGTCACTGCGACGCCGAAGCGGCCGGACAGCAGGGCACGTCGGTCGGCATTCGGCTCGCTGACGTGAATATCTGTAGCCGCGAAGCCCTGCCTGAGCATGCCGCCGATCATGGCCTCGGCCATGTTGCCACCGCCGATGAAACCTACCTTCATGTGTAATTCCTTTGTCCGAAAATGACGGCGCCGACCCGCACGATGGTGGCGCCCTCCGCGATGGCGGCCTCGAGGTCGCCCGACATGCCCATCGACAGGGTGTCCAGTCGCAACCCGGCGGCCTGCTCGTACAACCCGCGCAGCACGGCGAACTGGGCGCGCTGCGCGGCCGCGTCCCCGGTCTCCCGCGGGATGGCCATGAAGCCGCGCAACCGCAGCCGCGGCAGCACCGCCACCGCGCGCGCCAGTTCCAGTGCCTCGACCGGCATGACACCATGCTTGCTGCCCTCACCGCTGACGTTGACCTGTATGCAGCAGTTGAGCGGCGGCAGGCCGTCGGGCCGGGCCTCAGAGAGGCGCTGGGCGATCTTGAGACGGTCGATGCCGTGCACCCAGGCGAAGCGACCGGCGAGCGACCGCGTCTTGTTGCTCTGGATAGGGCCGATGAAGTGCCATTCGATCGCCAGGTCGGCCAACGCGTCCTGCTTGGCCAGCGCCTCCTGCAGGTAGCTCTCGCCGAAGGCCGTCTGGCCAACCTGCCAGGCCTCGCGTACCGCCGCCGCCGGAAAGGTCTTGCTGACCGCCAGCAGGGTCACCGTGCCGGCATCCCGCCCGGCCGCCCGGCAGGCGGCGGCGATGCGTTCCCGGCATGCTTGCACCCCCGCCGCGATTGCACCCATAATGAACTTGGACCCCTCGTCTGCTCTCCGTAACCACGCGAATTATAAATGGAAATCTCAGACCTCCTGACTTTCGCGGTAAAGAACAGAGCCTCCGACCTGCACCTGTCTGCCGGCCTGCCACCGATGATACGGGTCCACGGCGACATCCGCCGCATCAACGTCCCCGCACTCGACAACACCCAGGTGCGCGCCATGATCTACGACGTCATGAGCGACGCCCAGCGCAAGGCCTACGAGGAGTTCCTAGAGACCGACTTCTCCTTCGCCCTGCCCGGCGTGGCCCGCTTCCGGGTCAACGCCTACAACCAGGAGCGCGGCGCCTCGGCGGCCTTCCGCACGGTGCCTTCCAAAGTGCTCACCCTGGAGGAACTGGAGGCGCCGAGGAGCTTCAAGGAGATCTCCGACCAACCGCGCGGCATCGTCCTGGTGACCGGACCGACTGGCTCTGGCAAGTCGACCACCCTGGCCGCCATGCTCGACTACGTCAACGACAACCTGTACGGCCACATACTTACCATCGAGGACCCCATAGAGTTCGTGCACCAGAGCAAGAAGTGCCTGGTCAACCAGCGCGAACTGGGACCGCACACCAAGAGCTTCGAGAATTCCTTGCGCTCCGCCCTGCGCGAGGACCCGGACGTCATCCTGGTGGGCGAAATGCGCGACCTGGAGACCATCCGCCTGGCACTCACCGCCGCCGAGACCGGCCACCTGGTGTTTGCCACCCTGCACACCAGCTCCGCCGCCAAGACCATCGACCGCATCATCGACGTCTTCCCGGCGGCCGAGAAGGAGATGGTGCGTTCCATGCTGTCGGAATCGATCCGCGCCGTCATCTCGCAGGCGCTCCTTAAGCGCAAGGACGGCACCGGCCGCATTGCCGCGCATGAGATCATGGTCGGCACCCCTGCCATCCGCAACCTGATCCGCGAGAACAAGGTGGCGCAGATGTACTCCTCCATCCAGACCGGCCAGGCACTTGGCATGCAGACCCTGGACCAGTGCCTGTCCGACCTGGTCAAGCGCAACCTTGTCGCCGCCGAGGAGGCGCGCAGCGTCGCCGTCAACAAAGACCTGTTCAGATGAACGCCAAGGCTGCCGTCGCCGCCTGGCTGCGCGCCATGCTGGCGCGCAAGGCATCCGACCTCTTCCTCACCGCCGGCTTCCCACCCGCCCTGAAGGCCGATGGCCGGGTGGAGCCGCTGCCGGAGGCACGCCTGACTGCCACCGATACCTTGTCCCTAGCCCGTGCGGTGATGACTGAACGACAGTGGGGGAACTTCGAGCGCACCAAGGAGGCCAACTTCGCCATCGATGAGGCGGAAATGGGGCGCTTCCGGGTCAGCGCCTTCATGCAGCAGGGCCGTGTCGGCATGGTGTTGCGCACCATCAACACGGGCATCCCCGAGATCGCTGCGCTCAACCTGCCCCGCATACTCGAGGATATCGCCCTCATGCCGCGCGGTCTTGTCCTCCTGGTTGGCGCGGGCGGCAGCGGCAAGTCGACCTCCCTGGCGGCCATGATCGGCCACCGCAACCAGCGCCGCGCCGACCACATACTCACCGTCGAGGACCCGATCGAATTCATCCACCAGCACGGCCAGTGCATCATCACCCAGCGCGAGGTCGGCATCGATACCGAGGACTGGCAGGTCGGCCTGAAGAACTCCCTGCGCCAGGCCCCCGACGTCATCCTGATCGGCGAGATACGCGAGCGCCCGGTCATGGAATTCGCCATGTCCTACGCCGAGACCGGCCACCTGTGCCTGTCCACCCTACACGCCAACAACGCCAACCAGGCCCTGGAGCGCATACTCAGCATGTTCCCGCTCGAACGGCGCGACCAGCTGCTGCTCGACCTGTCGATGAACCTGCGCGCCATCATCTCCCAGCGCCTCATCGCCCGCGCGGACGGCCAGGGCCGCGTGCCGGCGGTGGAGATACTGCTTGGCTCGCCGCTGGTCTCCGACCTCATCAAGAAGGGCCGCCTGGACGACATCAAGGGGATCATGGCACGTTCGCGCGACCTCGGCATGCAGACCTTCGACCAGGCGCTCTACGACCTCTGCGTCAGCGGCAAGATCAGCCAGGAAGACGCTCTGCGCAACGCCGACTCCTTCAACGACCTGCGCCTGAAGATCAAGCTGAACACCTAGGGCCGGGACGCCCCCCGCCACCGGACCATCTCAGGCCAGCAGACCATACAGCATGCGCAGGCCGAGCAGGTAGAGCAGGCCGGCGAATATCCGCTTAAGCCCGGCCACCGGCAGGCTATGGGTCAGGCGGGCGCCCCAGGGCGCCGTCACCATGCTCATCAGGGCGATCGCCGCTAGTGCGGGCAGGTAGACGAAGCCCAGGCTCCATGCCGGCAGGCCGGCCGCGACCTGGCCGGACAGGGCATAGCCCACGGCCCCGGATACCGCGATCGGGAAGCCGATCGCCGCCGAGGTGCCGATGGCCTCTTGGAAGCGCACGTTGCACCAGTTCAGGAACGGCACCGAGAGGGTGCCGCCACCGATGCCGACCCAACTCGACACCAGGCCGATCACCGTCCCGACCAGGGTCATGCCGGGCCAGCCGGGCAGTTCGCGGTGCGGGCTGGCCTTGAAGCCGAGCAGCATCTGGGTGGCGGCGTAGAACAGGAAGGCGACGAAGAACCAGCGCAGGCCCGTGTCCGGCAGCCAGGCGGCGGCGATTGCCCCGGCCAGCGTGCCGAACACGATGCCGGGCGCGATCCGGCGCACCGCCTCCCAGCGCACCGCGCCGTGGCCGTGGTGCGCGCGCAGGCTGGCGATCGAGGTCAGCACGATCACCGCCAGCGAGGTGCCCAGTGCGAGGTGGATGTTGTACCCGGCCGGGAAGCCCTGGGCGGCGTAGAGCCAGGACAGCACCGGCACCAAGAGCAGGCCGCCGCCGACCCCGAGCAGGCCGGCGATGAAGCCGGAGGCCAGGCCGAGGATCAGGTAGGCGATCAGGAAGCTCATAGCTGGGCTACGATGTGGCGCCACTCGTCCGGATCGACCGGGGTGATCGACAGCCGGTTACCGCGCGCCAGGATGCGCATGCCGGCCAGTTCCGGATAGCCGCGTATCTCGGCCAGCGGCATCAGGCGTGTCTTCTTCACGAACCTGACGTCGACGTTGAACCAGCGCGGGTTGTCCGGTGTCGCCTTGGCGTCGTAGTACTTGCCGTCCGGGTCGAACTGGGTGGCGTCCGGGTAGGCTGGCTTGGCCACCTCGGCCAGTCCCGCGATGCCCGGCTCGGCACAGGACGAGTGGTAGAACAGCACACCATCGCCCACCCGCATCTGGTCGCGCATGAAGTTGCGCGCCTGGTAGTTGCGCACCCCGAACCACGCCACCGAGCCATCGCGCGCCAGGTCATCGATGCCGTATTCGGCCGGTTCGCTTTTCATCAGCCAGTATCGCATTCGCAAAGCTCCAAACTATAATCCGACAAAATCAATCGGATATGCAGCCATGTTCGATCTCGACGCCATTGTCGGCGCAGTCCGGCAAAACTGCCACATCTCGGACGCCCAGCATGCCGGCGACCTGACCCTGTGCACCTTCCTGCTCAAGATGCGCGAGTTATACCGCTGGGAGCACGCCATCCCGCTGTCGCACGAGATGCCGCGCGCCGAGGTGGGCGACTGGATGAACGCGCGCGGCCACCTGTGGGACGGCCTGGAGAAGGCGCCCTACGTTCCGATCCCGCTGCCGGACGGTGACGCCGACCCGTTCGACTCGGCCCGCATCAACGCCACCCTGCTGAGACATGGCCTCGTCTACAGCGGCGGCTACGGCCGCCGGTGCAAGCCGCACTTCTTCCTTGCCAAACTCGACCGCCACGAACGCCGGCACGGTTTCGACGTCTATGTCAGCGGCCGCGAACTGGCGCGCGACCTGGAGGCACCACCCGGCATGTACCTCGACCGCAGCCTGTTCATCCGCACCGAGGCGCTGCGTCGCTGGCTGTGGGAGAAGTACGAGGAATGGCGCTGGAGCCGAAAGCACGGGGCGATGGCGCGAGCGCTGGCCGCCTACCCCTTCGCGACGGCGCCGGAGGAGGCCCTCGACGCCATGACAGCCACCGAGCAGGAATCGGTGCTCCTGCATGAGCTGGGCGAGGCGCGCGCCGGTGCCGCCCTCGGCAGCGCCTGGGAAGCGCTCCTGGTCACGGTATTGGGCAGCCGAGCCGAGATCATGGTGCGCGCGGTGCGCGACCTCTATGCCGATTGCCTGTCCACCCTGCCAGCCCTGGTCGAGCGCGGCGCCGCGGCCGCCCTGCACTTCCACTTCGCCAACTTCGTCGGCATGCGGCGCCACCTGGCCCCTGAACTAGCCGCCGCCTACCAGGCCTGGAGCGAGACCAGCGACCTCGACCCCATCGCCACTGCTGCCGCCGCCGGCCTGGCACGCTGGCGCGACGAGGCCGAGGTGCTGCTGGCCCTGCACGCCGAGTTGGGCGAGGCGGCCACTGCGGCCATCGAGACCCGCCTCGACCCGCCGGGGCGGCAGCGCCATCCGGGACCGGGTGCTTGCCGCGTGCCAGCAGGGGTATAGAATCGACCCTGCCGCTGCGCCCGCGGGCGCAGCGGCGCGCATAATCCCAATCATCAGCGGCCGTCCGGCACCGCGTTGTCCCCGCGGCGTCGCCACCGCGCTTCGGCTATCACGGCGCCATTTGAGGATGGAGGAGAACGCCATGACCGAGTTATCGACGATTCTGGTCGTCGACGACGAGCCTCGCTCCCAGGAGGCGATACGACGCAGCCTGGAGGAGGAGTTCGCCGTCCTGACCGCCTCCGGCGCTGAGGAGGCGCTAGCCATCATGGAGCACTGCGCCATCCACGTGGTCCTCACCGACCAGCGCATGCCCGGCATGAGCGGCGTGACCTTCCTGCGCCAGGTGCGCGAGCGCTGGCCGGACACGGTGCGCATCATCATCTCCGGCTACACCGACAGCGAGGAGATCATCGCCGGCATCAACGAGGCGGGCATCTACCAGTATCTGCTCAAGCCCTGGCACCCGGAGCACCTGCTGCTGACCCTCAGGCGGGCGGTGGAACTGCAGCGCCTGCAGGCGGAGAACCACCGCCTGACCCTGGAATTGCGCGCCAGCGAACCCTACCTGCGCGGCCACGTCGGTGCCAAGCGCGACCGCCTGCGCCAGGCCTTCGCCATGGACAACATTGTGCGCACCGCCAACAGCCCCATGCAGGCGGTCTGCACCATGGTCGAGCGAGCCGCCCACTACGACGTCCCCATCCTGATCGAAGGCGAATCGGGCACCGGCAAGGAACTGCTGGCACGTGCCGTCCACTACGCCAGCGCGCGCGCCGAGCGGCCATTCGTGGTGGAGAACTGCGGCGCCCTGCCCGACACCCTGCTGGAGTCCGAGCTGTTCGGGCACAAGAAGGGGGCCTATACCGGCGCCGGAGAGGACCGCGTCGGCCTGTTCCAGCAGGCCGACGGTGGCACCCTGTTCCTGGACGAGATCGGCGAGACCTCGGCGGCCTTCCAGGTCAAGCTGCTCAGGGTGCTGCAGGAGGGCGAGTTCCGCCCCCTGGGCAGCAACCGCACGGTGGCGGTGGACGTGCGCGTGGTGGCAGCGACCAACCGCAACCTGGAGGCCGAGGTGAAGGCCGGCCGCTTCCGCGAGGACCTTTTCTACCGGCTGGCCACGGTGCCGATCAGGGTGCCTGCCCTGCGCGAGCGCCCCATGGACATCCCCGAACTGGCCCGCCGCATCCTGGCCCGCGCCAGCGCCAGCCTCGGCCGCCGGGTGGAGGGCTTCGCTCCCGATGCCCTGGAATGCATGATGGCCTATGCCTGGCCGGGCAACGTGCGCGAACTGCAGAACGAGATCCAGCGCATGCTGGTGCTGTCGGACCGCCGCATGCTCGATCTCTCAGTGCTGGCGCAGCCGATCCGCCAGCAGTCGACCCTGGCGCCGGCCTGGGTGCCGGCCGGCGAGGCCGGCGGCCGCCTGGAGGCGATGGAAGCGCGCCTGCTGTCCGAGACGCTGCGCCGCCACGACGGCAACCTCACCCATGCCGCCAACGAACTGGGCCTGTCGCGCCTGGGCCTGCGCAACAAGCTGCGCCGCCTCGGCGTCGACGAGCCGGTGCGCGGTCGCGGCCGGCCAGCGCGGGTTACGGATGCCTGAGCCGCTCAACCTGCTCTGGCTGCAGTCGGGCGGCTGCGGCGGCTGCACCCTGTCCCTGCTCAACGCCGAGCAGCCCCATCTCGTCGACCGCCTGGCCGACGCCGGCATCCGCCTGCTCTGGCACCCCAGCCTGAGCGAGGAGACCGCCGACGAGGCCCTGGCCATCCTGCAGGCCTGCGCCGAAGGCAGCAAGCGACTCGACATCCTGTGCATCGAGGGCTCCCTGATGACCGGGCCGCGCGGCAGCGGCCGCTGCCACATCCTGGCCGGCAGTGGCCGGCCCATGATCGACTGGGTGCGCGCGCTGGCGGCAAAGGCCGGCCACGTCCTCGCCGTCGGCAGCTGCGCCGCCTGGGGCGGCATCACCGCCGCCGGCCCGAACCCCGGCGGCGCCACCGGCCTGCAGTACGACGGCGAGACGCCGGGCGGCCTGCTCGGACGGGGCTTCGTCGCCGCTGCCGGCCTGCCGGTGGTCAACGTCGCCGGCTGCCCGATCCACCCCGGCTGGGTGCTGGACACCCTGCTGGCCATCGCCCTCGGCGGCTTCTCCGCCGAGCAGCTCGACGCCCTCCAGCGCCCCCGCCTGTACGCCGACCACCTGGTCCACCACGGCTGTCCGCGCAACGAGTACTACGAATTCAAGGCCAGCGCCGGCAAGGCCTCCGACCAGGGCTGCCTGATGGAGAACCTGGGCTGCAAGGGCACCCAGGCCCACGCCGACTGCAACATCCGGCTATGGAACGGTGGGGGTTCCTGCCTGCGCGGCGGCTACGCCTGCATACGCTGCACCGAGCCCGGCTTCGAGTCGCCCGGCCACCCCTTCGAGCAGACCCCGAAACTGGCCGGCATCCCCATCGGCCTGCCCACCGACATGCCGCGCGCCTGGTTCGTCGCCCTCGCCGCCCTGTCGAAGTCGGCCACCCCGAAGCGGGTGCGCGACAACGCCGTCGCCGACCATATCGCGGTGCCGCCGTCGACCAAGGTGACCGGCAAATGAGCATCCAAAGACGCATCGTCGGTCCCTTCAACCGCGTCGAGGGTGATCTGGAGGTGCAACTGGACATCCACGACAGCCGCGTCCAGGCCGCCCGCGTCAGCGCCTCGCTCTACCGCGGCTTCGAGGAGATGCTGCCGGGCCGGCCGGCCGAGGACGCCCTGGTGGTGGTGCCGCGCGTCTGCGGCATCTGCTCGGTGGCGCAGAGCATCGCCGCCGCCACCGCCCTGCGCTGGCTGGCCGGCATGGAACCGGCACGCAACGGCCAGCTGGCCGAGTGCCTGACCGCCGCCTGCGAGAACCTGGCCGACCACCTGACCCACTTCTACCTCTTCTTCATGCCCGACTTCGCCCGCCCGGCCTATGCCGGCCGGCCCTGGTACCCGGCCGTGGCGGCGCGCTTCCGCGCCCTTCATGGCGAGGCCGCCAACGACTGCCTGCCGGCGCGGGCCGCCTTCATGCACATGATGGGCATCCTGGCCGGCAAGTGGCCGCACACCCTGTCCCTGCGCCCGGGCGGCAGCAGTCGGCCGCTGGCACCCGCCGACCTGTTGCAGACCCTGGCCCTGCTGCGCGATTTCCGCCGCTTCCTGGAGTCCCGGCTGTTCGGCGACCGCCTGGAGACGGTGGCACAGCTTGCCAGCGTGGCTGACCTAGAACGCTGGCGCGGCCAGGGTGGCGGAGACCTGCGCGGCTTCCTGGCCGTGGCCGAGGACCTCGGCCTGGACCGCATCGGCCGCGCCACCGACACCTTCCTCAGCTACGGCGCCTATGCCGGCCCGGACGGCCGCCTGTGGCCGGCCGGGTTTTGGCAGGACGGCCGGGTGCGACCCCTGGAGGTGGAGGCCATCAGCGAGGACGTCAGCCACGCCTGGCTGGACGGCGGCCCGCTGCCACCCAGCCTCGGCCAGACCCACCCCAATGCCGACAAGGCCGCTGCCTATACCTGGTGCAAGGCCCCCCGCTACGGCGACGCGGTGGTGGAAACCGGCGCCCTAGCCCGCCAGATGGTCGCCGGCCACCCCCTGGTGCGCGCCTGGGTGGCCGAGCGTGGCGCCAGCGTCACCGCCCGCGTCCTGGCCCGCATGCTGGAGCTGGCCATCGTGGTGCCGGTCATGGAGACCTGGCTGCGCGCGGTCGAGCCGGGCGCCCCCTGGTGCGTCGAGGCCGGGCTGCCGGCGGACGGCGAGGCGGTGGGACTCACCGAGGCGGCACGCGGCAGCCTGGGCCACTGGCTCACGGTGCGCCAGGGTCGCATCGCACGCTACCAGATCGTCGCCCCCACCACCTGGAACTTCTCGCCGCGCGACTCCGCCGGCACCCCGGGCGCCCTGGAGCAGGCCCTGGCCGGCATGGCGGTACCGGACGGCGACCTCACCGTGGTCCAGCACGTGGTGCGCTCATTCGATCCCTGCATGGCCTGCACGGTGCATTGATGTCCAAGCCGCAGAAACCCGGCCTGCCCGAACCCATCCTGAGCGCGGTCGGCGACGCCCTTGGCGAGGAAGTCTGGATCGAGGTCATCCGCAAGATGGACGAGGTCTACAACGACCTCCTCCAGTACGAGGTCGCCCTGGAGGAGAAGAACACCGCCTTGGAGGAGTCGCAGCGCTTCGTCATGTCGGTGCTGTCCTCCATGTCGGACATCCTGGTGGTGTGCGACCGCGGCGGCCGCATCGAGGAGGTCAACCCCTCCCTGCTCGCCTTCGCCGGCGGCCCGCCGGAGACCCTGGTAGGCAGGCCGGTATTCGAACTGTTTGCCGACGACGGCTCGCGTGCCACCGCCGAGCGGCTGTTCACCGGCCACGGCGACCGCGTCGTGCACGACTGCGAACTCAACCTGCGCGGCCAGGATGGCAACGCCATGCCGGTGTCGCTCAACTGTACGCCGCGTCACAACCACGCCGGGGCGCAGGTGGGGGTGGTCATCACCGGCCGTCCGGTGGGCGAACTGCGGCGCGCCTATGAGGCCCTGCGCCTTGCCCACGAAGACCTGCAGAAGACCCAGCAGCAGCTCCTGCACTCCGAGAAGATGGCCTCCCTCGGCCGCCTGGTGGCGGGCGTCGCGCACGAGCTCAACAACCCCATCAGCTTCGTCCTCGGCAACGTCTACGCCCTGCAGCGCTACATGGAACGCCTGCGCCGCTACCTCGGCGCCTTGCACGACGGCGTGCCGGCGGCGACGCTGGCCGGCCTGCGCGGCGAACTGCGCATCGACCGCGTACTCGACGACCTGCCGTCGCTGATCGAGGGCACGGTGGAGGGCGCCGAACGCACCCGCGACATCGTCGACAGCTTGAAGCGCTTCTCCGCCGTCGACCGCAACGCCTTCCAGTCCTTCAACCTCACCCAGGTCATTGAGCGTGCCGTGCACTGGGTCAGCAAGGCCACCGCCGACGGTTTCCGGGTCGTGCTCGACCTGCCCGAAGGCATCAATGTCGTCGGCTCGCCCGGCCAACTGCAACAGGTGGTGATGAACCTGGTGGAAAACGCCTGCGACGCTACCGCCGGCCTGCCACAACCGGTGTTGCGGATCAGTGCAAGCCGGGTCGGCCACGAGGTGGAGACGCGTTTCCACGACAACGGCCCCGGCATCCCGGCCGAACACATGCCGCACGTCTTCGAGCCCTTCTTCACCACCAAACCGGTGGGCAAGGGCACCGGCCTCGGCCTGGCGATCAGCTACGGCATCGTCGAGCGCCATGACGGCCGGCTGACGGCCGGCAACCATCCGGAGGGCGGGGCGGAATTCGTCATCACCCTGCCGCTGCCCACGGCCCGGCAATAAAAGGTAAACCGCATTAACAATTTGCCGCGATTAATCGAAAAACACGTATACATATAATCCGCGTTCCGCTCTTTTGTTTTTTCAATTTATTGATTTTTATGGTTAAAAAATAAATCCCCTACCTGGCATGGTTCTTGTAGTGGCTAGCAGGCCACTCACAGACGACCGCCAGGAGGAGAGACATGACGGAAACCTTTTACGAAGTGATGCGCAGGCAGGGCATCACCCGTCGCAGCTTCATCAAGTTCTGCAGCCTGACCGCTGCGTCCCTCGGCCTCGCGCCGTCCTTCGTACCCAGGATCGCCCACGCCATGGAGAGCAAACCGCGCACGCCGGTGATCTGGCTGCACGGCCTGGAGTGCACCTGCTGCTCGGAATCGTTCATCCGTTCCGCCCATCCGCTCGCCAAGGACGTCGTGCTGTCGATGCTGTCGCTCGACTATGACGACACCCTGATGGCCGCCGCCGGCCACCAAGCCGAGGCGATCATCGCGGAGATCAAGCAGAAGTACAAAGGCAACTACATCCTGGCCGTGGAGGGCAACCCGCCGCTCAATGAGGACGGCATGTTCTGCATCCACGGCGGCCGGCCCTTCGTCGAGGTGCTCAAGGAGACCGCCGCCGACGCCAAGGCGGTGATCGCCTGGGGCGCCTGCGCCTCCTGGGGCTGCGTGCAAGCCGCCAAGCCGAACCCGACCCGCGCCACCCCGATCGACAAGGTCATCTCCGGCAAGCCCATCATCAAGGTGCCGGGCTGCCCGCCCATCGCCGAGGTGATGACCGGCGTGGTGACCTACATGCTGACCTTCGACAAGATCCCCGAACTGGACCGCCAGGGCCGCCCGAAGATGTTCTACGGCCAGCGCATCCACGACAAGTGCTACCGCCGGCCCCACTTCGACGCCGGCCAGTTCGTCGAGGCCTGGGACGATGAGGCGGCGCGCAAGGGTTACTGCCTCTACAAGATGGGCTGCAAAGGCCCCACCACCTACAACGCCTGCTCCACCACACGCTGGAACGGCGGCGTGTCCTTCCCGATCCAGTCCGGCCACGGCTGCATCGGCTGCTCCGAGGACGGCTTCTGGGACAAGGGCTCGTTCTACGACCGCGTCACCGGCATCAACAGCTTCGGCGTCGAGGCCAACGCCGACCAGGTGGGCGCAGCGGCGGCCGGCGTGGTGGGCGCGGCGGTGGTGGCGCACGCCGCGGTGAGTGCCATCAAGCGCGGCCGTATGGACCAGACCAACGGCAACAAGTAACGGACAGGAGCGACCATGGCTTACGAAACTCAAGGCTTCAAACTGGACAACTCCGGCAAGCGCGTCGTCGTCGACCCGGTCTGCCGCATCGAGGGCCACCTGCGCGTCGAGGTCAACCTCGACTCCAGCAACACCATCCGCAACGCCGTCTCCACTGGCACCATGTGGCGCGGGCTGGAAGTCATCCTCAAGGGCCGCGACCCGCGCGACGCCTGGGCCTTCACCGAGCGCATCTGCGGCGTCTGCACCGGCACCCACGCGCTGACCTCGGTGCGGGCGGTGGAGGATGCCCTCGACATCAAGATCCCGGAGAACGCCAACACCATCCGCAACCTGATGCAGCTGAACCTGTACGTGCACGACCATCTGGTGCACTTCTATCACCTGCACGCCCTCGACTGGGTGGATGTGGTGTCGGCGCTGAAGGCGGATCCGAAGAAGACCTCCGAGCTGGCCCAGAGCATTTCCAACTGGCCGCTGTCCTCGCCCGGCTATTTCCGCGACCTGCAAAACCGCCTGAAGAAGTTCGTCGAGAGCGGTCAGCTCGGCCCGTTCATGAACGGTTACTGGGGCAACCCGGCCTACAAGCTGCCGCCCGAGGCCAACCTGATGGCGGTGGCGCACTACCTGGAGGCACTCGACTTCCAGAAGGAGATCGTCAAGGTACACACCATCTTCGGCGGCAAGAACCCCCACCCCAACTGGCTGGTGGGCGGCGTACCCTGCGCCATCAACCTGGACGGCACCGGCGCCGTCGGGGCGATCAACATGGAGCGCCTCAACCTGGTGAAGTCCATCATCGACCGCACCATGGAGTTCGTCGAGCAGGTCTACATCCCCGATCTGCTGGCCATCGCCTCCTTCTACAAGGGCTGGCTATATGGCGGCGGCCTGTCGTCGAAGAATGTGCTGTCCTACGGCGACATCCCGGACAAGGCCAACGACTACTCGGCCGCCAACCTGCTGCTGCCGCGCGGCGCCATCATCAACGGCGACCTCGGCAAGGTGCACGCGGTGGACCTCAAGGACCCCGAGCAGATCCAGGAATTCGTCACCCACTCCTGGTACAAGTACGCCGACGAGAGCAAGGGCCTGCACCCCTTCGACGGCGTCACCGAGCCCAACTTTGTGCTCGGCCCCAAGACCAAGGGCAGCAAGACCAACATCCAGGAGCTCGACGAATCCGGCAAGTATTCCTGGATCAAGGCGCCGCGCTGGCGCGGCCACGCTATGGAGGTAGGCTGCCTTTCGCGCATGCTGCTGGGCTACGTGCAGCCGAAGCAGTACCCATTCATCCGCGACACCATCGACGCCGTGCTGAAGAAACTCGACGTGCCGGTCACCGCCCTCTTCTCCACCCTCGGCCGCACCGCCGCCCGTGGCATCGAGACCCTCTACTGCGCCAAGCTGCAGCTGGAGCAGTTCGACAAGCTGATGGCCAACCTGAAGGCCGGCGACCTCAACACCGCCAACGTCGACAAGTGGGAGCCCTCCACCTGGCCCAAGACGGCCCAGGGCGCCGGCTTCACCGAGGCACCGCGCGGTGCGCTCGGCCACTGGGTGCGTATCAAGGACACCAAAATCGACAACTACCAGTGCGTGGTGCCCACCACATGGAACGGCAGCCCGCGCGACCACAAGGGCCAGATCGGCGCCTTCGAGGCCAGCCTGATGAACACCCCGCTGGCCAAGGCCGACCAGCCCCTGGAGATCCTGCGCACCCTGCACAGCTTCGATCCCTGCCTCGCCTGCTCGACCCATGTGATGGCGCCGGACGGCCAGGAGATGACCCGGGTCCGCGTTCGCTAAACGGCAGCCGGTGAGGGGGAGGCAGCGGGGTTTGCCCCGCCCCTCGCCCCTCACTCCCCACCAAGGAGACAGACATGCTCTCAGCACAAGACATGCAGGAAGCCGCGGCCCACGGCCGCACCGTCAAGGCGATCTACGTCTACGAGGCGCCGGTACGCCTGTGGCACTGGGTCAACGCCGTGGCCATCACGGTGCTGGCCATCAGCGGCTATTTCATTGGTTCGCCCCTGCCCAGCATGCCGGGCGAGGCGAGCGAGCACTTCATCATGGGCTATATCCGCTTCGCCCATTTCGCCGCCGGCTACATCCTCCTGGTCGGCTTCCTCGGCCGCATCTACTGGGCCTTCGTCGGCAACCACCACGCCCGCCAGCTGTTCAAACTGCCCCTCAGCAACCGCAAGTGGTGGAGCGAGGTGCTGTTCGAGCTGCGCTGGTATCTGTTCCTGGAACCGGACCCGAAGAAATACGTCGGCCACAACCCGCTGGCCCAGCTGTCCATGTTCTTCATGGTCACCCTCACCATGGTGTTCATGATCTGCACCGGCTTCGCCCTCTACGGCGAGGGTGCCCAGGCAGGCAGCTGGTCGCACGTCCTGTTCAGCTCCTGGGTGATTCCTCTGTTCGGCCAGAGCCAGGACGTGCACACCTGGCACCACCTCGGTATGTGGGTGATGGTGCTGTTCGTGATGATGCACGTCTACGCCGCCGTCCGCGAGGACATCATGTCGCGCCAGAGCATGGTGTCGACCATGCTGTCCGGCTGGCGCCTGTTCAAGGACGACCGGCCCTGAACCCGGAACCCGGTCGCACACGCAATGTCCAAGTCTCTCCCTCCGTGCTCCTTCACAGCGGGATTTGTCGGTGCCCCACACCTTCCGGGTGTGGCGGCCCGTCTTTTTTTGCCCATCCCGCCCGGCATGTCGGGACGCCAGCCCCCCCATCCGGGCAGCATGTTGCGTAGCCACTTCCTCGCCCCCAGCGGTATGAGCCAGGGCGAATTGGCCCGCCTGCTCGGCGTATCGCGCCGCCGCGTCAACGAACTCCTGAACGGCCGCCGCGGCATCAGCCCGGACACCGCCCTGCGCCTGGCCGGCCACTTCGGCACCGACCCCACCCTGTGGACCGCCTGGCAGGCCGCCTTCGACCTCCACCAGGCCTGGCGCGCCCTGCGCCGTTCCGCCCGTCCCTGAGAAAGGCCCCGCATGACCACCACCACCAACTCCGCCGCCGCTGTTACACACCCCGTGGCAGGCCCGTCCCTCGACCCCGCCTGTGACACCCTGGTCCTCGGCATCGGCAACCTGCTGTGGGCCGACGAAGGTTTCGGCATCCGCGCCCTGGAGACCCTGCACCGGCAATGGCGCTTCCGCCCCTCGGTACGCCTGATGGACGGCGGCACCCAGGGGCTCTACCTGCTGCCCTATGTCGAGAGCTGCCGGCGCCTGCTGGTGTTCGATGCCGTCGACTACGGCCTGGCGCCGGGCACCCTGAAGATCGCGCGCGACAGCGAGGTGCCAGCCTTCCTCGGCGCCAAGAAGATGAGCCTGCACCAGACCGGTTTCCAGGAGGTGCTGGCGGTGGCTGCCCTGCGCGGGTGGCGGCCGGATGCCCTGGTACTGGTCGGCATGCAGCCCCAGATGCTGGATGACTACGGCGGCAGCCTGACCGCCACGGTCAAGGCGGCCCTGCCCGGTGCAGTGGAAGCCGCCGTGGCGCTGCTCGACGACTGGGGCGTGGCACCGGAACGCCGCCGCGTACCCCCCGGCCCGGGCGAGCAGATCACCCTGGCCAGCCTGGACCTCGCCCCCTACGAAGCCGGGCGCCCGAGCGAAGCGGCGGCCTGGCGCCTCGGCGACGCCCGCTTCATGCCAGAGAGTGGTGTCTGATGTGTGTCGGCATTCCCATGCGGGTGGTGCGCTGCGACGGCCTCACCGCCCTGTGCGCAGGGCGCGACGGCGAGCGCCGCCTGGACCTCGCGCTGGTCGGCGAACAGCCGCCCGGCACCTGGCTGCTGGCCTTCCTGGACGGCGCCCGCGAGGTCATCGACGCCGAGGCCGCCGCCCGCATCGAGGCAGCCCTGGACGGCCTGGCGGCGGCCATGGACGGCGAGACCGACCTCAGCCGCTACTTCGCCGACCTGATCGACCGCCCACCCGAATTGCCCGAGTTTTTGAGAGGAGGAACATCATGAGCCTGCACCATCCCCTGCTGGACCGGCTGGCCCAGACCGTCGGCCTGGTACTGAAGACCGAGGACGATCTCGACGGCTGGCTGGCCGAGCCCGGTAACCGGGTGCTGTTCTGTGGCGGCAACCCGGTGCAATACCCGGAATGCCTGGACGTCGCCGTGGTGCTGCCCGAACTGCTGGCCATCCACCGCGACCGCCTGCAGGCCGCCGTGCTGGCGCCGGAGTTGGAGGCCACCGCGCAGGCCCGCTACGGCTTCAACCGCTGGCCCAGCCTGGTGTTCCTGCGCGACGGCGCCTACCTCGGCACCCTGTCGGGCATGCAGGACTGGATCGCCTATGTCGCCCGCTTCTGCGAGATCCTGGCCGCCGCCCCCAGCCGCCCGCCCACGGTCGGCATCCCGGTCGCCGCCGCATCCTCCACTTCCTGCCACTGAGGCCGCCATGAAACCGTTCAGCATACCCGTCATCGCCATCGGCCCCGGCTCGCAGCCGGCCGACGAGACACTCAACTACATGGAGATGCCGCACGACATGCATACCTACCGGCCACCGCCGCTGCCAGAGCCGGAACACCTGGCCGGGCGCGACGACGCCCGCCACGTGCTGGAGGCGGTACACGCTCTGCTGGCCGCCGGGCGGAACGGCACGCTCGACCTCGGCGGCCTGGGGGTGGGGGACATCGAACTCATCGGCCAGGTGCTCGGCGAGGGCGAGGTGAGCGCCCGCGTCGAGGCCGGTGACCAGCTGGTCCTGACCCAGGAGAGCGTGTTCGCCGGGGTCTGGCGCCAGCGTGTCCTGGCCGCCGGCCTGGCCGTGTCGGACACCCTCGAGGTGGCCGATGTACCGGCCCTGTTGCGCGCCCCGGTGGCACCCTTTGACGCCATCGTCCGCCCCGCGGCCGGCGAGGGCGTGGCCAACGCCCCCGCCCTGCTGGCCGAGATCGAGGAACAGCTGCGCCAGGGCGCGACTCACCACGTCATCAACCTCACCCTGCTGCCCTTCACCCCGGGCGACGGCGACTACCTCGACGCCGCCCTGGGGCGCGGCGGTGTGACCATACTGTCGCGCGGCTACGGCAACTGCCGAATCACCGCCACTGCGGTGCCCAGGGTGTGGTGGGTGCAGTACTTCAACGCCTCGGACGCCCTCATACTCAACACCATCGAGATCGCCGACGTGCCGGAGGTGGCGCGCGCCGCGCCGGAGGACCTCGCCGACAGCGGCGAGCGCCTGGCCGAGGTGCTGGACTGGCTGGGTTGAGGCCGCCATGCTGACCTTCGAAGGTTCATATCTCGGCGACAGCGCGCGCCTCGATCCTCGCGCCCGCCTGGAATGCAAGATATGCTGGTACGTCTACGACCCGGCCGCGGGCGACCCGGTCTGGCAGGTGCCCCCCGGCACCGCCTTCGCCGACCTGCCCGCGCATTGGTGCTGCCCCAACTGCGAGGGCGCCAAGGAACAATTCATGGTGCTGGATGACAGACACGCGTAACGACCCCTCCGCCCTGCTGGAGGCCACCTTCGGCCGCATCGCCGCCGAACGCATGGCCGGCCTGCCCATCGTCAACCCCGCCCTGGCGGTGGCGGCGCTGGGCTTCCGGCCCTGGCAGGCCTACTGGCTAGGGGTACTGCTGACGCCCTGGTTCATGAACCTGGTGGCGGTGCCGGCCGGGCCGGACGACGCCCCCGACCTGAGCCGGCGCGTGCTCGACCTGCCCTCCGGTCAGTACGAGTTCACCGCCGCGCGGGAAGAGGGGGTCGGGCTGTATTTCTCCTGCCCGCTGATCTCGCCGATGGCCGGGTGCGCCAGCCAGGCAGACGCCCTGGCGGTGGCCGAGGCGGTCCTGGAGGAGGTGTTCAAGGGCACGCCGGCAGCCGCCGGCGAGCAACCCGATGCGGGCCGGCGCGGCTTCCTGCGCACCTTCCTGCCCAAGGCCGCGGCATGACCGGCAGTCCGGAAGGCCGCATCGAGATCGGTCTCAGACGCCGTCCCGGCGGCGCGCCCGAGGTCAGCCTGCGCACGACCCGGCGGCCGCTGGCGCAAAAACTGCTGCTCGGCCAGGCGCCGGAACGGGCCGCCCCCTTGGTCAGCATGTTGTTCAGCCTATGCGGGCAGGCCCAGCGCACGGCCGCCGAGCTGGCGGTGGCGGCAGCCACCGGGGCGGCCTGCACGGGGACGCCGGCCGGCCGGCGCGAGCGGCTGCTGGCCGAGCTGGCGGGCGAGCATGCCTGGCGCCTGCTGCTCGACTGGCCACGCGAGGAGGGCATGGCCGGCCAGGCGGAGGCCCTGCGCCGCCTGCGCCAGTCCGGCGGCGGGGCGCCGGCGGTAGCCGCCCTGCTGGCCGACGACCTGCTGGGCGAGGCGGCGCCGGCCTGGCTGGCGCGGGTGTCCGGGCGCCGCGGCCTGGCCGCCTTCAACGCCTGGCGGGCGCGGGCGGCGACCCCGCTGGCGCAGCTGTTCGACCGCCTGGGCGAGCGCGACAGCGGCTTCGGCCGCCTACCCCTGCTACCCTCTCTGGCGCGCCTGGGTGCACGCCCGATCATCGACATCGCCGGCCAGGCCCTGGCCGACGAGGACTACGCCATGCGCCCGCGCCTGGCCGGCGGCGGCGCCGAGACCGGCGCCCTGGCCCGCTGCCAGAATGAACCGCTGCTGCAGGCCTGGGCGGCCGAATACGGCCCCGGCGTCGGCGCCCGCATGCTCGCCCGCCTGCTCGAACTGGCCCGCCTGCCCGAGCGTCTGGCCGGCGACGGCGACGACCTGGCGGCCGCCTGGAGCCCGGCACCCGGCGTCGGCATGGCCGCCGTGGAGACCTCGCGCGGGCTGCTCATCCACGCTCTGCAGGTCGCCGATGGGCGCATCGCGCAATATCGCATCGTCGCTCCGACGGAGTGGAACTTCCAGCCCGGTGGCCCGCTGGAGGCGGCCCTGCGCGCCCAGCCGGACGGCGACGACCTGGCGGTGCGGGCCCGCCGCCTGGTGCTGGCCATGGACCCCTGCGTGGCCTGCTGCGTGGAGGTGGGCGATGCATGAGATGTCCCTGGCCGAGGGCGTGATGCGCATCGTCGAGGACGCGGTGGCCGGTTCCGGCTGCACCCGGGTCAAGGAAATACGCCTGGAGATTGGGGCGCTGGCCGGCGTCGAGGTGGAGGCGCTGCGTTTCTGCATGGACGCCGTGCTGCGCGGCGGCCCGGCCGAGGGTGCAACAGTGGTGTACGAACAAACGCCCGGCTTCGGCTGGTGCATGCAATGCGCCGAGGGCGTGGCGATAGAGGCCCTGTATGCGGCCTGCCCGCGCTGCGGCAGTTACCAGGTGCAGCCCACCGGGGGCTTGGAGATGCGGGTCAAGGACCTGCTGGTTGAATAGGACAGGAGAAATACATGTGCACGGTATGCGGCTGCGGCCAGGGCGAGACCCGGATCGAGGGTGACGAACACGAACACGTCGGGGCGGATGGCACGGTCTACCGCCATGTCCACGGGGGCAGTCACGGTCTGGTGGGGCACCACCATCATCACGCGCACCCGCACGTGCATGAGCACGAACACCAGCACCAGCATGCCGATGGCACCGCGCACAGCCACCCGCATCCGCACGCTCACAGCCACGACCACGACCACGCGCACGACCACGACGGCGCCAGCGCGGAGCACGGCCACGGCGACCTGCACCCGGAGGGGACGCCCCACGGCCATGGCCACGACGAGGCCGAGCTGCATGCCGGCGCCCCCGTGCACGAACACGGCCACGACCTCCACTACGGCCTCGGGCCGGCGCACGCCCATGCGCCCGGCCTCAGCCAGGAGCGCATGCTGCGCATCGAGCAGGACATCCTGGGCAAGAACGACCGCATCGCGGCGGACAACCGGCGCTGGCTGGCGGCACGCGGCATCTTCGCGGTCAACCTGGTGTCCAGCCCCGGTTCCGGCAAGACCACCCTCCTGGTGAAGACCATCGAGGCCCTGGCCGGCCAGCTGCCGGTGGCAGTGATCGAGGGCGACCAGCAGACCAGCCATGATGCGGAGCGCATCCGCGCCACCGGCGCCCCGGCCATCCAGGTCAACACCGGCAAGGGCTGCCACCTGGACGCCGACATGGTCGGCCAGGCCCTGGCCAGGCTGGAGCCGGAGACGGGCAGCCTGTTGATGATCGAGAACGTCGGCAACCTGGTCTGCCCGGCCGCCTTCGACCTCGGCGAGGCACACAAGGTGGTGATCCTGTCGGTGACCGAGGGCGAGGACAAGCCGCTCAAGTACCCCGACATGTTTCACGCCGCCGACCTCATGCTGCTCAGCAAGGTGGACCTGCTGCCCCACCTAAGCTTCGACGTCGAGCGCTGCATCGAGTACGCCCGCCGGGTCAAGCCGGACCTCAGGGTGATCCAGGTCTCGACGGTGAGCGGAGCCGGCATGGCCGATTGGCTGGACTGGCTGGCCGAGGGCGTGGCGAGGGCGGCTTGACCTTGGTCATGACCCGGCCGCCTGCGGCCTTGAACCCCGCCGTCGCCGGCGCTGCAATGCAGCCTTGGATCGAGAGGAAAGAGCCATGTGTCTAGCCATACCCGCCCGCGTGGCGGAGATCCGGGACGGCGACCTCGCCGTCGTGGAACTGGGCGGCGTCCGCAAGGAGGTCTCCCTGGCCCTGGTGGCCGAGGTGGCGGTGGGCGACTACGTCATCGTCCACGTCGGCTACGCCCTCACCCGCCTCGACCCCGACGAGGCCGCGCGCACCCTGGCCCTGATGGCGGCGGCCGGGGCATGAAGTAC
>JAQVJE010000017.1 GCA_028695325.1 Gallionellaceae bacterium
CGGTTGAGTGTTGACCTGACCCTGGGTGAGGCACGCAGCCGAGTGGTGGCTGATGAGGCAGGCTTCCGGGTCGAGGTCGTGCCGGCAGGGCGCTCCTGATGCAACGCGCTGGGGGTTTCACCCTGCTCGAGGTGCTGATCGCTCTGGCCATCGTGGCCATCGGTCTGACAGCCGCACTGCGCGCCAGCGGTGCCGGCAGCAATGGTGCACTGGAATACCGCAGCCATCTGCTTGCTCTCTGGCTGGCGGAGAACGTCGCTGCCGAGCGTACGGCACGGGGCGACTGGCCCGAGCCTGGCGTGCGGGAACACGACGAAGAGATGGCAGGCTACCGCTTCCTCGTGCGTGAGGAGGTCAAGACGACACCGAATCCCCGCTTCCGCCGTCTCGAGGTGGCGGTGGCGGATGTTACCGAGCCGGGGCGTCAGTTGCGCCGGATCGTTGCCTTCCTTGTCGAGCCGGACCGTTGAACATGGCATGTCGAGAAAGCGCCGGCTTCACCCTGCTGGAGGTGTTGATCGCGCTGGTCCTGCTCTCCGTCTTCACGGTCACCAGCTACCGGGCCCTCGACGCCGTGCTGACGGCTGAGCGCCACGCCCGAGCAGAGATGGTGAGGTGGCAGAACCTGGCTGTCGTATTTGCCAGCATCGAGAGTGATCTCCAGGATGCCGTCGCCGCCTCCATTCCGCTCGCCGCAGGCCGGCCGGGCTTCAGGGCGGAGCGCGACGACAGCGGTGCTGCCGAGTTCAGCCTGGACCGGCAATTGCCCGCCGACCATACGGAGGGCTTGATGCGGATATTTTACCGTTATGCTGACGGCCGCCTGACCCGGAGTTCCCTGTCCCTCCTCCGCCAGACGCCCGAGCCGATCGAGGCAGAGTTGCTGGATGGCCTGGCCAGCGTGGAATTCCGATATCTCGATGGCGTAGGCGTATGGCAGCCGGCGTGGGGTGCGGTCCAGTTCGGCCAGCTACCGCGTGCCGTTGCCATGGTGCTGGCCTGGCCGGACGGGCGCCACCTGCGTCGGGTGTTTCGCCTGCAATGAGGCGACGTCAGCGTGGTGCCGCGGTCATCGTCGCCATGCTGATCTTGGCATTGGCCGCTATCGCCGCCAGCCAGTTCAGCCTGCGCATCCACGTGCAATGGCGCAAGCTGGAAAACGCCGCCGACCTCGATCAGGCGCGCTGGGTATTGCGTGCTGCCGAGCAATGGGCCGCGGCGGTGATCCTGGATGACAGCCTGCAGAACAGCGTCGACCACCTGGGCGAAGCATGGGCGCGCGGCATGCCGCCGGTGGAGGCGGAAGGGTTTCGAGTCGACGGTCGCATCAGAGACCAGGACGGCCGTTTCAATGTCAATAATCTAGTACGCGCCGGCCGCGTGGATGCCACCCAGCTGACCATATTCCGTCGTCTGCTGGCCAACCTGCGCTTGCCTACCGAACTGGCCGATGCCGTTGCCGACTGGCTCGACGCCGACAGCGAACCGCTCGGTCCGGCCGGCGCGGAGAACGGTTATTATCACCAGCTGCCAGAACCGGTTGGCTGCGCCAATCGGCCCATTGTCAACCTGAGCGAACTGCTGCCAGTGCGTGGCATGAACGCGAGATTGCTCAGCCAACTGCACCCCTATGTCACCGTGTTGCCCACCTACAGCCGAGTCAACGTCAACACCGCCGCCCCGGAACTGCTGGCCGCCCTATCCGGCAACCTTGGCTTGGATGATGCCTACGCCCTTGCCGACCAGCGCGACCGGGCCCACTTCCGCAATCTGGGCGACTTGCGCAATGCACTCGGCGACGGCGCAAGACTGGACGAGCGTCAGATCGCCTTCGCCAGCGAGTATTTCCTGGTCACCGCCCAAGTCAGACGTGCCCGCGTGGGTGTGGGCAGCCAGGCGCTCTATCGGCGCAATGGTCGCAATTTTCCCAACCTGATATGGAGGGCCGCGCTGTGAGCGAACTGCGTCTCTACCTGCGCCGGGACAGTTTGCGCGACGGCAACGAGTGCGCTTGGGTGCTGCGCGGTGATGATGACCGAGTCGCTGGCGCGGGCTCAGGCCTAGACAAGCTGCCCAGGGCAAGGCGTTGCCATCTGGTCCTGGCCGCCGACTTGGTCAACCTTGTACCGGCAAGCCTGCCCAATCTGCCTATCCACAAGCTGCAAGGGCTGCTGCCTGGCGCTGCCGAGGCGCATGCCCTGAGTGAGGCCGAGCAGTTGCATGTCGCCTGGCTCGGCCTCGACCCACACGGTACGAGTTGGTTGGCGGTGGTCGACAAGGCCTGGCTGACGGCCAGCCTGAACGCACTCAAGGCGCGTGGCCTTGTCATTGCCGCGGTGCTGCCGGAATCCCTGTTGCTGCCTGTCGGATCGGATGCCTGGTCGGTTCTTCGCCACGAGGACGGTGCCGTGATCCGCCAGGGACCCTGGCAGGGGCACGCCGTCGACGCCGGTGATCCGCCGGCCAGCCTGAACCTGGCCGGTCCGCTGCCAGGACGGCTGGACGTCTATCAGGGTAGCGCCCTGCACCCGGTTGATGTGGCCGGCTGGCAGGCTGTGCTGGGTCTGCCGGTGCACGACCTCGGCACTTGGTCTTGGCGTGAAGCGGGTTGGCCGGCCGGCCCGGACCTGCTGCAGGGGACCCTCGCACCACGCCGGGGCCGGCCTGACTGGCAGGCGCTGGCACGCAGCCTGGCTTCTGGCTTGGCCCTCCTGGTGCTTATCCAGGTGGTCGGGCTAGCGGTCGACTGGGGCTTGCTGGCACGTGAGGAGGATCGCCTCCGGAGCGAGTTGCACGGCCTGGCAGAACGCGCGTTGCCTGCCCATGCATCCATCGTCGATCCGGCCTGGCAAGTGGCTGAACGGCTGCGGGCCATGCAGGCGGCCGAAGGTGGGATCGAGAGCGGCTTCCTGGTCCTGCTGAGCCGGGTCGGCAGCACATGGCCGGCCGGTATGGGGGCGCCGAGGCAGGTCGAATACCGCGACGGCACGGCGATCCTGCATTTCGATGCGGCCACGCCGGCAGCCGGCCTGGAGGAGTTCAAGGCGGGGCTGTCCAAGGCAGGCTTGGTGGTCGCGGCGACGCCGGGCGCCGATGGCCAGGCCCTGTCGGTGCGCGAGGGCGGTGTACCGGCGGGGACAGGAGGACGGCATGGCAATTGAGACAACGGCTGGATTGCGCGGACGTTTCCAAGCATTTTGGCGCGGCCGCAGCGAGCGCGAGCGGTCTTTGCTCGGCGTTGCCGCAGCGGTGATGGTTTTCGGTGTGCTCTACGGCTTGGTCTACGCGCCGCTGGAGCGGGCCCACGCCAGGTTGGAACAACGCCTGCCAGTGCTGCGTGCCGAGCACCGCATGATGACCGCGCAGGTGGCCGAGATAGAACGTCTGCTTGGCCAGGGCAGGGGGGTGGCGATCACCGAGGGAACCTTGCTACGCACCGTCGAGGCGAGTGCACTGGCGCATGACCTACGCGATCAGATCCAGAGCCTGGTTCCCTTGGGCGACGACAGCGTCCGCGTTCTCACCCGCGAGGCCCCCCTGGAGACATGGATCCACTGGCTGTTCGAGCTGCGTGGCCGGGGCGTGAATGTGCAGTCGTGTCGCATCGTGGTTGCGATGCAGCCAGGCCAGGCCAGCCTTGAAGCCGTCTTGGGCGGCAGCGGACGATGATTGGCATCCTGCGCCGCTTGGCGGTCTGGCTGGGCCTGCTCTGCGTCCTCTGCGCCGGGCTGGTCTATCTCGCCCCGGCGACCTGGTGGGACCTGGGCTTGCGGCGAGTCAGTAACGATGTACTCAGCCTGGGCGGGGTGCGCGGTACGTTTTGGCGCGGCAGCGGCAGCCTGCAGGCCATGTTGCCGCATGGCAGTGCGGTTACATTGAGCGCGATCCAGTGGCAGCTGCGCGCCGGCGACCTCGTGCGCGGGCGCCTGCGCGTCAGCGTGCTGGCGGCAGGCAGTGGGCAAGTCATCCTGGACATGTCTGCCGGGCGCGCTGGCCTGACGGTGTACGCCGCGCACCTCGAGATGCCGGCATCCCTGCTTGGCAGCCTGTCCCCAACCTTGCGCGCGGCGGCACCGGGAGGCCACCTGACCTTGAGTTCGGATGGCCTGCGCTATGTCGGTGGGCAATTTGCCGGCCGGGCCGAGCTGGTCTGGCGGGATGCCACTTCCAGCCTGACCTCGGTGCGTCCGCTGGGCGACTACCGCCTCGACCTGGACGGTGCCGGCACAGGCCTGAACTGCCGGCTGAGCACCCTCGGTGACGCGGCCCTCAGCTTCGACGGCACGGCAGTCTGGCAACCGGGCCGGCCGCTCACCTTCGCCGGCAGCGCCAGGCCGGCCGCGACGCAGCGTCGGGAACTCTCCCCCTTGTTGCGCCTGTTCGGCCAGGAGACCGCGCCCGGTGTCTATCGCCTGCAACTCGATCCGCACGTTGCCGTGCTCTGATGACCGTGAAACAAGGTCGGAGATGGTTCGCCAAGTCTTGCCGGGGTGGGTGCCTTGTCGAATTGCCGCCTACAGTGCGATCAGCACGCGCTCCAACAGGTAGAGCAGCATCAGGATCACCACCAGGGCCAGACCGGCCTTGAGGCCGATGCCCGCCAGGCGCAGCCAGCGCGGGTCGCGGCTGACCGTGTAGCCGAGCAGGGTCAGCACCAGGACGATGCCGACCAGGCCAAGCAGCAGCCGGATGCCCAGCATCAGGCGGCCATGGCCGCGTTGAGTCTGGCGAGGCCAGGCGGCGTGCTGGCGGGGTCGCTGAAGCTGGCCCACTCCCAGGCGCTGGCGTCGTCGAGCAAAGCGCGCAGCAACTGGTTGTTGAGGCCGTGGCCGGACTTGTAGGCGCTGATGGCGCCCATGATCGGGTGTCCGGCGAGGTAGAAGTCGCCGATGGCGTCGAGCACCTTGTGCTTGACGAATTCGTCGGCGTAGCGCAGGCCGTCCGTGTTGAGGACGCGAAACTCATCCATGACGATGGCGTTGTCCAGGCTGCCGCCGAGGGCAAGGCCATTGGCGCGCAGGTACTCCACCTCGTTCATGAAGCCGAAGGTGCGTGCACGGCTGATCTCCCTGACGTAGGAGGTTTCGCCGAAGTCGATGCAGATCTCGCCACCGGAACGTTTCAGCACGGGGTGCTCGAAATCGATCCGGAAGCGGATGCTGAAGCCGTCATAGGGAGCAACCTCGGCCCACTTGTCGCCCTCCTCGACGCGCACGCTCCGCTTGACGCGGATGAAGCGGCGCGCAGCCTCCTGCTCGTCGATGCCGGCCGACTGCAGCAGGTAGACGAAGGGCGCCGCGGAGCCGTCCAGGATAGGCACCTCGGCGGCGTCGATGTCGATGTACAGGTTGTCGATGCCCAGCCCGGCCAGGGCGGACATCAGGTGTTCTACGGTCGCGACCCGCGCACCATCGCACTCCAGGGCGGAGCACAGGCGGGTATCACTGACCAGATGAGGGTCGACCCGGAAGACGACCGGCTCGGCCAGATCGACGCGTCGGAAAAAGATACCGGTATCGGGCGCCGCCGGGCGCAGGGTGAGGGTCACCTTCTGCCCGGAATGCAGCCCGACACCGGTCGCGCGTACGATGGTCTTGATGCTTTTCTGCTTGATCATGCAGGGATTGTATCGTTATTCACAGCTCATCGAGGTGTCAGTCCGCCTGCCGGCGCAAGAAGGCGGGAATGTTGGCGATCTCGTCGATGCCGTGCGACATCGACAGGGTGCTGTCCATGCCCGAGCCGGCGCGGCTGCGGTTGGGGTTGATGCGCATGTGGGTGGGGATCTCCAGGTCGGGCTCGCTCATCTCGCCGCGCCCGGCCATGCCGCCATAGGTACCAGTTGCGAGGCCATTGTCGACCACGACCTGCGGCTTCTGCTGCGGCTTGGCGAGCGGGTTGCCGAGCCCGGTGGCGACCATGGTCACGCGCAGGGTATCGCCCATCTCCGGGTCCATGGCGGTGCCGACGATCACCGTGGCCTCTTCGGCGGTGAAGCCCTGGATGGTCTGCATCACCTCGTAGAACTCGTCCATGGTCAGGCTGTCGTCGGAGGTGATGTTGACCACCACGCCGCGGGCGCCGCGCAGGTCGACGTTCTCCAGCAGTGGGCTCTTCACGGCGGCCTCGGCGGCGGTGCGGGCGCGGTCGGCGCCGGCCGACTCCGCGGTGCCCATCATGGCCATGCCAACCTCGCTCATCACCGTGCGCACGTCGGCGAAGTCGACGTTGATCATACCGGGGTTGCTGATGATCTCGGCGATGCCGCCGACCGCGCTGTGCAGGACGTCGTTGGCGGCCTGGAAGGCCTCGGCCAGCTTGACGCCGCCGCCCAGCACTGCACGCAGCTTGTCGTTGGGGATGATGATGAGGGAATCGACGTGCTCGGCCAGTGCCTTGAGGCCGTGCTCGGCGACCCGCATGCGCTTGCCCTCGAAGATGAAGGGCTTGGTCACCACGGCGACGGTCAGGATACCCAGTTCCTTGGCCACCTCGGCCACCACCGGCGCGGCACCGGTGCCGGTGCCGCCACCCATGCCGGCGGTGATGAACAGCATGTCGGCGCCGTCGATCGCCTCGGCGATGCGCTCGCGGTCCTCCAGAGCGGCCTCACGGCCGATCTCCGGGCGGGCGCCGGCGCCCAGGCCCTTGGTCACGTTGGTGCCGATCTGCAGCTGGATCGGCGCCCGGTTGCGGCGCAGCGCCTGGGCGTCGGTGTTGACGGCCAGGAACTCCACCCCGGTCATGCCTTGGTGGATCATGTGGTCGACGGCGTTGCCGCCGCAGCCGCCCACGCCGATCACCTTGATGATGGCGTCCTGTACATCCATTTCCTCGAGTTCGAATAGCATTTCCCTCTCCTTTGCTTACGCGCGATAAAACCGAATCAAAAATTGTTCCTGAACCAGGCCTTCATGCGTTCCAGTATCTGGGCGAAGCTGGCGCCCTCGATCCTGGCCGCCTCGTCCAACTGGCGTTTTTCCAGGCCCGCCAGCAAGAGGCCGACGCCGGTGGCGTAGGCCGGGCTGCGTACCCGTTCCGACAGGCCGCCGACGTATTCCGGCACCCCCATGCGCACCGGCATGTGGAAAACCTCTTCGGCCAGCTCCACCATGCCCCGCATCTGGCTGCTGCCGCCGGTCAGCACGATGCCGGAGGAGACCTGCTCCTCGAAGCCGGAGCGGCGCAGCTCGGCCTGCACCAGGCTGTAGAGCTCCTCGACGCGGGGCTCGATCACCTCGGACAGCAGCTGCCGCGACAGCATGCGGGCGCCGCGCTCGCCGATGCCCGGCACCTCGATCATCTCGCGGGCGTCGGCCAGCTGCCGGAGGGCGACGCCGTGCTGGATCTTCAGGTCCTCGGCCTCGCGGGTCGGCGTGCGCAGGGTCATGGCGATGTCGTTGGTGATCTGGTCGCCGGCAATGGGCAACACGGCGGTGTGCTGGATGGCGCCGCGGGTGAACACGGCGAGATCGGTGGTGCCGCCGCCGATGTCGACGAGGGCGACGCCGAGGTCCTTCTCGTCCTCGTTGAGAACCGCCAGACTGGAGGCGAGCGGCTGCAGGATCAGGTCCCTGACCTCGAGGCCGCAGCGGCGCACGCACTTGACGATGTTCTGCGCCGCCGAGACGGCGCCGGTGACGATGTGCACCTTCACCTCCAGGCGCACGCCCGACATGCCGAGCGGTTCGCGCACGCCCTCCTGGCCGTCGATGATGTATTCCTGCGGCAGTACGTGCAGTATCTGCTGGTCGGTGGAGATATTGACCGCGCGCGCTGTCTCGACCACGCGGTCGATGTCGTTCTGGGTCACCTCGCGGTCGCGGATCGGCACCATGCCGTGCGAGTTGAGCGAGCGGATATGACTGCCGGCGATGCCGGTGTAGACCTGGCCGATCTTGCAGTTGGCCATCAGCTCGGCGTCCTCAATGGCGCGCTGGATGGCCGACATGGTGGCTTCGATGTTGACCACCACGCCCTTCCTCAGGCCGCGCGAGTGCGCCAGGCCCATGCCCAGTATGTTGATGCCGCCCTCCGGCGGTACCTCGGCCACCAGGGCGACCACCTTGGAGGTGCCGACGTCCAAGCCGACGAGCAGGTCCTTGTTTTCTCGCATCTTGTTCATGCCGGTGAAGCTCATGAGCGCGCCTCCCCCTGCACCGCGAAGCCGTTGGGGTAGCGCATGTCGACCCGCCGGATGGCGGCTACCCTGGCCTGGAGCAGCGGATAGAAGGTCACGAAGCGCTGCAGGCGCTCGTCCAGGCGCTCGCGGCCGAGCTCGACGCCGACGCCATCCGACAGCTCGATGCGCCAGGCGTGCCGGGCGTCCACACGCAGTGCGGCAATGGCGAGGCCATGTTCCGCCAAGAGGCGGGCGAAGGCGGAATGGCGGGCCGCCACCTCCTTCTCCACCCCCTCCGGGGCGTGGACGCGCGGCAGCCCGGGCCAGGGACGTACAGGGAACACCTCGCCGTGCGTGTCCAGCACCGCGAGGTCGTTCCAGGCCGCCGCCGGGATGTGTTCCTCCAGTTCCACCGCCAGGCGGTCCGGCCAGACCCGGCGTACCGCCGCGCTGCGCACCCAGGGCAGGGCCTCGAAACCGCGGCGCAGCGCGGCCAGGTCGGCGGCGAGCAGGCCGCCCGTCTGGCCGGCCAGCAGCGGGGCGATGCCCTGCCGGGTTTCCGCATGGCGGGCACCGTGCACCTCGACGACCCGCACCGGCAGCCAGGCCTCGGCTGCCTGCCTGCCCGCCAGCCAGAGCGCGAACAGCAGTGTGGCCGCCAGCAGCGTGGCGCTCAGGCGATTGAGGGCGGCCGGGTCATCCCACATGGGCCAGCTCCAGTATGCGCAGGCAAAGCTCGTCGAAGCTCATGCCTGTCGCGCGCGCCGCCATCGGCACCAGGCTGTGGTCGGTCATGCCGGGCGCGGTGTTGATCTCCAGCAGATAGGGTCGCCGGTCGGCCGACAGCAGAATGTCGACCCGGCCCCAGCCGCGGCAGCCCAGCACCGCGAAGGCGCGCCGGGCGAGGTCCTGCATCTCGGCCGTCAGGTCCGCCGGCAGGTCCGCCGGGCAGACGTAGCGGGTGTCGTCGCGGAAGTACTTGGCCTCGTAGTCGTAGAACTCCGTGGCCGGCACGATCTGGACCACCGGCAGGGCCTGGTCACCCAGGATGGCGACGGTGAACTCGCCGCCCGCCATGAACTGCTCAGCCAGCACCATGGGATCGTGCCTGGCCGCCTCCTCGTAGGCGGCGCGCAGGCCGCCGGCCTCCTTGACCTTGCCGACCCCGACACTGGAACCCTCGTTGGCAGGCTTGACGAACAGGGGCAGGCCGAGCCGGCGTTCGACGGCGGCGAAGTCGCTGCCGGCGTCGAGCAGTGCATAGTCGGGTACCGGCAGGCCGGCGGCCTGCCAGACCAGCTTGCTGCGCCACTTGTCCATGCCCAGGGCCGAGGCCATGACGCCGCTGCCGGTGTAGGGGATGCCCAGCAGGGCCAAGGCGCCCTGCATGGTGCCGTCCTCGCCGCCGCGGCCGTGCAGGCAGACGAACACGCGCTCGAAACCGGCCCGCTCCAGTTCCGCCAGACCATGCCCGGCCGGGTCGAACGGATGGGCATCGACGCCCTGCCGGCGCAGGGCGGCGAGCACCGCGCCGCCGCTCTTCAGGGAGACCTCGCGTTCGGCGGAGCTGCCGCCCATCAGGACTCCAACCTTGCCAAACTTACCGCTCACCGATGATCCTCACTTCCCTAATCAGTTGCACCCCGGTGCGTTCGCGCACCGTCGTTTCCACCATGTCGATCAGCCCTTCGATGTCCGCAGCCGCGGCGCCGCCCAGGTTGACGATGAAATTGGCATGTTTCTCCGACACCTGTGCCCCGCCCAGGCGCCGGCCCTTGAGCCCGCATGCCTCGATCAGGCGGGCGGCATGGTCGCCGGGCGGGTTGCGGAACACCGAGCCGGCGTTGGGCAGCGAGAGCGGCTGGCTGGCCACCCGGCGCTCGAGCAGTTCGCGGATGCGCGCCCGGCTGGCCCGGCCGTCGCCGCGCGGCAACATGAACCAGGCGGCGACGAACCATTCGTCGCGCGGCGCGTCCGGCGCCACGTGGCGGTAGCCCACCTGGAACTCGCGCGGCGATCGCCGGCGCGTCTCGCCGCGCCGGTTGACGGTCTTCACCTGGGAGACGAATCCCCAGGTCTCCTGGCCGTAGCAGCCGGCGTTCATGGCCAGGGCACCGCCTACGGTGCCCGGTATGCCGGCCAGGAACTCGACCCCGACCAGGTCGTGGTTGGCCGCGAAGCGGGCCACCTTGGGGCTGGCCACGCCGGCCTCTGCATAGATCAGGCCGAGCGGCGCCGCGCTGCCGCCTTGGCGGTGTGGTTCGTCGATCTCGATGCGGTGCAAGGCTTTGTGCAGGAGCAACACCGTGCCCCTGAGGCCGCCGTCGCGCACCAGCAGATTGCTGCCGAGGCCGACGAAGTGGAGCGGCTCTGTCTCCGGCTGCTGGCGCAGGAAGGCGCACAGGTCGGTCAGGTCGGCCGGCACGTAGACCCGCTCGGCGCGGCCACCGGCGCGCCAGCTGACGTGCCGGCTCATGTCGACGTCGCGTTCTAGGCGGCCGCGCAGGCTCGTCATGCCGGTTTTCCCATCGCCGCGAGCTGGCCCGGCACTTGACCGATGGAGCCGGCGCCCATGCTCAGCACCACGTCGCCGTCCTGGACGAAATCGGCCAGGGCCTGCGGCAGCTCGGCCACCTCGGCGACGAACACCGGTTCCACCCGGCCGGCCACCCGCACGGCGCGCGCCAGGCTGCGGCCGTCGGCGGCGACGATGGGCAACTCGCTGGCGGCATAGACCTCGGTCAGCAGCACGGCGTCGGCCAGCGACAGGACCTGGACGAAGTCCTCGAACAGGTCGCGCGTGCGAGTGTAGCGGTGCGGCTGGAACGCCAGCACCAGGCGGCGGCCCGGGAAGGCGCCGCGCGCGGCGGCGAGCGTCGCCCGCATCTCCACCGGGTGGTGGCCATAGTCGTCCACCAGGGTGAAGCGGCGGCCGTCGGCCAGGCGGATGTCGCCGTAGCGCTGGAAGCGCCGGCCCACCCCGGAGAAACCGGCCAGGGCGTGCTGCACGGCGGCGTCTGCCACTTGCAGTTCCCAGGCCACGCCGATCACCGCCAGGGCGTTGAGGACGTTGTGCATCCCGGGCAGGTTGAGGGTGACATCGATGGGCGAGCGGACGCCGTTGCGCAAGGCGGTGAAGCGCATGCCGCCGGCCTCGGCGTGGATGTCGACGGCCTGGATGGCGCAGTCGTCCGTGGTGCCATAGGTCATGACCGGCTTCTCTATGCGCGGCAGCAACTCACGCACCACCGGGTCGTCGGCGCACACCACCGCCATGCCCCAGAACGGCAGGCGGTGGAGGAACTCGACGAAGGACGACTTCAGGCGCTCGAAGTCGTGGCCATAGGTCTCCATATGGTCGGCGTCGATGTTGGTCACCACCGCGACGACCGGCGACAGGTGCAGGAAGGAGGCGTCCGACTCGTCCGCCTCGGCCACCAGCCATTCGCCCTTGCCCAGGCGGGCGTTGGCGCCGGCGGCCAGTAGCTTGCCGCCGATCACGAAGGTGGGGTCCAGGCCCGCCTCGCCCAGCACGCTGGCGATCAGGCTGGTGGTGGTGGTCTTGCCGTGCGTGCCGGCCACCGCGATGCCCTGCTTGAAGCGCATCAGCTCCGCCAGCATCATGGCGCGCGCCACCACCGGGATGTGGGCGGCACGCGCGGCCTGCACCTCGGGGTTGTCCTCCCGGATGGCGGAGGAGACCACCAGGACGTCGGCGCCGGCGATGTTGCCGGCGGCATGGCCCTGCACGACCCGTGCGCCCATGTCGGCCAGGCGCCGGGTGACGGCGTTGCCGGCGGCGTCGGAGCCGGACACCTGGTAGCCCAGGTTGATGAGTACCTCGGCGATGCCGCTCATGCCGGCGCCGCCGATGCCGACGAAGTGGATGCGCCTGACCTTGTGCTTCATTTTGCAATCTCCTTGACCACCGCGACCATGCGTGCGGTGGCCTCCGGTTTGGCCTGCGCGCGCGCCTTCTCGGCACGCGCCAGCAATTCGCTGCGTTCGAGCCCGCCCAGCCAGGCCGCGAGGGCCTCCGCCGTCAGCCCGCCCTGCGGCAGCAGCCAGGCGGCACCGGCGTCGGCCAGGAAGCGGGCATTCACGGTCTGATGGTCGTCGACGGCGTAGGGGTAGGGCACCAGGGCGGCCGCCACCCCCGCCGCCGCCAGCTCCGCCACCGTCGAGGCGCCGGCGCGGCAGATCACCACGTCGGCCCAGGCGTAGGCGGCGGCCATGTCGTCGATGAAGGCCAGGCATTCCGCCGCCACTCCGGCGGCGGCATAGTTGGCCCTCAACTCCTCGATGTTGCGGGCGCCGGCCTGGTGGCGCACCTCCGGGCGGGCCTCGGCCGGCAGCATGGCCAGGGCCTCGGGCACCCGTTCGTTGAGGGCCTTGGCCCCCAGGCTGCCGCCAACCACCAGCAGGCGCAGCGGGCCTTGCCGGCCGGCAAGGCGCTCGGCCGGCGCCGGCAGGGCGGCGATGGCCGGGCGCACCGGGTTGCCGACCCATTCGACAGCCACCCGGCGGCAGGGGATGGGGCGGTCGACCCCGTGACCGAAGGCGCCGGGCAGGCCGAGCAGCACGCGGTCGGCCAGGCAGGCCAGCACCCGGTTGGTCATTCCGGCCACCGCGTTCTGCTCGTGGATGGCCAACGGCTTGTTCAGGAGCGAGGCCATCATGCCGCCCGGGAAGGCGACATAGCCGCCCAGGCCAGCCACCACGTCGGGCCGGATGCGGCGGATGGCGCCGGCGGCCTGCCAGAATGCGCGCAGTATGCGCAGAGGCAGTAAGGCCAGGCTGAGGACGCCCTTGCCGCGCACCCCGGCGAAGTCCACCCAGGCCATCTCGAAGCCGTGCTCGCCCACCAGGCGCGCCTCCATGCCTGCGCGGGTGCCCAGCCAGGTCACGCGCCAGCCCTCGGCGCGCAGTGCCTCGGCCACCGCCAGGGCGGGCATGACGTGGCCGCCGGTGCCACCGGCCATGATGAGGACGGTACGGGGGCTGACGTTCATGTGCCATCCCCTTGAGCTTGGCCCCGGTCGCCGCTGCGCGGCTTGACGTGCCGACGCAAGCCAGCCACGCCGCCGTCGTGGCTCGGCTGTCCCCTGTCATCCGTCCGGGGGGTTTGGCTACGGCCGCTGCTGCGCGGCTTGACTTGCTGATGCAAGCCAGCCTGCGCCGAAACCGCTGCCCAGTGGTTCTCGCGTGCCGTGGCTCTAATGTCGAAAGGCATCACTGTCGTTTACCTTTCATCAGGCAGCGGTTTTCAAAATCGATGCGCACCAGCAGGGCGATGGCCAGGCAGTTGGCGACGATGGCGGAGCCGCCGTAGCTCATCAGCGGCAGAGTGAGGCCCTTGGTCGGCAACAGGCCGAGGTTGACTCCCATGTTGATGAACCCCTGCGCCGCCAGCCATATGCCGACGCCTTGCGCGACCAGGGCCTGGAAGTTGCGCCCCATCATGGCGGCCTGCCAGCCGATCGAGAAGGCGCGCCAGACCAGCCAGGCGAACAGGCCGATCACCGTGGCGACGCCGACGAAGCCGAGTTCCTCGCCGATCACCGCGAGCAGGAAGTCTGTGTATGCCTCGGGCAGGTAGAACAGCTTCTCCACGCTGTCGCCCAGACCGACGCCCAGCCACTCGCCGCGACCGAAGGCGATCAGGGCATGGGTCAGCTGGTAGCCGGCGCCGAGCGGGTCCTTCCAGGGGTCCAGGTAGCCGAGCACGCGCTCGCGCCGGTAGTCCGAGGTGACGATCATCAGCACGAAGCTGATCGTCAGCATGGCGGTGAGGCCGAGGAACAGGCGGACGTTGAAGCCGCCCAGGAACAGGATGCCCAGGGCGATGGCGACGATCACCACGAAGGCGCCGAAGTCCGGCTCCAGCAGCAGCAGGCCGCCCACCAGCACCATGACCGCCAGCATGGGCAGGAAGCCGTGGCGGAAGTTGTGCATCATGGCCGCCTTGCGCACCGTGTAGTCGGCGGCATAGACCACGGTGAACAGCTTGACCAGTTCGGAGGGCTGGAAGTTGCCCAGTGGGCCGAGCGGTATCCAGCGCTGGCTGCCCAGCACCGCCTTGCCGATGCCTGGCACCAGTACCGCCACCAGGCAGAGCACGCCGAGCACGAACAGCCACGGCGCCAGTTTCTGCCACAGGCTGGAGGGCAGCAGGAATACCGCATAGGCGAAGGTCAGTCCGAGGGCCAGGTAGGTGGCGTGGCGGATCAGGTAATAGGCTGGCTGCTGGCTGGCGCTCCTCGCCTCGGCGATGGCGGCGGAGGCGGAATAGACCATCACCAGGCCGATGCCCATGAGGGCGAGGACCACCCAGAGCAGGGCCCAGTCGTAGGGCGCCATGGCGGTGCGGCCGAGGGCGGCGTTATGGAACACGGCGCGCCTCCATTTGCGCGCGCAGCGCCTGGACCGCGGCGATGAACACCTCGGCGCGATGGGCGTAGTTGCGGAACATGTCCCAGCTGGCGCAGGCTGGCGACAGCAGCACCACGTCGCCCGGCTGCGACAGCCGGAAGGCCTCGTTTACCGCCTCGGCCATGGTCTCCGCGCGCTGCACCGGGCAGACCCCGGCGATGGCGGCCTCGACCAGCGGGCCGTCGCGGCCGATCTGCACCACGGCGCGGGCATGCCTGACCGCCTGGCGCAGGGGGGCGAAGTCCTGGCCCTTGCCGTCGCCGCCGGCGATCAGCACCACCGGCTCGGCGAAGCCCATGAGGGCCGCCGCCGTGGCGCCCACGTTGGTGCCCTTGGAGTCGTCGTAGAAGGTGCGTCCGGCCACCTTGGCGACGAACTCGACCCGGTGTGCCAGGCCCTTGAAGGTCCTGAGCGCCGCCAGCATGGGCTCGTACTTGAGGCCGATGGCGCGGCACAGGGCCAGCGCGGCGAGCGCGTTGGCGGCGTTGTGCAGGCCGGCGATAGGCAACTCGTCGACCGGGAACAGGCGCTCGTGGCCCTTGGCCAGCCAGCGCCGGCCGTCGCGCTCGATCAGGCCCCAGTCGGTGGTGGTCCGGCCGGCATCGAGACCGAAGGTCTCGATCCTGCCTTCCGGTTTAGCCATCGCCATGACCATGGCGTCGTCGCGGTTGAGGACCTGGACGCCGTCGGCGAACACCCGTGCCTTGGCCGCCGCGTAGTCGGCCAGGGTGGCGTAGCGGTCCATGTGGTCCTCGGAGATGTTCAGCACCGTGGCGGCATCGGGCCGCAGGCTGCTGGTGGTCTCGAGCTGGAAGCTGGACAGCTCCAGCACCCAGGCATCGGGGATGCGCCCGGCCATCTCGCGCTCGGCCACGGCGTCCAGCACCGGCAGGCCGATGTTGCCTGCCACCACGGTGTCGAGCCCGGCGGCGGCGCACAGGTGACCGACCAGGCTGGTGACCGTGCTCTTGCCGTTCGAGCCGGTGATGGTGATGACCTTGGAGCGCGAGCCTGGCCCTGGTTGGCCCAGCGCGCGGGCGAACAGCTCGACGTCGCCGACGATGTCCTTGCCGGCTCGCGCGGCGGCCGCGATCTCGGGGGTCGCCAGGGCGACGCCGGGGCTGACCACCACCAGTTCGGCCCAATCGAAGTCGGCCGGGTCCAGGCCGCCCAGCGTAAGCCTCACCTCCGGGAAGGCCTCGGCCAAATGGTCGGCATGGGGCGGCGCCGGCCGGGTGTCGGTGGCGCGCACCTCGGCGTCGTGCTCGATCAGCCAGCGCACGCAGGAGGCGCCGGTGTCGCCCAGCCCAACGACCAGGGCCTTGCGGCCCTGGAGTGACAAGTGACGAGTGACGAGTGACAGGTTCATCGTCACCGCAGCTTCAGCGAGGCCAGGCCGATCAGCACCAGCATCATGCTGATGATCCAGAAGCGAACCACCACCTGGGTTTCCTTCCAGCCCTTCTTCTCGAAGTGGTGGTGGATCGGCGCCATGAGAAACACGCGTTTGCCGCGCAGCTTGAAGGAGCCGACCTGTAGCATCACCGAGACGGTCTCGGCGACGAACACGCCGCCCATGATGAACAGCACGATCTCCTGGCGCACGATCACCGCCACCACGCCGAGCGCAGCTCCCAGGGCCAGGGCGCCGACGTCGCCCATGAATACCTCGGCCGGGTAGGCGTTGAACCACAGGAAGGCCAGTCCCGCGCCCACCATGGCGGCGCAGAACACCACCAGTTCACCGGCGCCGGGGATGAAGGGCATGCCTAGGTACTTGGAGAACACCGCGTGGCCGGCCACGTAGGCGAAGATGGCGAGCGCCCCCGCCACCATCACGGTGGGCAGGATGGCGAGGCCGTCGGCACCGTCGGTCAGGTTGACCGCGTTGCTGGAGCCGACGATGACAAAATAGGTCAGCAGGATGAAGCCGGCGGCGCCGAGCGGGATCACGGCGTGCTTGAAGAAGGGCACGATGAGGTCGGTCTGGGCCGGCAGCTGGGCGGTCCACGCCAACCAGCCGGCGATCACCAGCGCGATCGCCGATTGCCAGAAGTACTTCCAGCGCGAGGCCAGGCCGCGGGGATTCTTCGCCACCACCTTGCGCCAGTCGTCGACCCAGCCGATGGCGCCAAAGCCCAGCAGGGTGGCGAGGGCGATCCAGACATAGCGGTTGCCGAGGTCGGCCCACAGAAGGGTGGTGGCGGCGATGGCGATGAGTATCAGGGCGCCGCCCATGGTCGGCGTGCCGGCCTTGACCAGATGGGTCTGCGGGCCGTCGTCGCGCACCGGCTGGCCCACCTTCATCTCGGTCAGCTTCCTGATCATCCTGGGGCCGAGCAGGAAGGAGATCACCAGGGCGGTGAGCACTGCCAGCACCGCGCGCAGCGTGATGTAGCCGAACACGTTGAAGGCGCGGATGTCGTGGCCGAGCCACTGCGACAAGGTCAGGAGCATGCCTGGCTCTCCAGGAAGGATTGCACCACCCGCTCCATCTGCATGAAGCGGGAACCTTTCACCAGCACCGTGGTGTCGGGGCCGAGTGCCACTTCTATCTCGGCCAGCAGTTCCTCGATGCGCTCGAAGTGCATGGCGCCGGGGCCGAAGGCCGCCGCCGCCTGCGCCGAGAACTCGCCCAGGCAGAGCAGGCGGTCGATGCCGGCCTGCCTGGCGGCGGTGCCGATCTCGCGGTGCAGCGCTGCGGTCTCCGTGCCCAGCTCGCCCATGTCGCCCAGCACCAGGATGCGGCGGCCTTGCTGGGCGGCCAGGACGGCGATGGCGGCGGCCACCGAGTCGGGGTTGGCGTTGTAGGTGTCGTCGATCAGTTGAGCGCCGAGTATGCAAGGGTGGACCTGCAGGCGGCCCTTGACCCCGGCGAAGGCCTCCAGGCCGGCGGCGATGGCGGCCGCCGGCACGTCGAGCACCCAGGCCGCCGCCGCCGCCGCCACGGCGTTGCGCACGTTGTGCAGGCCGGGTACGTGCAGGGTGGCGGCGATGTCGCCGGCCGGGGTGTGCAGGGTCAACTCGGCGCCGTACCCCAGCAGCCGGTAGTCGGCCCGGACGTCGCCGGCCGCGACGCCGAAACTGACCACCCGGCGGCCGGCGGCCATCTCGTGCCACAGGCCGGCGTGGACGGCGTCGGCGTTGACCAGGGCGATGCCGTCCGGCTTCAAGCCGCCATAGATCTCGCCCTTGGCGCGCGCCACCGCCTCGACGCTGCCCAGCCCCTCGAGGTGGGCACGCAGGGCGTTGTTGACCAGGGCGACGTCAGGCCGGGCCAGGCGGCTGAGGTATTCGATCTCGCCCGGGTGATTCATGCCCATCTCCAGCACCGCGTAACGGTGCGCGGGGGTGAGGCCGAGCAGGGTCAGCGGCATGCCGATGTCATTGTTGAGGTTGCCGCGCGTGGCCAGCACGGAGTCCGGGCCGACGTGGGCGGCCAGCATGGCGGCCAGCATCTCCTTCACCGTGGTCTTGCCGTTGCTGCCGGTGATAGCCACCACCCGCGCCGGCATCTGGCTGCGGTGCCAGGCCGCCAGCCGGCCCAGCGCCAGGCGGCTGTCCCGGACCACGATGGCCGGCGCGACGTCGAGGCCGGCCGAGGCCTCCACCATCACCGCGGCGGCGCCGCGCGCCAGGGCGGCGGCGGCGTAGGCGTGGCCGTCGAAGCGCGGCCCGCGCAGGGCGACGAACAGGGCGCCCGCCGGCAGGTTGCGGCTGTCGGTCGACACCGTGCCGAATTCCACATCCGGCCCCACGGCGGAGGCCTGCAGGGCCGACGCGGCTTCATGCAGTCGCATGGCTGTACTCCTTCAATGCCTTCTCGGCCTCGGTGAGATCGGAAAACGGCCGTCGCTCGCCGCCGATCTCCTGGTAATCCTCGTGCCCCTTGCCGGCGATCAGCACCAGATCGCCGGGGGCCGCCTCGGCGATGGCGGCGGCGATGGCGGCGGCACGGTCGGCGATCGCCCGCTCGGTGCCGTTCATGCCGGCCCGTATGGCGGCGATGATGGTTTCGGAATCCTCGTGGCGCGGGTTGTCGCTGGTGACCACGGCGAGGTCGGCCAGGCGGGCCGCCACCTTGCCCATGAGCGGCCGCTTGCCCTTGTCACGGCCGCCGCCGCAGCCGAACACGCAGACCAGGCGCCCAGTGGCGAGCGGGCGCAGGGCGGTGAGGGCCTTTTCCAGTGCATCCGGGGTGTGTGCGTAGTCGATCACCACGGCCGGCGCACTGGTCGGGCCGGCCACCCGCTGCATGCGGCCGGGCGCCGGGCGCACCTCGCGCAGGGCGGCGAGGGCGTCGTCCAGGGCAATGCCGCTGGCCAGCAGGGTGGCCAGGCAGGCGAGCAGGTTGTCGGCGTTGAAGCGGCCCACTAGCGCTGCCGACAGTTCGCCGCGCCCCCAGGGCGTGCTCACCGTCATGGCCAGGCCGTCGGCGGCCAGGCGCAGGTCGCCGCCGCGCACCTCACCGGCCCCGTAGCCATAGCCCAGGCGTTCTATGGTGCGGCCGGCTAGGTCGCCGTACAGGCGGCGGCCCAGTTCGTCCTCCTGATTGAGTACTGCCCACTTGAGGCCGGACCAGTCGAACAGCCGCGTCTTGGCGTGGGCGTAGGTGGCCATGTCGCCGTGGTAGTCGAGGTGGTCGCGCGACAGGTTGGTCAGCACGGCGACGTCGAAGTGGATCCCTGCCACCCTGCCCTGGTCGAGGGCGTGCGACGACACCTCCATGGCCACTCCGGCGGCACCGGCATCCCGGTAGCCGGCCAGCAGACCCTGCAGGGTGACGGCGTCGGGGGTGGTGTGGCTGGCGCCCGCCAGGGCCCCGGGGAAGCCGCTGCCGAGGGTGCCGATCACCGCCGTCGGGCGTCCCTGGCGGCCCAGGCAATCGGCCAGCCAGTGGCTACAGGAGGTCTTGCCGTTGGTGCCGGTGATGCCGACCATCCACAGTGCCGCGGAGGGGTCGCCCCACCAGGCGGCGGCCAACTCGGCAACGTGCCGGCGCAGGCCGGCGACTGGCCAGTTTGGCAGGTGGAACTCGGCTGGCCAGGCGTAGCCCTCGGCCTGCCAGACCACGCCGGCGGCGCCAGCCGCGACGGCAGCCGGGATGTGCTGGCGGCCGTCGTGCACGTCGCCTGGCATGGCCAGGAAGATGTCGCCAGGTTGTACCCGCCGGCTGTCGGCGGTGAGGCCGCCGGCAGCTGGCAGTCGGTGGCGGATGTCGGCGACCAGTGCGTCCATCATGTCGCCTCTCCCACTACGGTGCCGGGCGCCGGCAGGTCCTCCAGCGGGGCGTCAGGGGCGATGGCCATGAAGCGCAAGGCGCCGGCCATCACCTTGGCGAACACCGGTGCCGCCACCTGGCCGCCGTAGTATTCATCGCCCGAGGGCTCGTCGATCATCACCGCTGCCACCAGGCGAGGAGCGGAAACCGGCGCCAGGCCGACGAACGAGGCGATGTACTTGTCGGCCGCGTAGCCGCCCTTGTCGGCCTTGTGCGCGGTGCCGGTCTTGCCGGCGACGCGGTAGCCCATGACCCGCGCCCGCGGGGCGGTGCCGCCTTCCTGGGTGACCTGCTCCATCATTTTGCGCAGGGTGCGCGCGGTGGTGGCGGACAGGACGCGCTCGCCGGCGACGGCCGCGTCGCGCTTCATGACGGTGAGTCCGGGCAGGACGCCGTCGCCGGCGAAGACGCAGTAGGCGCGCGCCAGTTGCAGCAGGCTGGCCGACAGGCCGTGGCCATAGGCCATGGTGGCCTTCTCGATGGGTCGCCAGGTCTCGTAGTGGCGAAGGCGGCCGGCCGCCTCGCCGGGGAAACCGGCGCCCGGCGGTGTGCCGAAGCCGGCGCGCCTGAGCACCGCCCAGTAGTCCGCCGACTTCATGTCGAGGGCGATGCGGGCGGCGGCGACGTTGCTCGATACCTTGATCGCCTCGCCGATGTCGATCTCCCCCTTGGGGTGCACGTCGGCGATCCGTTTCTCGCCCACCATGAGCCAGCCCGGACCGGTGTCGATGCGGGTCTCTGGTGTCACCGTGCCAGACTCCAGGGCGGCCGCGACCACGAACGGCTTCATGGTCGAGCCGGGCTCGAAGACGTCCGCCACCACCCGGTTGCGGGAGCCGCTGCGCGACATGGAGGCACGGTTGTTGGGGTTGTAAGACGGCACGCTGACCATGGCCAGCACCTCGCCGGTGTGGGCGTCGAGCACCACCAGGGCGCCGGCGCGCGCCTTGTGCTCGGCCACCGCGGCGGCCAGCTCGCGGTAGGCCAGGTACTGCAGCTGCAGGTTGATGCTGAGGGTCAGGTCCTCGCCGTGCTTGGGTGGGCGCAGCTGCTCGATCACCTCGATGACGTTGCCGAGGCGGTCGCGTGCCACACGCTGGGCGCCCGGCCGGCCAGCCAGTTGGTCCTGGTAGGCGAACTCCAGGCCCTCCAGACCGCGGTCGTCCACCCCGGTCACGCCCAGCACCTGGCCCATCACCTCGCCGGCCGGGTAGTAGCGGCGGTATTCCGGCGTCGCATGGACGCCCTTGATGCCCAGGGCCAGCGCCGCCGCCGCAGCCTCGGGCGGCAGCTGGCGCTTCAGGTAGACGAAGGAACGTGCCTTGTCGGCGAACAGCGACTTCAGGCCGCGTGGCGCGAGGCCAAGGCGCCTGGCCAGGGCCTCGATCTGGGCCGGGCTGGCCTCGGCCTCGGCGGGGTTCAGCCAGACCGATTCGACCGGCGTGCTGATGGCCAGGGGCTCGCCGCGCCGGTCGGTGATCATGCCGCGATGGGCGGGGATCTCCAGCACGCGCTGGATTCGCAGTTCGCCCTGACGGGCCAGGAAGTCGTCCTGCCAGCCCTGCAGGTAGGCCGCGCGTGCCGTGAGGACGCCGAAGCCGGCGAACACCAGCGTCATCACCACGCGCATGCGCCAGCGCTGCAACTCCCGCGGCAGCATGCCCTTGCGTCTCATGGCCTGGCCTCCACGTCGGACGCCTTGACCACCTGGATGCTCGTGCGCTCGGGCACCGCCATGCGCAGCTGACTGCGGGCGATCTGCTCGATTCGGGCATGCATGGACCAGGTGCTCTGCTCGAGCTGCAGGCGGCCCCATTCGGTGTCCAACTCGCGGCCCAGGCGTTCCTGCGCCTGCAGTTCCACAAACAACTTGCGCGCCTGATGGCGCGCAGTGACGACGGCGAGGGCGCAGATGGCCAGCAGGATCGCCAGGGGCAAGGTCAGCCTGAACATATGCCCTCCAGGGTCCGCTCGGCGACGCGCAGGACTGCGCTGCGCGCGCGCGGGTTGCGCGCCACCTCGGCGGCCGACGGCCGGATGGCACGGCCGACCAGGCGCAGGCGGCCCTTGGCGATCGCCCCGGCCGGCACCGGTATCTCGGGTGGCAGCTCCTCGCCCCTGGCCTCGTCGCGCAGGAAACGCTTGACCATGCGGTCTTCCAGGGAATGGAAGCTGATCACCGCCAGGCGGCCACCCGGGCGCAACAGGTCGACCGCGCGCGGCAACGCCGCGGCGAGTTCCTCAAGCTCCCGGTTAACGTGAATCCGGACAGCCTGAAAGGTGCGCGTGGCCGGGTCCTGGCCGCGTTCGCGGGTGCGTACCGCGCCAGCGACGATGCGGGCAAGCTGGCGGGTCGTGGCGATCGGCTCCTGCGCGCGTGCCGCGACAATCGCCCTTGCAACCGACTTAGCAAACCGCTCTTCGCCATATTCCCTCACTACCCTGGCAATTTCATCTTCGGGGGCCTCGTTGAGCCACTCCGCCGCGCTGACGCCGCGCGTGGTGTCCATGCGCATGTCGAGCGGTGCATCGTGGCGGAAGCTGAAGCCGCGTTCCGGCGTGTCGATCTGCGGGCTCGACACGCCGAGGTCGAACAGGATGCCGTCTGCCGCGTCGACGCCGCGTGCGTGCGCCACCTCGGCCAGCTGGCTGAATGGCGCCTGGCCGATGCTGAAGCGTTCGTCCTGCCAGGCCTGCCCGGCGGCTACCGCCTCGGCATCGCGGTCGAGTGCCAGCAGGCGGCCGTTCGCTTCCAGATGGGCGAGGATCGCCCGGCTGTGGCCGCCGCGCCCGAAGGTGGCGTCGACATAGGTGCCGTCCGGGCGCACCGCCAGGGCGGTGACCGCCTCGTCGAGCAGTACGGTGATGTGGGCGGGGCTCGTCATGGCACTCACAGAGAAAAGCCCTTGAGGCCGTCCGGTACCGTGCCATTGCGCATGGCGGCGTCGAGCTGGGCAGGCAGCTCGGTCACGGCATCGCACTGGGCCTGCCAGGAAGCCGCGCTCCATATCTCGAACTTGTTGCCCTGGCCGATCAGCACGACATCGCGCTCCAGGCGGGCGCGTTCGCGCAGCAGGGCGGGCAGCAGGATGCGGCCGGCGCTGTCCATGTCGAGGTCGGTGGCCGAGCCGACCAGCAGGCGCTGCATCTGGCGGCTCAGGGGGTCGAAGCTGGGCAGTGCGTTGAGCTTCTGCTCGATGGGCTCCCATTCCGGGAAGGGATAGAGCAGCAGGCAGGCGCTCGGATCCAGGGTGAGGACGAGCCGGCCGCCGCAACGCTGCATCAGCGTGTCGCGGTAGCGGGTCGGTATCGCCAGACGGCCCTTGCCGTCCAGCGCGATAGGCGTCGCACCTCTGAACATTCCAGTCCCTGGGAGTCCGGTTTCTCCACCAAACTCCACAATCCTCCACAATCTCCCACCAGCGCCCACTATAGAGAGAAATGATTGCGAGTCAAGCGTGCAGCGTGGAGTTTTTTTAATGACAACAATGACTTACGCGACGAATGAGGACGACTACTTAATCCAAATTAAAGCAATAGCGGCGCATCTTAAAGTGATTTGTTAAGTAGTGCGTGGAACCCGCGGTGGGAGGCCACCTGAAGTGGGCCGCCCGCGTCCACATTGAGGTCGGCGTCGCAAACGGGCCGGCCCTTGCGTAGGTGTCCACCAACATGATGTTTCCGCTCGCGAGTGGTATGACCGGCGTTCACCCCGCAAGGACCGCGGGCGGCAGACCGGACGGAGGTCACGGCGCCGGCCCGGCAGCGCTTTGCAGCAAAGGCGACGCTATTGTTGTGTTCGTGACAGTCACTGCTCGCCGGCAAGCCGCGCCACAGCCGGTTTCGCAGCCCGGCACGGCGATTGCACGCTGGTGGGTTGTTTGTCAAAGGAGACAAGACGTGCCCGCTTCCTTCGCCCCTATCCTGGCCGGCCTCGCCGACGGCAGCGTGGTGCCCTACCTGGGCGCCGGCGCCCTGGCCGGCGTCGCCGACGCCCAGGGCCGCCCAATGCCGGCCGATTCCGACAGCCTGATCCTGGCCATGAACGGCGGCCGGCCGATGGCACCCAAGCTGATGTACGAGTTCCCGCGCGCGGCCATGCACGTGGAACTGAAGCGGGGCCGCGCCGCCCTGACCCGCTTTCTCGACGCCACCTATCGCGACACCGCCTGGAGCGCCTCACCCCTGCACGCCTGGTTGGCCGGCCTGGGTCTGCCCTATGTCATCGACAGCAACCGCGACACCCTGTTGCAGCAGGCCTATGCCGACACGCCGCACACCCTGGTGGTCGGCACCGCCCGCATCGCCGGCGGCTGGCGCTTCCGGCTCTACCAGCACGATGGCGGCGGCTACCGGACGCTCGAGCCGGAGGCCGCCGACGCTGGCCTGCCGGTGCTGTTCAAGCCGCTCGGCACGCCGTTGCCGGAATCCAGCTACATCGCCTCAGATGCCGATTTCGTCGACTACGTCACCGAGCTGATGGGCGGCTTCGCCATCCCGCCCTTCGTCAAGCGCATGCGCCAGGGCAAGCGCTACCTGCTGCTGGGCCTGCGCCTGAACCGCGACACCGAGCGCATGGTGCTGTCCGACATGGTGTTCGGCCATGCCGGCGGCTGGGCCTTGATCCCCGACGCCACCGACAAGGAGCGGCGCTTCCTGGCCCGCCTGGGCATCGAACTGGTGCCGGCCGGGCTCGATGACCTGCTGGCGGCGGCCGGGGCCGGCGCCCTGAAGGCGGCGTGATGGACTGGTACGATGCCGTCCACGCCCTGGGGGTCGACGAGATGGACCGCACCCACCGGGAGTTCGCCGCCCTGGCGGGCCTGCTGATGGCCGCGGACGACGACGATTTCGCCTTGCTGTTCGGCAAACTGCTCGACCACACCCGCGAGCACTTCAGCAACGAGGGCCGGCTGATGCGCATCTCGCGCTTCCCTGCCCTGGCCGAGCACGAGGGCGAGCATCACCGCGTCTACGGCGACCTGTTGCAGATGAACCGGGCGGTGCAGAACGGCCGCCTGCTGCTGGCGCGCGCCTACGTCAGGACCGGCCTGGCCGAGTGGTTCGGCCTCCACCTGGCGAGCATGGACGCGGCCCTGGCGACGCACCTCAGGCGGGTCGGCGAGGCGCCGGCCAGGCCGGCCGGCATGGCGCTGCCGGTACTTTGAGGCCGCCGCCGGGGGGCTACAGCCTGGCCAGGGCCTCGGCCTGCCGCGCACAGGCGCCCCGGATGGCCGGGTCGAGGGCGTCGAGCCAGCGCGCCGGGATGGCCTCGATGCCGTACAGCGCGCCGGCCAGCATGCCGGCGATGGCGCCGGTGGTGTCGGCATCGCCGCCGCGGTTGACCACGTCGATGAGACAGGATTCGAAGTCGTCGCTATCGAACAGGGCCTGGAACACCGCCACCAGGGTATCGACGACATAGCCGCTCGGGTTGGCCTGCTGGCGCACGGCACGGAAGGCGAACTCGGGATGCCGCCGGGCCAGGGGATGCGCCCGCTCGTGCAGCAGGCGGACCTTGCCGGCACCGCCCAGGGCGTCCTGCACCATCAGGGCCAGGCACTCGGTGGCGGCGTCGGAGAGTAGGTTGTGGTGGGTAACGTGGGCCTGCACGCGGCAGGCGTGGCGCACCTGTTCCTCGGGCTGGCCGAGGGTGGCCAGGGCCACCGGCAGCACCCGCATGGCGGCGCCGTTGCCGGCAGCGTGCTCGCACTCGGGCATCTCGGCCAGGCCGGTTTCCCGGTAGCGCAGCAGGCCGCGCCGCACGGTGTTGCCGATGTCCACCGGCCGGGCGCGCATCCAGGCGTCGAAGGCCTCCGCCGCCGGTCGCGCCAGCACGCGGCCGTGCGCCAGGATGGCCTCGCCCAGGGCCAGGGCCATGGTGGTGTCGTCAGTGACCTGGCCGGGCCGCAGGTTGAGCCAGCCGCCGCCGCGCATGCGGTCGTGCACGCCGTACTGGACCGCGATCTCGCGCGGCGTCATGAATTCCACCGTGGCGCCCAGGGCGTCGCCGACGGCGAGGCCGAGATAGGCGGCGGTGGCGCGCTGCGCCAGTGACGGGTGACAGAGTGACGAAGTGACAGGGGCGCTGCTTGTCACTTTGTCACCCGTCACCCTGTCACTGCAGTCGCATCACCGGCTCGGGTACTCGACCAGGATGTCCTCGTCGCGCAGGACCATCTGGCAGGCCAGGCGCCAGGCGGTGTGCACGGTGTCGTCCACCGCCATGGCGTCGACCTCGGCCTGGCTGATGCGGCCCAGCTCCTTGAGCACCTTGACCTCGCGCTCGGTCAGGGGGCCGCCCATGGGGCCCTTCCTGGACAGGTTGGTGACCTTGATGAGGCAGGTGCCGCATTCGCCGTCCTGGCAGGAGAAGTCGATCGGGATGTGGTTCTCCTTGGCTAGGGTGAGCAGGCTCTTGGTATGGCTGCCGGCCACCGCATAGACGGTCCTGTCCTTGTGCAGGGGGCTGGAGAAGGTGATGTTGGGCATGTCTGCAAGGCTCCTTGGGATGATGGGGTTAAATCGAACTCTCGAATTGCCGGTCTCTCAGCCCGGCCGCACCACCACCTCGCCGCCGAGGACCTGGGCCTGGCAGGCGAGCCGGTGCTGGCGGCCGGCCATGTTCTCCTGCAGGACCTTGTCCTCCAGGACCGAGCGTTCGGACATGTGCTCCATGCCCGCGACGATCTTCATCATGCAGGTGGCGCACTCGCCCTCGCGGCAGCCGTAGGTGATGCCGGCGCCGGCCTTTTCCGAGATCTCGATCAGGCGGGTGCCGGCCGGCACGGTGACGGTGACGCCGATGTCCTCGAAGGTGACGTTGGCCTTTGGCATGGTGTGTTCTCAGACGGTGGGCAGGTGGCATGGCCCGGCGTGGCCGCGCGGACAGGCCTCCAGGTCGCCGCCGGTCTTCGGCTTCCCGAGTCCGATCCAGGCATCCACCGCGGCGGGGTCGAAGCCGGCCCGGCAGTCGCCGTCCACCTCCATGAGTGGCCGGCGGATCAGCAGCGGGTCGGCCAGCATGAGGACCAGGGCCTCGGTCTCGGTGACCCGCCCGTGGTCGAGCAGGCCGGCGCGGATGCGCGGCGCCGACAGGTTGAACCACTCGGCCACCGGCAGGTCGCCGAAGAACGCGCGCAGGCGTGCCGCCGTCCAGCGCTCGGTGAGCAGATTCCTGGCCCACACGGTGTGGCCGGCGGCGGCCAGCAACACCTTCTGCTTGGTGTTGTTGACGCAGCCGGGCTTCTCGTAGAAGAGGATGGTGGCCATGGTCAGAGCACGGCCGCGGTACCCGCCTGGTCGATCCCGGCCAGCCGTTCGGGCGGGATGCCGGTCAGGCTGCCGGGCGCGTTCAGGGCCACGCCCAGTTCGTCGACGATGGCCCCCTCGATGGGGCAGATGCTGGCGCACTGGGCGTCCATGTAGTCGCCGATGCACTCGGTGCATTTCTCCGCCACGATCAGGAAGTGCGGGCTGGCGGCTTGGATGGCCTGGTTGGGGCACAGGGGCTCGCAGGCGTAGCAGTTGACGCAGGATTCGATGATTTCGAAGGCCATGGCATTACCCCGATGT
>JAQVJE010000125.1 GCA_028695325.1 Gallionellaceae bacterium
CGGTGGTTGCCAGTTCAGCCGTCCAGCGCTGCCAGGCCTTCGCTGGCGATCTCCCGCACCATGCCGTCGTCGTCCTGCTGGCAGCGTTCCAGGTAGGGCCGGGCGGTCGGCGAGCGGGTCAGGCTGAGATAGTGGCAAGCGTCGGCGCGCACCCGTGCGTCATCGTGGCCGGTCAGGCGGCCGAAGTGATCGGTCAGGGCCCGCATGGGTGCCTGGCCAGCGAACTCCTCGAACACCACGCCGGCGCCGATGCGCACGTTGATGCTGGCCTCTGGATTGGCGACGATGGGCAACAGTGCCGCCAGGGCGTCCGGGTGGCGGCGGACGGCATCCAGCACCTGGGCCAGGTGGCCATCGCGCAGCAGGGAATGGAAGTAGTCGGCCATGCCGTCCGGCCGGCCGACCCTGCCGATCCAGTCGAGCAGTTCGGCGCGCCGGCGCGCGCCGGAGAGGGCGAACGGCCCGATGCGCACCCAGGGTACGGTGCGCACACCGAGGTCGCGCGCCAGCTCGGCACGCACCTCGACGTTGACCACATCGAGACGGCCCAGCCAGCCCTGCTTGACCAGCTCGGTCATGTCGTCGAGCATGGCGTTGCAGTGCGGGCAGTGGCCAGACAGAAGCAGCTGGGCATCAGGTGGGAGGGGGCGTGGCATGGACGAAGGCTATCGGAACTAAGCCGCCTTAGGCTACCCTAAGACGTGGCCACGTGAAAGGCGGCGCACCGCCGCCTTTCACGTGGCCGAGCCATCCACCACAACTTAGAAGAGGCACAGCAATGAAGACCCTGATCCGCTACCTGATCGGCCTGGCTGCCCTGTTCGCCGTCGGTGCGGCGCCGGCCGCCACCAACGACCCGATCGACCGCATCGAGGCCGCCACCGACATACTCAGCAAGACCATCGCCCTGCCCGAGCAGGAAATCCCGCCCGCCCTGCTGAAGAACGCCCAGGGCATCGCCGTCATCCCCGGCGTCATCAAGGCCGGCTTCGTCATCGGCGGCAGCTACGGCAAGGGCGTGCTCACCGTGCGCAGCAGCGACGGCCGCTGGAGCCAGCCCATCTTCATCAAGCTGGCCGCCGGCAGCCTGGGCTGGCAGATCGGCGCCCAGTCGACCGACGTCGTGCTGGTGTTCAAGACCCGGCGCAGTGTCGAGGGTCTGATCGACGGCACCTTCACCCTGGGCGCCGACGCCGCCGTCGCAGCCGGCCCGGTCGGCCGCCGCGGCGAGGCCGCCACCGACCTCGACCTGAAGGCCGAGATACTGTCCTATTCGCGCAGCCGCGGCCTGTTCGCCGGGGTGTCGCTGGAAGGCGCGAAGCTGGATGTCGACAAGACCGCCAACACCGAGTTCTACGGCCGCGCCGTACGCCCGCGCGAGATCATGGACGGCCAGGTCGCCGCGCACTCCAGCGCCGGCCCGTTCATGCAGGCGGTGTACAAGGTCACCGGAAACTGAGCGGGTGCAGTTCGCCGTCCTGCCGGTCACGCCCTTCCAACAAAACTGCTCCCTGGTCTGGTGCGAGGCCACCGGCCAGGCGGCCCTCATCGACCCGGGCGGCGAGCCCGCCCGCCTGCTGGCAGCGGTCGAGGAGCGCGACCTCACCCTCACCCGCCTGCTGCTCACCCACGGCCACGTCGACCACGTCGGCGCCGCCGCGCCGCTGGCCGAGCGGCTCGGCATCCCGATCGAGGGGCCGCAGCGCGACGACGCCTTCCTGCTCGACGCCCTGCCGCGCCAGTGCGCCATGTTCGGCCTGCCGCACGTCGAGCCCTTCCGGCCGCAGCGCTGGCTGGAGGACGGCGACGTGGTCGAGGTCGGCGACCTGCTCTTCGAGGTGCTGCACTGTCCCGGCCACACGCCGGGCCATGTCGTCTTCTACCAGCGCCAGGCGCGCCAGGCCTTCGTCGGCGACGTGCTGTTCAAGGGCTCGATCGGCCGCACCGATTTCGAGCGCGGCGACTACGAGACGCTGATCCGTTCGATCCGGGAAAAGCTGTGGCCCCTGGGCGACGACGTGCGCTTCGTGGCCGGCCACGGCGCCCAATCCAGCTTCGGCCGCGAGCGGCGCGCCAACCCCTTCGTCGGCGACGACGCCTGATCAGCGCCGCTTGTACCAGCCGGTCAGCGCCAGCCGGTTGCGCCGGGCCGGCAGCACCTCGTGCCAGTACAGCCCGGACAGGAAGGTGACCAGGGTGCCGCCGGCCGGCACGATGTCGATCGTCTCGCCCTCGCCAGAGGGGTCCGGCCAGAAGCGCAGCAGGCCGCCGTCCGCCTCGCTCCAGTCCTCGTTCAGGTAGACGATGGCGATCAGGGTGCGGCGGTCGTCGTCGCGGAAGCGGTCGAGGTGCTTCCTGTACAGGGCGCCCTGCGGATAAAGCGCGCTGCACTGTCCCGGCCACACGCCGGGCCATGTCGTCTTCTACCAGCGCCAGGCGCGCCAGGCCTTCGTCGGCGACGTGCTGTTCAAGGGCTCGATCGGCCGCACCGATTTCGAGCGCGGCGACTACGAGACGCTGATCCGTTCGATCCGGGAAAAGCTGTGGCCCCTGGGCGACGACGTGCGCTTCGTGGCCGGCCACGGCGCCCAATCCAGCTTCGGCCGCGAGCGGCGCGCCAACCCCTTCGTCGGCGACGACGCCTGATCAGCGCCGCTTGTACCAGCCGGTCAGCGCCAGCCGGTTGCGCCGGGCCGGCAGCACCTCGTGCCAGTACAGCCCGGACAGGAAGGTGACCAGGGTGCCGCCGGCCGGCACGATGTCGATCGTCTCGCCCTCGCCAGAGGGGTCCGGCCAGAAGCGCAGCAGGCCGCCGTCCGCCTCGCTCCAGTCCTCGTTCAGGTAGACGATGGCGGTCAGGGTGCGGCGGTCGTCGTCGCGGAAGCGGTCGAGGTGCTTCCTGTACAGGGCGCCCTGCGGATAAAGCGCGAAGTGCGCCTCCAGTTCGTCGAGGCCGAGAAAGAAGTCGCGGTTGACCGCTTGCTTGAGCATCTCGGTGGCGCCGACATAGCGGCGCACCGCCGGGTGCGGGTCGTCCGCCTCGACCCACAGTATGCTGTCGCTGCGCACCTCCTCGACCACGCTAGCCCGGCCGGAACCGATGCCGGCGCGGTGGAAGGCGCCGGCCGCATGGCGGGCCAGGCACTCCGCGCGCAGTGCCGCCACCGTCTCGGGCGGCAGGAAATCGGGCAGCACGCACCAGCCGCGGTCTGCCAGGCCAGCGAGTATGGTAGTCAGGTGTTCGTCTTGCATCCCGTCATTATCACCAATCCGGACCTGGAAGTGCTGAATTTGAAAGGCGCGACGCTGGCATGCCCGCACCCTATACTCGAAGCCTGTTGAAAGGACGCCGAACCATGACCAAGGCACAGAACCCGGCCCACGAGGCCAGCCGTACCGGTCTTTCGAAGAAGGCCCTTACGCGCGCCTTCCTCGACAACCTGTTCTACTACCAGGGCAAGTCACCCGCCCTGGCGACCCGCAACGACTACTACATGGCGCTCGCCTACACGGTGCGCGATCGCCTGCTGCACCGCTGGATCAGCACCGCCGAGACCTACACCGCCGACCGCTCGCGCACGGTGGCCTACTTCTCGGCCGAGTTCCTGCTCGGCCCCCACCTCGGCAACAACCTGCTCAACCTGGGCATCTACGATACCGCCCGCGAGGCCCTGCGTGACCTCGGCCTGCCGTTCGAGGAGATACTCGGCCAGGAGGAGGAACCCGGTCTCGGCAACGGCGGCCTCGGCCGCCTGGCGGCCTGCTTCCTCGATTCCATGGCCACCCTGGAGATCCCCTCGCTGGGCTATGGCATCCGCTACGAGTTCGGCATCTTCGCGCAGGACATCGTGCACGGCGAACAGGTCGAGCTGACCGACAAGTGGCTGCGCTACGGCAACCCCTGGGAATTGGCGCGGCCGGAATGGGCGGTGGAGGTCCACCTGGGCGGCCACACCCACCACTACCACGACCAGCACGGCCGCCACCGCGCGCAGTGGATCCCGGCCCTGACCGTGATGGGCACGCCCTACGACACCCCCATCCTGGGCTACCGCAACAACACCGCCAACACCCTGCGCCTGTGGCGTGCCGAGGCGCCGGAGGCCTTCGATCTCTCCACCTTCAACCGCGGCGACTACTGGGGCGCGGTGAACAAGAAGGTGATCTCGGAGAACATCACCAAGGTGCTCTATCCCAACGACGAGCAGATCCAGGGCAAGGAGCTGCGCCTGCAGCAGCAGTACTTCTTCGTCGCCTGCTCGCTCAAGGACATGATGCGCATCATGCGCAACCAGGCCATACCGCTCGAGCAGTTCCACGACAAGTTCGCCGTCCAGCTCAACGACACCCACCCGGCGGTGGCCATCGCCGAGCTGATGCGCATCCTGGTCGACGAGAACGACATGGAGTGGGAACGGGCCTGGACCATCACCCGGCAGACCTTCGCCTATACCAACCACACCCTGCTGCCGGAGGCCCTGGAGCAGTGGCCGGTGCACCTGTTCGGCAAGGTCCTGCCGCGCCACCTGGAGATCATCCTCGAGATCAACGCCCGCTTCCTCGACGAGGTGCGCATTCGCTTCCTGGGCGACCACGAGCGCCTGGCCCGGCTGTCGCTGATCAACGAGCACGGCGAGCGCTACGTGCGCATGGCCAACCTGGCCTGCGTCGGCAGCCATGCCATCAACGGCGTCGCCGCCCTGCACACCGAACTGCTCAAGCGCGACGTCCTGGCCGACTTCCACGCCCTCTGGCCGGAGCGCTTCAGCAACAAGACCAACGGGGTGACGCCACGCCGCTTCCTGGCCCTGGCCAATCCGCGTCTGGCCAGCCTCATTGACCGCACCCTGGGCGAAGGCTGGCTCACCGACCTCGACCGCCTGCACGGCATCGAGCCGCACGTCGACGACGCCACCTTCCGCGCCGAATGGCGCTACATCAAGCGCGCCAACAAGGAGGACTTCGCCGCCCACCTGCGTCGGCGCACCGGCATCGTGATCGACCCGGACAGCCTGTACGACATCCAGGTCAAGCGCATCCACGAATACAAGCGCCAGCACCTCAACGCCCTGCACATCGTCGCTCTCTATCACCGCCTGAAGAGCGACCCCGACCTCGACCTCACGCCGCGCACCTTCATCTTCGGCGGCAAGGCGGCGCCCGGCTACCGCATGGCCAAGCTGATGATCCGCCTGATCACCGCCATCGCCGAGACGGTCAACCGCGACCCCATGGTGCGCGGCCGCCTGAAGGTCATCTTCCTGCCCAACTTCAACGTCGGCACCGGCCAGCGCGTCTACCCGGCCGCCGACCTGTCGGAGCAGATCTCCACCGCCGGCAAGGAGGCCTCGGGCACCGGCAACATGAAGTTCATGATGAACGGGGCGCTGACCATCGGCACCCTGGACGGCGCCAACGTCGAGATACGTGAGGCGGCCGGCGCGGACAACTTCTTCCTGTTCGGCCTCACCGCCGACGAGGTGCACGCCCTGCAGCGCCAGGGCTACCGGCCGGCCGACCACTACCACGGCAACGCCGAGCTGAAGGCCGTGCTCGACCTGATCAAGGAGGGCTGCTTCGTGCGCGGCGACCGCCACCTGTTCCAGCCCCTGGTCGACCACCTGATCAACCACGACCCCTACATGCTGCTGGCCGACTACCAGGACTACGTCGACTGCCAGGACCGCGTCGACCAGGCCTACCGCGACCAGGAAAGCTGGTCGCGCATGGCCCTGCTCAACATCGCCAGGAGCGGCAGGTTCTCCTCCGACCGCACCATAGGCGACTACTGCCGGGAGATCTGGCGCGTCGAGCCGCGCCCGGTGACGCTGTCGACGCGCGACGACATGCGCCTGGACCTCGGCCGCCACGCCCCCTGAACGGGAGCGCTCAGGCCAGGGCCGCCAGGAAGCGCTCGCGCGCCGCCGCCAGGGCCGGGCGGCCGGCCTCGTCCTGCTGGCGCAGGCACTCCGCGTAGAAGGCCTCGAAGGCGGCCAGCACCCTGGTCTCGTCCAGCGCGCGGCCGCGCTCCGGCGTCGCCGGCGCGGGCGCACCGTCGAGCGGCCTCAGCAGGGCATGGCGCGGGATCATGCGCTGGCCGCCCTGTTCCGCGGCGGCGGCGACCGGGCCGGTCTTGACGTACACCCGCCCCTCGTACTCGAAGCGGGCGCCGATGGGGAGTTGCTGGAACTTCATGGTCTGGCAGGCAGTGGTGGCGACGGCAGCCATTCTAAG
>JAQVJE010000126.1 GCA_028695325.1 Gallionellaceae bacterium
CGCGATGAGTTCATAGAACGGATGTTCGCTCAGGGTATTGGTTGTAGTGTGCACTATATTCCCCTGCATCTGCATCCCTACTGGCGAGATACTTACCAGCTCAGGCCTGAGATGTTCCCGGCGAGCCAGCGGATTTACGAGCGCTCGGTTTCCTTGCCGATCTATAGCAAGATGACCGAGTCAGATGCGGTACGGGTTATCGAAGCTGTTCGAGTGGCACTGGCGTGATCGCCAAGCGTACCTTTGACCTTCTTGCCAGCGCCTTTGGCTTGCTGGCGTTAGCGCCATTCCTTCTCTTGGTGGCCGTGGCGATCAAGTTGGATTCGCCGGGCCCGGTGTTTTTCAGGCAGGAGCGGGTAGGGCGGTTGGGGAGCGTGTTCCGCATTCACAAGTTTCGCACCATGGTGACCGATGCTGAGAGGCGGGGATTACAGATCACAGTAGGAGCCGATGCGCGGGTCACAGTGGTAGGGGCCTTTCTGCGCCGTTATAAGCTCGATGAGCTACCGCAGTTGATTGACGTGGTCATGGGGAACATGAGCCTGGTTGGGCCACGCCCGGAAGTGCCCCGTTATGTGGCCTTGTATCCGGATGATGTCCGGAGAATTGTCCAATCTGTTCGCCCTGGTATTACCGACTTGGCGTCGATCGAATTTAAGGCGGAGAACGACATTCTGGGCCATGCAAAGGATCCACATCGTGCCTATGTCGAGGAAATCCTGCCCATCAAGCTGCGGTATTACGTGGACTATGTGCAAGGTCGCAGTTTTTGGGGTGACATGAAAATTATCCTGCGCACACTCTTGGCCATTATGACCTAGAAAAATGCTGATTTATCGGGTTTCGTCTGTTGGCTCGCAGGCGGGAACCCGGTTGAATCATAAGGCTGGATGCCCGCCTTCGCGGGCATGATGAATAAATCAGCGACTCCGTAGCAGTCAGGCCGAGAGTGCCTCCGAATCCTCCTTGCGCAACAGGTCCTCGTTGCCGCACTGCGGCTTGAACTCTTCCACAGCCGCCAGCAACAAGCTGCGGACCTGTTCGCTGTCTTCGACTTCGCAGGCCTGCCTGAGTCTGGCCAGAAGGTCATGGATTTCCAGCCAGGGCAGCATCTTTTCCGTTGCCTGCATGACACGGGGGTGGTCTGTGGGGGAGACGTTGTCTCCAATGAGCAGTTCCTCGTAGAGCTTCTCGCCTGGGCGCAGGCCCGAGAAGACGATTTCGATGTCGCCATCCGGGTGTTCGGGGGTTTTTTCCGTCAGCCCGCTGAGGTGAATTATGCGCGTGGCCAGGTCCAGAATCTTCACCGGTTCGCCCATGTCCAGGACGAATACGTCGCTGCCCTGGCCCATGGCGCCGGCCTGGATGACCAGTTGCGCCGCTTCGGGGATGGTCATGAAGTAGCGGATGATGCGGGGGTCGGTCACCGTGATGGGGCCGCCATGCCGGATCTGCTCACGGAACAGGGGCACCACCGAGCCGGAGGAGCCGAGTACGTTGCCGAACCGGACCATGGTGAAGCGGGTCTTGTCCGGGTGTTGGTGGTGCAGGGCCTGCAGGATCATCTCGGCGAAGCGCTTGGTCGTGCCCATGGTGTTGGTCGGGCGCACGGCCTTGTCGGTGGAGATGAGCACGAAGGTCTCCACGCCCGTGTTCAATGCCGCCTGGGCGGTATAGTAGGTACCGAAAATGTTGTTGACGACGCCCTGGACCGGGTTTTTCTCCACCATGGGCACGTGCTTGTAAGCGGCGGCATGGAAGATGGTCTGCACCCCGAAGGACTGGATGGTGCGTTCCAGGCGGGGCTGGTCGAGCACCGATCCGAGTATCGGATAGATGGGCGGATGCCCGATCTGGCGCAGCAGCTCCTTTTCGATGGCGTAGAGCGCGTATTCGCTGTTTTCGTAGAGGATGAGGCTGGTGGCCCCGAGGCTGGCGATCTGCCGGCACAGTTCCGAGCCGATCGAGCCGCCAGCCCCGGTGACCAGCACGGCCTTGCCATCGATGTTGGCCTTGAGCAGATCCTCCTTGGGCGGGACGGGGTCGCGGCCGAGCAGGTCCTCGATGCTGACTTCGCGCAGGTCGCCCAGCTGGATCTTGCCCTGGGCCAGCTCGGAGACGCTCGGCAGGGTGAGCACGCGCACCGGCAGGGGCTCGATGGCCTTGAGGATCTCATTGCGCCGTTGCCTGGAGACGGAAGGGATGGCCAGCAGGACGCTCCTGACCGCATGGATGTTGACCAGCTCGGGAAGGTCGGCGAAGGAGTAGACCTTGAGGCCGGCCAGGTGGTGCTGATGCAGGGTGGCGTCATCGTCGATGAAGGCCACCGGCTTCATTTCGCGGCTGTAGCTGAGTGCGGTGGCCAGCTGCATGCCCGCCGAACCGGCGCCGTAGATCACCACGTTGTCGCGGTAGCTGTGGTCGGTCTTGTCGCGATGGTCCATTTGCAGCCTGGAGAACCACTCCCGTGCCACCAGCCGGCTGCCGCTGACCAGGAGCAGGACCAGGATGCCGTTGATGACCACCACCGAGCGGGGCACGCCTTCCAGCTTGGTGAGGAACACGATGGCCCCGACCAGCAGGGTATAGAGGGCCACTGCGCGGAAGATGGCCGAGAGCGCCGTCGTGCCGAGATAGCGGATGATGGCGTGGTATAGCCCCATGCGGACGAAGAGGGGGAAGGCGATGAAGGGCAGGGCGAAAAACAGCCAGAGTATGTCGCCGGCGGGGACATAAATCCTTTCCAGGCGCAGGGTGAAGGCCAGCCAAAGGGCGCTTTCCAGTGTAAGGACGTCAATGGCGAGCATGACCAGTTGCTTGCCACGGCGCGGGATCGCCCCCAGCCTGTTGAGCAGGCTGCCCCCGAGTTCCTGCAGGTGCTGTTTGCCGCCCTTGCCATACAGCAGGGTCATGGCAGCGGCGAAGGCGGACAAGGCCGCCAGTGCCGCCCACATGGGGTTGATGTCTGCGGCGCCGGGGCGGGCGAAGGTGCGTTCGCTGTGGGCGGGATAGCAGGTGATGGCGGTCTTCTGCCCGGCACCGACTTTCTCGCTGGCCATGCATTCCGCCAGGGCCTGCGAGGGGTTGTCGGCCGTATAGCCTACGACACCGTTGGGAAAGCGGGCGGAGGGGTAGTCCAGGCGTGCGGCCGAGTAGAGCGACTGCAGATCGTCCGGCAACTGGCTGAGGCATTGCTGCGGGTCGATCTGGCAGGCCGGGCATGTGGTTTGGGTGACGCTGGCGAGCTGGCCGATGAGCTGGCGGCAGTTCGCCTCGTTTTTCTGGTCGTCCAGGACGAAGGTGATGACTTGGCTGGTCGGTGTCCTGACCACGAGGTGCGGGTGGTAGGCGGGTGCGGGCCGGGTCACGGCCAGTGCCGTGAAGATTACCGCCAAGGCCAGGCATGCCGCGAAAAAGAGTTTGGTTTGCTTAGTCATTATCGGTTTTTCACGTAACACAAAGAAATGGAAGAAATGGGGCGCCACGAAACGCCCTGGTTCCATTGCTCCCGCGCAGGCGGGAGCCCAGCAAATTCAACACCCTGGATGGCCGCAAGCTCGAAACTTCGCTGCGCTCGTTTTGGCGAAACGCGCTGCGCTTGTTTTGGCGAAACGCGCTGCGCTTGTTTTGGCGAAACGCGCTGCGCTTGTTTTCCCGCCTGCGTGGGCATGGTGAAACCCTGCACGGTATGCAAATCGGTTGCCGTTTTGATCAGGATGCTTCGCTGTCCAGGGCATCTGTCAGGATGCCGCGGCGCCTCATCAAAGACAGCACTTCGGCGACGGAATCCGACAAGGTCATCTTGCCCGTGTCGATTATGAGCTCTGGCTTGTCGGGAGGCTCATAGGGTGAATCGATGCCGGTATAGTTTTTGATGATGCCCGCCCTGGCCTTCTTGTATAGGCCCTTGACGTCGCGGGCCTCGCAGACTTCCAGGCTGGCGCTGCAATAGATCTCCAGGAAATCACCATGTGGCATGAGCTTGCGCACGGCCTCGCGGTCGGAGCGGAAGGGACTGATGAACGCTGTCATGGCGATGATGCCGGCTTCCATCATCAGCTTGGCGGCCTCGCCGATGCGGCGGATGTTTTCCCGGCGGTCTTCTTCGCTGAAGCCCAGGTTGGATGACAGGCCGTGACGGACGTTGTCGCCGTCAAGCACGAACGTGCGGCAGCCAAGCTGATGCAGGGCTTCTTCCGCAGCGTGCGCCAGGGTGGATTTGCCCGAACCGGATAGGCCGGTAAACCAAAGCACGCACGCACGATGGTTGTTCTGCCTCTCTCGCCTTTCTCGTGTGACGGTAGCGTTGTGCCAGATGACATAGGGGTTGTCTGCACTCATGTGGGGTCGTTCCTTAGATATTCCTGCTGTTCGGAAGGGTCGTGATTGTCGTGCCGATTAGCCCGCCAAGGGCCGCAGGCCGGGTGGGGTGTCGAATGAAATGCCGGGTCAGGGTATGGGGTTGGCACAGTGCGCCTGCACTGCATGCTGCCGGGCATCCTGTTGGCCCCCGGCCAGCGAAAGACGTTGCCAAACTTGACGCCATCGGCGGCAATGATGCTGCGCACGTCTTGTTCCTCCCCTTTATTGCTGGTTACCTCCGCGCCGGTCCTGAGCCGCCGCGCGCGAATCGTTGGGCACCTCGAAAAACCCGTCATTCCCGCGAACGCGGGAATCCAGTGTCTTGATTGTTCTGGGCTTCCGCCTGCGCGGGAGCGACAAGAGCAGGTTTTTCGAGGCGCCTCGTTGTCACACCGACGACGAGGCAGCATTACCATGCTTGCGACCGTCCGTCGTTCTTATGTGTTTCATGGCTGCATTATCTCATGTCCAGGGCCATGGCTCCGGAAAAAACTGCCGTGATGTGCCCCCCCAGGTCTCGTCGCGCCCAATTGCGCGAGAACGACCAGGCTGCATGCCTCACGCCTTCACCACGTTCGCCGCCGGCTCCAGATACACCCCGCGGCTGTCGACGATCAATTGGGCATGCCTCTGGATCAAGTCGTAGTCGAAGGCGTCGTGGTTGGTCGCCAGCAGGATGCAGTCGTAGCCGGCCACGGTCTCCGCCGTGACGGGCACGCTGGCGAGGTCGAAGTAATACTCGCGCATCTTCGGGAAGCGGGGCAGGTAGGGGTCGGAATAGGCGATCTCGGCCCCCTTGTCCTGCAGCAGTTGCATCAGTTCCACCGCCGGCGACTCGCGCATGTCGTCGATGTTCTTCTTGTAGGCGATGCCCAGCACCAGGATGCGGCTGCCCTTGACCGGCTTGCGACGCTCGTTGAGGGCGTCGATCACCTTGCCCACCACCCACTCGGGCATGTGGCGGTTGACCTCGCCGGCCAACTCGATGAAGCGGGTGTTGATGCCGTACTCGCGCGCCTTCCAGGTCAGGTAGAAGGGGTCGATGGGGATGCAGTGGCCGCCCAGGCCGGGGCCGGGCCAGTAGGGCACGAAGCCGAACGGCTTGGTGGCGGCGGCGCGGATCACCTCGTGGATGTCGATGCCCATGGCGTCGGCCACCATCTTCATTTCGTTGACCAGGCCGATGTTGACGGCGCGATGGATGTTCTCCAGCAGTTTGGTCATCTCGGCCGCGCGCGTGGAGCTGACCGGCACCACGCGGTCGATCACTTGGTCGTACAGGGCCAGGCCCGCTGCCAGGCAGGCTGGCGTCACCCCGCCTACCACCTTGGGGATGGTGCGGGTGCAGTAGTCCGGGTTGCCCGGGTCCTCGCGCTCGGGCGAGAACACCAGGGCGACATCGCGGCCGACCTCGAGGCCGGTCGATTCGATGCGCGGCAGCAACTCCTCGTCGGTGGTGCCGGGATAGGTGGTGCTCTCCAGGGAGATGACCTGGCCGGGCCGCAGGTAGGGCAGCAGCGATGCCACGGTATCGATGACGAAGCTGAGGTCCGGCTCGCGATGGTCGTCGAGCGGTGTCGGCACGCAGAGGATGAGGGCGTCGGCCTCGCCGGCGCGGGAGAAGTCGGTGCTCGCCTCAAAGCCATGCCGAGCCGCGGCGATCCGTGCCGCCGGGATGTGCCGGATGTAGGTCTCGCCCCGATGCAGCCTGACCGGCTTGTCCGGGTCGATGTCCAGACCGAGCACGCGGTAGCCCGCTTCGACGTAGCGCAGCAAGAGCGGCAGGCCCACGTAGCCGAGGCCGACGATGCCGATGACGGCAGACTTGTCGTTCAGTTTTTCGGTCAGGCC
>JAQVJE010000127.1 GCA_028695325.1 Gallionellaceae bacterium
CAATCGTGGTCAGCCCTCGGGCGTGGCAACCATACTATGTCCGCCACGAGATGATTCACCACATTCAAAACGAACACCTCGGTAGCCTCAAGGTATGGGCCGTCAGCCCTGAGTGGTTCGTTGAAGGCATGGCCTACGCCCTCAGCCGAGACCCACGCCCGGTGTTGAGCGAGCCATGGCAGCACGACCGCGCTCAGTTTGAAGCGTGGTTTCGCCGGGTGGGCAAAGAGCGCCTGTGGCAGGAAGCTGCGAGCCTGTGAAGACGCATAGCCAAAACGTCGTGCCGCATGTTGCGCTCAAAGAGCGTCTGTCGCGGAGAGTTGTTTAAGGAGTCAATCATGGCCGTACGCATCGTCAGGCTAGGCAGCCCGAGAATGGCAGACGAAGGCACCCGCATCGGCACCGTGCGCCGGCCGCCCCGCGGGGTGCCCAAGGCCGAATACGCGGCACGGGACTGGTACGACGTGTGGTTCCCCAGCCTGGCGCCCAGCCCCGAGACCTTGAAGCTCGGCCAGGAGGCCCGCACCCCGGCCGAATGGGCCGCCTTCCTCAGGAAATACCGCGCCGAGATGGCGAGCCCGGAAAACCGCCACGCCATCGAACTCCTCGCCACCCTGTCCCGGCAGACCAATTTCTCGGTGGGCTGCTACTGCGAGGACGAGTCCCGCTGCCATCGTTCGGTGCTGCGGGAGCTGCTCGCCGAGCAGGGCGCCGAGCTCGGCTGAGCGCCGGCCGGCGCCGAGTAACCCAGGGTCCGACACGAATAGGAGACACACCATGCAAAACCCCGCCTACATAGTCGCCCTCGTCCTCGGCGGCATCATGTTGCTGTCGGTCTGTTACGTCTATGTCCGGCACCAGGTCCTGCAGGTGGGGGGCATGGCCATGTCCGGGTTTGCCGTCCTCCTGGTGGGCATGTCGGTGTGGAAGAGCATCGACATCTCGGTCGACGACAAGGGCTTCAGCGCCAAGCTGGAACAGGCCATTGCCGCGGCCAACGAGGCCAAGGCGGAGGCCACCCAGGCCAAGGAGATCGGCGCCCAGAACCGCGAGACCGCCGTGGCCCTGGGCAACACCGTCCAGGTCATGAAGACCCAGGACACCTTGCGCAGCCTGGGACTTTACCGGGGTCCGCTGGACGGCGAACTGAGCGCGGCGACCAAGCAGTCGCTGTTGCAGTTCCAGCAGTCGCGCAACCTGCCCGGCACCGCGACCCTGGACGAGCGCACCGTCAGCGCGCTCCGCCTCAAGCCCGTCACCACCCTGCCCCGGCTGGACCGGATCGCCCCGACGCGCCAGCCCTGACGGGCGGCCGCTCAGTCGGCGCGGTCGAGGTCCTGGTCGACCAGCGACAGCGGGTCCTCCATGGGCTCCAGATGGGTGGTGACATGGACGCGCGGCAAAGCCAGCCGGATGTCGGCCTCGATGCGCTCGCACCAGTCGTGGCCGACCTGCACCGTCCAGGCTCCTGGCACCAGCACGTGCAGGGTGACGAAGGCGCGGCTGCCGGCCTGGCGGGTGCGCAGGGCATGGAAGCCCAGGCCGCGCGCGCGGTAGCCGTCCAGCACCACCTCGATGGCGGCCAGTTCCACCTCCGGCAGGGACACGTCCATCAGGCCGCCGGCGGAGCGGTGCAGCAGTTGCCAGCCGGTCCAGACGATGTTGGCCGCCACCAGGAGGGCGATCACCGGGTCGAGCCACAGCCAGCCGGTCAGCCAGACCAGGCCGACCCCGGCGATGACGCCGACCGAGGTCCAGACGTCGGTGAGCAGGTGGTGGGCGTCCGCCTCCAGGGTGATCGAGTGGCGCTCGCGTCCCACCTTCATGAGCGTGCGGGCGGTGAGCAGGTTGATCACCGAGGCGACCACCGATACCACCAGGCCGATGCCGACCGCCTCCAGCGGCTGCGGGTTGACGAGGCGGTCGACTGCCGCGTAGCCGATGCTGGCGGCGGCGATCAGGATAAGGAAGCCCTCGAAGGCGCTGGAGAAGTACTCCGCCTTGCCGTGGCCATGGGCGTGGGTCTCGTCGGCCGGCTGCGCCGCCAGCGACAGCATGGCGAGCGCCATGAGGGCGCCGGCCAGGTTGACGAAGGACTCCAGGGCGTCGGACAGCAGGCCGACCGAGCCGGTCAGCCACCAGGCCGCGCCCTTGAGCAGGATGGTGGCGAGGGCGGCAGCGATGGACAGCCAGGCGTAGCGTTTCAGGGAGGCGTGCGACATGGTGCCTTTCCGGCCGGGTGATCAGTCGATATGGAGGAGGTTACCCAACCAGGGACGCCGGCGCGAGTGGTACGCGCCGTGGCCATGATGGCCCTTGTGTTGGTGGTCGTCATAGTACCGGCGGTCTTCCAAGCGGCTGACCGTGCGGGGGCCATCGGCAGACTGCTCAACCTTGTCGAGCTCGCCGCGGTCGAGCCAGATGCACCGGCACTGCGGGCAATAGTCGATCTCGACCCCCATCCGCTCGCTCATGAGCAGGTCGGTTTCCTTGCATGGCGGGCATTTCATGAGGCCCTGCCGGATCAGTCGTCGTCGTCATGTTTGCGCCGGCCGCCGTGCCGCTCGCCGCCCTCGCCGCGCCATTCGTCGTGGCCTTCCCCTTTGTCGTCGCTGCTGCGGTGGCACTTGACGCAGTTGTCCCAGTTGCGGATGCCCTCCTTCTGGTGTTCTTGGCGCATGTTGTCCGGGGTGTGCTCATGGCAGCCGTAGCAGGTGTACTTGCGGTAATCGTTACCGACGTGGCAGGTCACGCACTTGGCGTTGTGGTCGTCGTCCAGGCGGAAATAGCGATCATGGTCGAAGGTGGCCGGGGTCCAGCGCTGGGTGTTGTGGCAGGACGAGCATTCGGCGGCGACCTGCCGGTGCAGGCTGTCGGTTGGCTTGGCATGGCAGGAGGAACATTGCCGGCGTGTCACGTCGTCGAGCAGGCCGTGGGCAAAGCGGCCGCTGGCCTTGCGGTACTTCAGTACGCCACGGTGGTCGCCATGGCAGGCCAGGCAGTCCTGCCTGGCCAGCTTGTCGTGGAAGGCCGCCTTGCCCGCCTTCGCGGCGATCGGGACGCCCTTGCTGGTGAACAGGCCGATCCGGTCCACCTTGTGGCACTCGACGCAGCGCGCCGAGGGCGTGCCGAGGAAGTTGACGTGGCAGGCGTAGCAGTCCTCGGTCAATGCCTGGTGCCCCTCGATCAGCGGTCCCGGCGCCACCATCAGGTGCGGATAGAGGAAGACCAGCAGCGCCAGGGCGGCCAGGTTGGCGATGAAGATGAGCATGACGGCGCGGTTCTTCATCGCCAGTTCCAGAACAGGAAGATGCTGAGGATGTGGCCGAGGGACAGGACCACGAACACCAGGGTGATGGGGAAATGCAACGCGCGCCACTTGGCCATCAGCTCGAAGGTGACGGCGTCCCAGAACAGTTCCCTCTCAGTCTCTGCCTTGCTCATGCCCTTCAGGCTGTAGTGCTGGCGGCGGGCGGCGACATGACGGCGCGAGCGGTCGAGCAGGAACTTGCCCACCAGGCCGCTGGCCACGTTGAGCAGCATCGCCACCAGCGCGAGCCAGGGCAGGATGGCGTTGAAGTGCACACCGGCGTGGATGAGCACCATGGCGGCACCGAGCAGGGTGAAGGTCTCATGCAGCGTGAGCAGGGTGCGCGGGTTGCCGGACCGGATCAGCTTGCGCTTGCGCATCGAGTAGCCGAACGACAGCAGGATGAGCAGGGTGCCCGGTATGCCCAGCCAACGGCCCACCCAGACCAGGTCGAGGGCATGCAGGGCGTAATCCCCGGCCAGGGTGGCGACCACCAGCGCGAGGGTGATGAGGATGAAGGGAACGACTTCCCGGTGCAGGAGTGAGGTATCCATCAGGCGGCGAGCACGAGTTCGGTACGGGGTCTGGCCAGGCAGAGCAGGCAGTTGCCAGGCTCCACCTCGTATTCGGGGTGCTGTTCGTAGATCACCTCGCCGGACACGATGGCGGTCTGGCAGGCGCCGCAGCAGCCCGACCGGCAGCCGGACTCCACCTTCACGCCGCTGGCCTCGGCCAGTTCCAGCAGGGAGCCGGCCTGCCAGTCGGCCCGGACGCCGCTCTGCGTGAAGGTGACAGCCAGACCCAGGCCGGTCTCGGGGACCGCCGCCCGCCGGCTCAGCGTGGCCGGCCCGAAGGCCTCGTAGTGAATGCGCGCCGGCGGCACCCCCCACTCTTCCAGGCCAGGCACCAGCATCTCCATCATCGGGGTCGGGCCGCAGACGTAGAAGTGGAACGGCTTCAGGGGCAGTTCCAGGCGCAGGCGCTCGATGTCCACCCGCCCGGCATGCCGGTAGTCGCGGCCCTGCACGTCCTCCGGCCGCGGCCGGCTGTAACACTGGTGCAGGTGAAGGCCGGGGTGGCGGGCGGCCAGCCCGGCCAGGGCGTCCCGGAACACCGCCTCGGCACCATCGCGGACGCCGTAGAAGCACCAGACCTCGCGCCCCGGCCTGGCCGCGAGGGCGGCGGCCAGCATGCTGTATATCGGCGTGATGCCGATGCCGCCGGCCACCAGGACCACCGGCGCGTCGCTCGTCACGTCGAGGAAGAAATGGCCGCCCGGTGCCTTCACGGACAGGATGTCGCCGACCCGCACATGGTCGTGGAAGTGGTTGGACGACCGCCCCGGCGGCAGCCCGGGCGCGGCAGGCGGCACGCGCTTGATGCTGACCCGGCAGTGATCCGGCGCGGCCTGGTCGGAAAGGGAGTAGCAGCGCACCAGCGGCTTCGGCTGGCCTGGCAGGTCGAGGCCGAAGGTCAGGAACTGTCCGGGCAGGTAGCCTGGCAACAGCTTGCCGTCGGCCGGGGCCAGATAAAAGGAGCAGACGTTGCCGGCGGCGTCCTCGGCCTCCCGCCGCGTCACCCGGAAATCGCGCCAGCCCTCCCACGCCAGGCCGGGAAGCGGGGCCTCCGGCTCCGTCCCGGCGACCGCCATGTCGTCCGCCGCCTCGCCCACCCGATCCTTCAGCGCCTGGTAGGCCAGCCAGTGGCGGAACATGCCCACGCCGGCATAGACCAGCAGCTGGACGAGGATGACGAGCAGGATGAGTAGCAGGAGCCCCTGCGCGGTCATGACGAACGGTCTCGACGAATGGGATGGCAGCGAGGATATGGCACGCAGATTAAACCAGTCTTAATCATCCGGATATTCCCATAGCTGGCGTTCGGCGGGCTCCCGGCGGCGGCTCCGCTATGATGAGAAAAAGACAAGGAGAGACACCATGACCGAAGCCCGCGAAGAATTCGACAAGTTCATCGCCGCACTCAAGCAGCAGCGCGATGAGTTGAACCTGCAAATCCACCTCGCCAAGGCGGAGACGCGCGAGGAATGGGCCAGCCTGGAAGCGAAATGGGCCGAGGTCCAGGGCAAGACGGAGCATTTGCGCGCGGTATCCGGCGAGGTCGCCGGCGAGGTGGGCGCCGCCGCGCGCCTGCTCGCCGAGGAGATCGGCCGGGGCTACGAGCGCATCCGCAAGCTGTTCTGAGGCCCGTGCCGGTTCAGAAGGCGAGGTAGCCCGCGCCCAGTTTGTGCAGACGGGCGCGGGCGTCGCGGTAATCCGGGCACAGGCGCTCCACCTCGCGCCAATAGGCCGGCGAATGGTTGCGATGCCGGAAATGCGCCAGTTCATGCCGGATGACGTAATCGATCTCGGCCGCGCCGGCCTTGACCAGGCGCCAGTTGAGACCGACCACTCCCCTGGCCGACAGGCTGCCCCAGCGGGTGCGGGCAGCGGACAGGCGCCAGGGCGGCAGGGACCAGCCGAGTTCTCCACAAATCGCTGCAAGACGGTCGCCGAGCACGTGGCGGGCCCGGTGGCGATACCAGGAAATGGCGGCCGCTTCGACATCCGACGCCGGACATAGCAGGCGGGCGCCATCCAGGCGGGCCGATGTAGCGTCCTCGACCAGGGTCAGGCGCAACTCGCCGCCGAGGTAGGGCAGGCGTGCGCCGTCTACCCAGGCGAAGGCCGCGGGCCGTTGCGCCAGATGGCCGCGCAGCCAGTCGGCATGGCGGACGAGGAAGGCCTCGATCTGCGGAAGCGGCATGGCCAGCGGCGCGTTGACCTGGGCCTGGCCCTGGGCGTTGACCTTGAGGGCCAGGGTGCGGCGGGCGGAACTGCGCTTGAGCAGGTAGTCCAGCGGCAGGCCGGGCAGATCCAGGCGAG
>JAQVJE010000128.1 GCA_028695325.1 Gallionellaceae bacterium
ACGTCCTGCAATCCTCCGGCGACCTGCGTGCGGTGCAGGAAATGCTGGGTCACGCCAGCCTGTCGACCACCCAGGTCTACACGCATTTGGACTTTCAGCACCTGGCCGAGGTCTACGACAAGACCCATCCGCGAGCAAAGAAGAAATGACCCCTGGACTTTGCCTCCGGCCGCCGCTAACGCGGCTTAACGCCGGCTGCGCCGGCATTAGCCTGCGCCGCAACAAGCCTACGGCTTGTTGTCAGCACCTGGCCGAGGTCTACGACAAGACCCACCCGCGAGCAAAGAAGAAATAACGCCACACGTGGTCGCCGCCACCTTCCGCTTCTACGAAGAGCTCAACGACTTCCTGCCGCCGGAACGGCGCCGGGTCACCTTCGCCTGCCCGTGTGCCGAAGGCGCCACCGCCAAGCACATGATCGAGGCCCTCGGCGTGCCGCACACCGAGGTGGAACTGATCCTGGTCAACGGCGAGTCGGTCGGCTTCGACCACCGCCTGGAGGAGGGCGACCGGGTGGCAGTGTACCCATGCTTCGAGGCCCTCGACGTAACGCCGCTACTGCGGGTGCGCGCACACCCCCTGCGCGATCCACGCTTCATCGCCGACGCCCATCTGGGCGGCCTGGCCCGCCTGCTGCGCATGGCCGGCTTCGACACCGTATACGACAACCACCGTGACAACGCCGGCATCGTCGCCCTCAGCCTGGCGGAAGGCCGCACCATACTGAGTCGCGACCGCGAACTGCTCAAGCGGCGCGCGGTCAGCCACGGCTGCTACGTGCACGCCATCGCGCCGCCGGCACAGCTGCGCGAAATCGTCGAACGCCTCGACCTCGCCCGTGCCGCCCGGCCGTTCAGCCGCTGCCTGCGCTGCAACGCCCCCTTGCGCCCCGCCGCCAAGGCCGAGGTGGCCGCACGCCTGCCCGCGCGGGTGTACGCGGACCAGGAGCGCTTCAGCACCTGCGATGTCTGCGGCCGGGTGTATTGGGAAGGCAGCCACTGGCGCGCCATGCGCCGTGTGCTAGCCGGCCTGTTGCCTGCCCGGCAGGAAAATTAGTGCCAGACGGACCTTATCATCATGGCCTCCAACTGGCGGGCAAGGCCGCCGCAGCCCGTCAATCCTCCAGCAGGTCGAGCAGGTACTGACCGTACTGGTTCTTCCCCAGCGGCGCGGCCAGGCGGCGGATGTCGTCATCGCCGATCCAACCGTTGCGCCAGGCTATTTCTTCGGGACAGGCGATCTTGAGGCCCTGGCGGCGCTCGATGGTCTCGATGAAGGCGGACGCCTCCAGCAGGGCCTCGTGGGTGCCGGTGTCGAGCCAGGCGTTGCCGCGCCCGAGGTCGGTGACGGTGAGCTGGCCGCGGCGCAGGTATTCCATGTTGACGTCGGTGATCTCCAGCTCGCCGCGCGCCGACGGCTTCAGGCCGGCGGCGATCTCGCCCACCTGGCCGTCGTAGAAGTAGAGGCCGGTGACGGCGTGGTGCGACTTGGGCCGGGCCGGCTTTTCCTCGATGCCGATGGCGCGGCCGTCGGGGCCGAACTCCACCACGCCGTAGCGCTCCGGGTTGCGCACCCGGTAGGCGAAGATGCGGGCGCCCACGGTCAGCCGGGCGGCCTCCAGCATGCGGGTGCCGAAGTCGTGGCCGAAGAACAGGTTGTCGCCCAGCACCAGGGCGCAGGGGTGGCCGGCGACGAAATCGCGGTCGAGCAGGAAGGCCTGGGCGATGCCCTCGGGCCGGGGCTGCTGGACGTAGGACAGCTTGAGGCCCCACTGGCTGCCGTCGCCCAGGAGGCGCTCGAACAGGGGCGCGTCGTGCGGCGTGGTGACGATCAGCATCTCGCGTATCCCGGCCAGCATGAGCGTGGACAGCGGATAGTAGATCATCGGCTTGTCGTAGATCGGCAGCAGCTGCTTCGACACGTGCATGGTCAGCGGGTAGAGCCGGGTGCCGGAACCGCCGGCGAGGATGATGCCCTTCATGATGCGAGTGACAAAGTGACAAGGTGACAGAGTGACGATGTGGCGCGGTATTTCATGCGTTGCCTCCCAGGGAACGGTTGAGCCCGGCGATGATGCGGGACAGTCTCTGGATGGCATCGAAGATTTCCTCCGGCCTCTCCAGATAGCCGAATTGCTGTGCGAGCTGGGCCTGCGTTTCCAACTCGCTCAACGAGCCGCGCGCGATCATCAGGAATTGCCGGAATTCCTTTTCGCCACCGCGCCCGGCGCCTTCGGCGATGTTGGAAGGAATGGACACGGCGGCACGGCGCATCTGGCTGACCAGGCCAAACTGCTCTTCCTTCGGAAAACCCGCTGTCGCCCCATAGACCAGTTCGGCCAGGCGCATCGCCTCCTGCCAGGCGGCGAGATCGCGATGTCCGCTGAGCTTAGCGCCTGTCACTTTGTCACGCGTCACTCTGTCACTGGAGAACGCCCAAGGCGTTCTCCCCGATAGCTGCCGTCGCGCACGCGGCCCCACCAGGCCTCGTTGTCGAGATACCAGCGCACGGTCTTACTGAGGCCGGACGCGAAGCTCTCCTGCGGCGTCCAGCCCAGTTCGCGCTCGATCTTGCCGGCGTCGATGGCGTAGCGCACGTCGTGGCCCGGCCGGTCGGCCACGTGGGTGACGAGGTCGCGGTAATGCGCCACGCCGGCCGGCTTGTCCGGGCGCATCTCCTCCAGCAGGTCGCACAGCCTATGCACCACGTCGATGTTCTTCTGCTCGTCGTGGCCGCCGATGTTGTAGGTCTCGCCCGGACGGCCCGCCATGAACACCCGCACCAGGGCGCGGGCGTGGTCCTCGACGTAGAGCCAGTCGCGCACCTGGCGGCCGTCGCCGTACACCGGCAGCGGCCTGCCCTCCAGGGCGTTGAGGATCATCAGCGGGATGAGCTTCTCGGGGAACTGGCAGGGGCCGTAGTTGTTCGAGCAGTTGGTGATCACCACCGGCAGGCCGTAGGTATGCTGCCAGGCCCGCGCCAGGTGGTCTGACGCCGCCTTGCTGGCCGCGTAGGGCGAGTTGGGCCGGTAGCAGCTCGCCTCGCTGAACAGGCCGGTCGCGCCCAGGCTGCCGTACACCTCGTCGGTGGAGATGTGGTGGAAGCGGAACCCCGCCCGCGCCGCGCCGGCCAAGCCGGACCAGTAGTGCCGGGCCGCCTCCAGCAGGGTGTAGGTGCCGACGATGTTGGTCTGGATGAACGCGGCCGGGCCGTCGATGGAGCGGTCGACGTGGCTCTCGGCGGCCAGGTGCATGACGCCGTCGGGCCGGTAGCGGTCGAACAGGCGGGCCACCCCGGCGGCATCGCGGATGTCCACCCGCTCGAAGGCGTAGCGGTCGCTGTCGGCGACGGCGGCGAGCGACTCCATGTTGCCGGCGTAGGTCAGGCAGTCGACGTTGACCACCCGGTGATCGGTGTCCTGGATCAGGTGGCGGATGACCGCGGAGCCGATGAAGCCGGCGCCGCCGGTGATCAGTAATGTCTTCGACATGGTGACAAAGTGACAGGGTGACAAAGTGACGGTGCAGAAGCCACCGTCATTCCCGCGCAGGCGGGAATCCAGGGGGTTGGGCCGGGTTCCGGGTCAGGCCCGGCCGGATGCCTGGAGATGGGTTTCATCCAGTTCCTCCTGCACCTGCGCCAGCGCCACCCGCCAGTCGGGCAGGCGGACGCCGAAGGTGGCGGCGAGCTTGCCGTTGTCGAGCACCGACCAGGCCGGCCGCTTCGCGGCGGCGGGGTAGTCGGCGGTGGCGATGGTGGTGACGCGCCGGCAGGGGATCGCCTCATGGCGGCGCTGGTGTTCGACGATGGCGCTGGCGAAGGCGTGCCAGGTCGTCTGGCCGGCCGAGGTCAGGTGGTAGACGCCGCAGGCGCGGTGCCAGGCGGCGCGGTCGTCGCCCAACTGTGCCAGGATCTGCGCCGTCGCCTCGGCTACGTGGCGCGACCAGGTAGGGGCACCGTGCTGGTCGGCCACCACGCGCAGTTCCTCGCGCTCGCGCGCCAGGCGCCGCACGGTGCGCATGAAGTTCTCGCCGCGCACACCATAGGCCCAGGCGGTGCGCAGGATCAGCCAGTCGCAGCCGGCCTTCGCGATGGCCTCCTCGCCGTCCAGCTTGCTGCGCCCGTAGACCCCCTGTGGGTTGGGGGCATCGTCTTCACGATATGGGACGCTGGCGCGGCCGTCGAACACGTAGTCGGTGGAGTAGTGCACCAGCTGGGCGCCCACCCGGCCGGCCGCCTCGGCCAGGAGGCCCGGCGCGACGGCGTTGACCGCCATGGCGGCCTCCGGCTCCCGTTCGGCCTGGTCCACCGCCGTGTAGGCGGCGGCGTTGACGATCCAGTGCGGCCGCACCGCCTCGACGAGCGGCGCGATGGTCGCCGGCTGCAGGAAATCGACGCCATGGGGCGCGGTGCGGCGGCCCACCGCAACCACCTCGCCCAGGGGCGCCAGGGCGCGGCGCAACTCCCAGGCCACCTGGCCGTCGCCGCCCAGGACCAGGATGCGGCGCGGCTCGCCGCTCATCGTCCTGGGCCTTCGTAGCGGGGCAGGCGCTCGCGCGGGAACTCGGCCAGGGCCAGGGCGGTGCGGTCCTTGAACGACAGCTCGGGCGAATGCACCGGCCAGTCGATGCCCAGCGCCGGGTCGTTCCACAGCAGGCTGGCCTCGGCCGCCGGGTCGTAGTACTCGGTGCACTTGTAGGCGAACAGGGCGGTGTCGCTGGTGACGCAGAAGCCGTGCGCGAAGCCGGGCGGGATGTAGAACTGGCGCCGGTTCTCGGCCGACAGGATGGCCACCGCGCTGCGCCCGAAGGTGGGCGAGCCGACGCGGACGTCCACCGCGACGTCGAACACCTCGCCCTGCGGGCAATGGACCAGCTTGCCCTGGCCGTTGGGGTGCTGGAAGTGCAGGCCGCGCAGGACGCCGCGGCGCGATAAGGACAGGTTGTCCTGCACGAAGCGCTCGGGCAGGCCGAGGCTTGCATAGCGCGCCTGGTGCCAGGTCTCCAGGAAGAAGCCGCGCGCGTCGCCATGCACCTTGGGCTCGATGAGGCGGACCCCCGGCAGGGTGGTTTCGGTGATGTGCATCGCTTGCCTTGCCTTTCAACAGGCGGGATTCTGCATGATCGGGGGATATGGTGGAAATGATACGGCGGCAGTCCTTCCGGCTTGGCCCGAGGGCGGGTCAGTTGTAGGTGAGCGTGATGGTGACTGTGTCGCTGTAGCTGCCCGGCGGCACCGTGTTCTGGCCGCCGGGTATGCGGCCGTAGACCGAGTAGGAGCGGTAGACATAGCTGAGCAGGGCAAGGGTGATGCTGTCCGTCACAGTGCCGGTCCCGCCGCTGCCGTCGCCCCATATCGTGGTGCGCCCCGAATTGGTATACAGGTCGTAGTTGAGGCGGTTGGCGCCGCTGGCCATCTTGCGCGGGCTGAAGACCGTGCTGTAGACGCCTTTGTTGAGGGCGATGTCCACACTGACCAGCAAACCTGCCGTCGTGTAGCAACGCAGGTTCACGTCTCCCGCTGCGTCGTGGTTCGAGCCCAGCAGGGGGTTGTAGGTACCGAAGGCCATGGTGTTGGCCGTATAGTTGACCACGCAGCTGCAGCCAATGCACAGCGCCGAAACCTCCTGCGACAAGGTCAGCAACGGTACGGTCAGGGCGATGGCGAACAGTCTTTTCATGGCGTCACTCCTTTACAGATCAGGACACCCAGGTCGGGCAGGGGTTCGGCGTCGCCGGCCAGCACCAGTTCAAACCCACAGCGGCGGCCGTGCCATTCGGCGACCAGGCGGTTGGCCGCAGCCAGGCCGCTGACGAAGACCAGGCCGCCGAAGCCGACCGGGTGCTCCCGCTCGTCATCCGCGATGCGCACCACGGCGCCGGGCGGCAGGTCGCGGCCGGCCTCATCGACCAGGCGGAAGCTGGCGGCGCGGCTCACCCGCACCGGGAACTCCACCACCACGCCGCTGCGCAGGCCCGGCGCCACCTTCACGGTCAGGGCGTCGACCTCGGCGTCGATGGGCAGGTCGGCCTGCTCGATGCCGACCGGGTTGGCCTCGTAGGCGCGCAGGCGGCTGACCAGGGCCAGGCCGTGGGCGTCGGTGGTGGTCACCTCGTGGTTGTCGCGGTAGACCCGCACGCCACCGTAGTCG
>JAQVJE010000129.1 GCA_028695325.1 Gallionellaceae bacterium
GATCAATATTCGCAACATGTTTTGGCTTGAACAAAAGGAATCGACGATGTCTCACCAGGTCACCATCCAACCCAGCGGCCACCAGTTTACCGTGGAGGAAGATGAAACCGTGCTGGCGGCGGCGCTGCGGCAGGACTTCGCGCTGCCTTATGGCTGCCGCAACGGCGCCTGCGGCGCCTGCAAGGGCAAGGTGCTGGCGGGCGAGGTCGATCACGGCGCCCACCAGCCCGGCACCCTGCCGCCGGAGGACAAGGCGCGCGGCCTCACCCTGTTCTGCACCGCCCGACCCTGCTCCGACCTGGTCATCGAGGCAAAGGAGATCGGCGCCGCCAAAGACATCCCGATCAAGACACTGCCCTGCCGGGTGGAGCGCATGGAAAGACTGGCCGCCGATGTCATGGCGGTCTGGCTCAAGCTGCCCAGCAACGAACGCCTGCAATTCCTGCCCGGCCAGTACATCGACTTCCTGCTCAAGGACGGCCGGCAACGCAGCTTCTCGCTCGCCAACGCTCCCGAGGAGGACGAACTGCTCGAACTGCACATCCGCCACGTGCCGGGCGGCCTGTTCACCGACCAGGTATTCGGCACCATGCAGCCGAAGGACATCCTGCGCATCAAGGGCCCCCTGGGCAGCTTCACCCTGCGCGAGTCGGACAAGCCCATCGTGTTCCTGGCCGGCGGCACCGGCTTCGCGCCGATCAAGAGCATCCTGGCGCATGCCTTCCATCACGGTGTCGACCGCCAGATGGTGCTGTACTGGGGTGCACGCTCGTTAGCCGGCCTGTACATGCCCGGCCTGCCGGGGCAGTGGCAGCAGGCGAACGACAACTTCGGCTTCATCCCGGTGCTGTCCGAGCCCGAGCCGGGCGACCACTGGCCCGGCCGCACCGGCCTGGTGCACGAGGCCGTGCTGGCCGACATCAAGGACCTGTCCGGCTGGCAGGTCTATGCCTGCGGCGCCCCGGCCATGATCGAGGCGGCGAAGAAGGATTTCATGGCGCACGGCCTGCCGGCGGACGAGTTCTACGCCGACGCCTTCACGTTCCAGTAAGAGGACCGTGACAGAGTGACAGTGTGACAGGACAGCCTGTCACGCGTCACTCATCACCTTGTCACTGTTTTCATCCAGCCTGGCCTCGGCGGCCTGGCGGGCGGCCGTCAATTCGCCCACCTCGGTCTTCAGGCCATCCAGATAGCGCCGCGCGGCCGCCGCGTCGCCCTGCGCCAGGGCGGCGTGGGCCGCCACCAGGGCGGCCATCGGGCGCTGCTCGTGCGCGTAGGCGCTGGCGGCCAGCTTGTGGGCATGGGCCGGCTGGCCGGACAGGTAGGCGGCGATGGCGCGCGACAGCTCGTCCTCCGCCTTGTCACTGCGCCGCCGGCTGCGCCAGGCGCGCACGTCGGCCGGCAGGCTGAGGGCCAGGCGCAGAACGCGTGCGCTGACCCGGACAACAACGTAGAGGGCCAGCAGGGCCAGGGCGGCGAGGGCGAAGGACATCTCCAGTCGCCAGGGCGGCAGCACGACCAGGACATAGCCCTGGTCGAGGCGCACCGCCAGGGTGATCGCCACCGCCGCGGCGGCCAGGGCCAGCAGCCAGAGCACGGTGCGCATCAGTGGTCGCCCTTGGCCAGGGAGCGCAACACCTTCAGGCTATCGCGCAGGTCGGCGTTCTGCAGCGCCACCGGCATCGCCGCCATGGCCTTGAGGTCCTTGTCCATGGTCTGGCTGACCGCGTCCGAGCGCCGGAAGTAGCGGGCGATCCATTCGCGCGCCGCCGCGATGTCGGCCCGGAAGGTGGCCTCATCGCGCTGCAGCACCGCCAACCGGGCGGAGAGCAGGCGCAGCTTGAGGTTCTCGCGCAGGAAATAGGTCTGCGTCGGGGTGAGCAGTTCGACGTTGGGGTTATCCAGGCGGCGGATGCGCACCAGCTGCTTGATCTCGCTCCAGGCCTCCCGGCCCAGGCGGGCCATCCAGCCAGCCTCGGCCGCGGCGGCGGCGACCTGCGCCGGCCGGGCCGCGGCCTCGGGCTCGATCTCCAGCTGTAACTGGTCCGTGCTGCGCAGCAGTGCGTCGAGGCGGGTGTTGATGCCCGCCACGTCAGCCGCCGGCAGCAGCTTGAGGCGGGCGGCGTCGCGCCCGATGGCCTCGCGCAGGCGCTCGAACTGCGGCTTGTTCATGCGCGCCAGGCGTTGCTCGGCGGCGTCCAGGCCAAGCAGGGCGGCGCGCACGTTGGCGGCCATCTGGAGCTGCTGGTCGGCCAGGAGCAGGGTCTGCTCGATGTCGACCAGCAGACGTTCGTCCTGGCTGCGCGCGAGGTCCTGGTAGACCGCCTCCAGGGCGAGCTGCTGGTTCTGGCTCTCCAGCGCACGCGACTCCAGGGCGGCGATGCGGGCGACCACATTCTCGATACTGGCACGCGCCTCCTTGGCGGCCGCCCGTGCCTCCTGGCTGGAGGTGTCGAACTGGCCGATGCGCCGGGCCAACTGCACCTCGAGATCCTGCATGCGCATCTGCATGTACCAGAACACCCCGCCGGTGGTGGCGAAGGCGAGCACGGCCAGGATCAGCGCCAGGGGCGTGGTCCAGCCGTGATGTCCGGCGGTGGGCGCGGTATTGTCAGCCATGGCGGCCATTGAACCAGTCCGCCAGCCCGGCGGCAAGGCCGGCGTCACCCGGCCCGCTGGCCACCACCTCGGCGACCCCCCAGGCGCGGGCCGCCTCGGCGATGCGCGCATGCGGCGCGAACAGCGGCGTCGCGCACAAGAGCGGCGCCCCGTCCTCGCCCAGCAGCGTCGCCAGGTTGGCGAACACCTCGCGGCTGGTGACGGTGACGGCGGCGACGCCGCCCTCCCGCCACAGCGCGATGAGCGGTGCGGGATCTGCCGCCGGGCGGACTCGGCGGTAACACTCGGCGTAATCGACGCGGGCGCCGCGGGCGCGCAGGGTGTCGGCGATCAGCTCGCGGCCGCCCTCGCCGCGCACGATCAGCACGCTGCGCCCCGCCATGTCGGCTAGGGCGTCGAGGGCCAGCAGGCCCTCGCTGTCGGCGCTGCCCTCGGCGACCAGGACGCGGCGCACGCCATGGTCGGCCAGCACCCGTGCCGTGGCCTGGCCGACCGCCGCCGCCACGGCGTGCGGCCAGCCGCCATGGCGCTCCAGGATGTCCGGCCAGGCCCGCTCGACGCTGGTCGGGCTGACGAAGACGGCAAGATCGTAGCTGGCCAGGCCGCCGATGACCTGGGCCAAGACGACCGGATCGGCCGGCGGCGCGATCTCCAGGGTGGGAAACAGGATGGGGTTGCCACCCAGGTCGGCGATGCGTCCGGCCAGCCCGTCGGCTTGGTCGGCCGGCCGGGTGACCAGGATGCCGCGCCCGGCCAGGGGGCCCGCCACCATCAGTCGCGGTGGATCAGTTCCGCCAGCAGGCGGTCGGCACCCTGGGCGATCAGGGCCTCGGCGACCCGGTGGCCGAGCGCCTCGGGCTCGGCCAGGTCGCCCTCCGCCTCGGCGCGGTACAGGCGGCCGCCGTCGAGGGAGGCGACGAAGGCACGCAGGCGCAGGCGGCCGCCATCCTCGATGCAGTAGCCGCCGATCGGCGCCTGGCAACCGCCCTGCAGCATGCGGCTCATGGCCCGCTCGGCGGTGACGCAGGCGGCGGTGATCGGGTCGTTGAGCGGCGCCAACAACTGGGCGACTTCCGGCTGGTCACTGCGTATCTCGATGCCGAGGGCGCCCTGGCCGACCGCCGGCAGGCTCTCGGCCGGCGACAGGTAGGCGGCGATGCGGCGGGCGAAGCCCAGGCGCTTCAGGCCGGCGGCGGCCAGGATGATGGCGTCGTACTGGCCCTCGTCGAGCTTGCGCAGGCGGGTGTTGACGTTGCCGCGCAGGGTGTCGACCCTGAGGCCGTGATGGCGGGCGCGCACCTGGGCCTGGCGACGCAGGCTGGAAGTGCCGACGCGGGCCTCCGGCGGCAGTTCGGAAAGCGAGCGGTACTTGTTCGACACGAAGGCGTCGCGCGGATCCTCGCGCTTGCCGATGGCAGCCAGCGTGAAGCCCTCGGGCAGATCCATCGGCACGTCCTTGAGCGAGTGCACCGCCAGATGGGCGCGCCCCTCCAGCATGGCCTGCTCCAGTTCCTTGACGAACAGCCCCTTGCCGCCGATGCGCGACAGCGGCGAGTCGAGTATCTGGTCGCCCATCGTGGTCATGCCCAGCAGTTCGACCTTGAGCCCCGGATGCAGGGCCTCCAGGCGGTCGCGGACGTGATGGGCCTGCCAGAGCGCGAGCTGGCTTTCCCGGGTGGCGATAGTCAATTTGTCCATGGGTGCGGGCGTAGTGTCAGGAGAATAGAATCCTGCCAGGAGAGCAGGAGATACGAACATGAAACGATTGATTATCTGTCTGTACGCGATTCTAGCATGGGCCACCCCGCCCGCCTGGGCGGCGGGCGCCGTACCGCCGGCGCGCGACCTGCAAAAGGACGGCGCCGCCGCGCGCGCCATCAACGGCGCCGTGCTGGTGGTCCTGGTCGGCGAGCACTGCCAGTATTGCGAGCGGGTGCTCAACGAGTTCCTCATCCCCATGAGCGGCAACAAGACCTACCGCGCCAAGGTGGTGATGCGCAGGCTGGTGGTGTCGGACGACGAACCCATGCGCGACTTCGCCGGCCGCCCGACCACACCGCGCAGGCTGGCCGAGCAGTACGGCTACAGCCTGGTGCCGACCGTGCTGATGATGGACTGGCGCGGCCGCATCCTGGCCAGGCCAGTGGTCGGCCTGACCACAGTGGACTACTACGGCATGTACCTGGACGAGGCCATCGACACCGCCCTGGCCAAGATTCGCGGCCCGGCACCGCTATAATCGCGTCTTTGCCCGCCCCCTACCCGCCATGTCCAGCCCCGACAAAACCTGGTCCGAACGCTTCTCCGAACCCGTCTCCGAACTGGTCAAGCGCTACACCGCCTCGATCTTCTTCGACCAGCGCCTCGCCCGGCACGACATCAAGGGTTCGCTCGCCCACGCCCGGATGCTGGTCAAACAGGGCATCATACCGGCCGCCGACCTCGCCGCCATCGAGGACGGCATGGCGGCGATACTGGCCGAGATCGAGCGCGGCGAGTTCGTCTGGAACCTGGACGACGAGGACGTCCACCTCAACATCGAGAAGCGCCTGACCGCCCTCATTGGCGACGCCGGCAAGCGCCTGCACACCGGCCGCTCGCGCAACGACCAGGTGGCCACCGATATCCGCCTCTGGCTGCGCGACCAGATCGACGACATCGTCGGCCTGATCGGCGACTTCCAGACCTCCCTGCTCGACCTGGCCGACAAGCACGCCGACACCCCAATGCCCGGCTTCACCCACCTGCAGGTGGCGCAGCCGGTCACCTTCGGCCACCACCTCATGGCCTACGTGGAGATGAGCCAGCGCGACAAGGAGCGCCTGCTCGACGCCAGGAAGCGGGTCAACCGCCTGCCCCTGGGCGCGGCAGCGCTGGCCGGCACCAGCTACCCTATCGACCGCCCCTTCGTGGCTGCCGAACTCGGCTTCGACTCTGTCTGCGAGAACTCCCTCGACGCCGTCTCCGACCGCGACTTCGCCATCGAATTCACCGCCGCCTGCGCGTTGCTGATGACGCACCTGTCGCGCCTGTCGGAAGAACTGATCCTGTGGATGAGCCCGCGCTTCGGCTTCGTCGACCTGCCCGACCGCTACTGCACCGGCTCCAGCATCATGCCGCAGAAGAAGAACCCCGACGTGCCCGAACTGGTGCGCGGCAAGACCGGCCGCGTCAACGGCCACCTCATCGCCCTGCTGACCCTGATGAAGTCCCAGCCCCTGGCCTACAACAAGGACAACCAGGAGGACAAGGAACCCCTGTTCGACACCGTCGACACCGTGGTGGATACCCTGCGCATCTACGCCGACATGCTGGCCGGCTTGAGCGTCAAGGAACACGGCGTGCGCACCGCCAACATGCGGGCGGCACTCACCCAGGGCTACGCCACCGCGACGGATCTCGCCGACTACCTGGTCAAGAAGGGCCTGCCCTTCCGCGACGCCCACGGCGCCGTCGCCAAGGCCGTGCGGGTGGCCGAGACCACCGGCCGCGACCTGCC
>JAQVJE010000130.1 GCA_028695325.1 Gallionellaceae bacterium
TTCTGTCACGCCTTTCATCCTGCTCAAGCGGCCTTGGCCAGGCCCTCGGACTCCTCGGCCGGCTTCAGCCAGGGCGGGGTCAGCTTCGACCAGCACGGGTTGTTCAGGGTCATGTCCATGTCCCGGGCGAAGATGGCGAAGCCGTCGTAGCCGTGGTAGGGGCCGGAGTAGTCCCAGCTGTGCATCTGGCGGAAGGGGATGCCCATCTTCTGGAAGATGTACTTCTCCTTGATGCCGGAGCCGACCAGGTCGGGCTTGACCCGCTTCACGAACTCCTCGAACTCGAAGCCGGTGACGTCGTCGTAGAGCAGGGTGGCGTTGCCCATCTCCTTGATGGTGCGGTCGTAGTCGTCGTTGTGGGCGAACTCATAGCCGGTGCCGACCACTTCCATGCCCAGGTCCTCGTAGGAGCCGATGACGTGGCGTGGCCTGAGGCCGCCGACGTAGAGCATGACCCGCTTGCCGGTCAGGCGCGGCTTGTACTTGGCGATCACGGCGTCGACCATGGGCCGGTACTTGGCGATCACCTCCTCGCACTTCTGCTGGATCGACTCGTCGAAGAAGGCGGCGATCTTGCGCAGGGATTCCTCGATCTTGGTCGGGCCGAAGAAGTTGTACTCGATCCAGGGGATGCCGTACTTCTCTTCCATGTGCCGGCTGATGTAGTTCATCGACCTGTAGCAGTGCAAGAGGTTGAGCTTGGCCTTCGGCGTGTTCTCCATCTCGGCGATGGTGCCGTCGCCGGACCACTGGGCGATCACCCTGAGGCCCATCTCCTCGAGCAGGATGCGGGAGGACCAGGCGTCGCCGCCGATGTTGTAGTCGCCGATGATGGTGACGTCATAGGGGCCGGGCTCGAAGGCGGGCGCGGACTTGCCCTCGCGGTCGAACACCCAGTCGCGGATGGCGTCGTTGGCGATGTGGTGGCCGAGGGACTGGGAGACGCCGCGGAAGCCCTCGCAGCGCACCGGCACCACCGGCTTGTCGATCTGGGCGGCGGCCTTCTTGGACACCGCCTCGATGTCGTCGCCGATCAGGCCGATGGGGCACTCCGACTGCACCGAGATGCCCTTGTTGAGGGGGAACAGCTGCTCGATCTCCTCGATCAGCCTGGCCAGCTTCTTGTCGCCACCGAAGACGATGTCCTTCTCCTGGAAGTCGGAGGTGAAGTTCATCGTGCCGTAGGTGTTCACGCCGGTGGTGCCGACGTAGTAGTTGCGGCGGCCGGCACGGGAATACTGGCCGCAGCCGACCGGGCCGTGCGAGATGTGGATCATATCCTTGATCGGACCCCACACCACGCCCTTGGAGCCGGCGTAGGCGCAACCGCGGATGGTCATCACGCCGGGCAGGGACTTGCGGTTGGAGGTGATGCACTTCTTGGACTGCTCGATCGACTGGTCGTTGACGGCCAGGTGCTTGGCACGGTCCTTCTTGGCCTTCTCGGGATAGACCTCGAGCACCTCGGCGATGAGGGCCTCGGTCTCTTCACGGGTCAGGTTAGACATTTCGTTCTCCTTTCATGCCGCCAGCTATCCGTGGCCGGCATGTTGGGTGGCAATCCCCCTCCCCCGCGCGCGGGAGAGGGGCGGCGGATATCAGGCGGCGACGGCCTTTTCCTCGGCGGCGGTCTTGCCGATGATGGATTCGTCCTCCTCCTCGAGCACGCCGAACTCCATCAGCAGGGCCTCGAGTTCGTCCATCGTGATCGGGGTGGGGATGACGAAGTTCTTGTTCTCGATGATCTTCCTGGCCAGGGCGCGGTACTCGTCGGCCTGCTTGGCTTCCGGCTCGTACTCGATCACGGTCATGCGGCGGATCTCGGCGCGCTGCACCACGTTGTCGCGCGGCACGAAGTGGATCATCTGGGTGCCGAGCTGGCGCGCCAGTTCCATGATCAGCTCGTCCTCGCGGGCGGTGTTGCGGCTGTTGCAGATCAGGCCGGCCAGGCGCACGCCGCCGGAGTTGGCGTACTTCACGATGCCCTTGGCAATGTTGTTGGCGGCGTACATGGCCATCATCTCGCCGGAGCAGACGATGTAGATCTCCTGCGCCTTGTTCTCGCGGATGGGCATGGCGAAACCGCCGCACACCACGTCGCCGAGCACGTCGTAGAAGACGAAGTCGAGGTCTTCCTCGTAGGCGCCCTCTTCCTCGAGGAAGTTGATTGCGGTGATGACGCCGCGGCCGGCACAGCCGACGCCCGGCTCGGGGCCGCCGGACTCGACGCACTTGATGTCGCGGTAGCCGACCTTGAGCACGTCTTCCAGTTCCAGGTCTTCCACCGAGCCGGCCTCGGCGGCCATCTGCATGATGGAGTTCTGGGCCTTGGCATGAAGGATCAGGCGGGTCGAATCCGCCTTGGGATCGCAACCGACGATCATCACCTTCTTGCCGGCCTCGGCCAGGCCGGCCACCAGGTTCTGGGTGGTCGTCGACTTGCCGATACCGCCCTTGCCGTAAATCGCACATTGACGCAAAGCCATCTTGTTTCTCCTCTGACACGTCACTGAAGGGATGCGAATGCATGCTTCGCTCGCAGACCTTCCGTCGCAACGGCCGTGCCAGGCTGTAGGAATTGTCTATGTCATTGTTTGATATGGGCTAATTTTTTCGCCCGGAGCGGCATGAGGCGTTTTTGTCGCGACAAAGCCCTGCGCTTTGTAAGGGTGGCGACAAGGAAATGGCGGCTTGTGTGCGCGGCAGCCTAGGCCACTGCGCCGCCGGCAGGCGTGGCCTGGCGCCGGTCGCGTACATACAGCCCCTTGTCGCGGGTCTGCAGGTCGAACAGGCCGGTGGCCGAGAACAGGTCGCGCAGCTTCGCATAACCGTAATTGCGCGCATCGAACGAGGCCTGCTTGGAGATGTGCTGTCCCACCGCCCCCATGTGCGCCCAGCCTTCATCGTCGGCGGCCGCCAGGACGGAATTGCGCAACAGGCTGACCAGCCGGGTGTCGCCCTTGAGTTCGTTGGCGGTCTTCCGCGCCGGTGCCGGCCTGGCCGCCGGTACCGGCCCGGCGTCGTTCGTCGACAGTTCAGGACAACCCATGTTCTCCAGATAGAGAAAATGCGAGCAGGCATTGACGAAGGGCATCGGCGTCTTCTCCTCGCCGAAGCCGAACACCTTAAGGCCGTTCGCACGCAAGCGCATGACTAGCGGGGTGAAATCGGCATCGCTGGACACCAGCGCCACCCCTTCGAGGTGCTTGGTGTAGAGCAGGTCCATCGCATCGATGATCATCGCGGCGTCGGTCGCATTCTTGCCCTTGCTGTAATCGAACTGCTGGATTGGCTGGATGGCGTATTCGTGCAGCACCGCTTCCCAGCCCTTCAGGTGCGGGCTCTTCCAGTTGCCATAGGCACGCCGGATATTGATGACGCCATATTTGGCCAACTCCCCGAGTACCTCCTCGATCTTGCTTGCCGGGCTGTTGTCGGCATCGATCAGCACGGCGATGCTGGTGTCGTGGGTCATGGCTGGCCTCCCCCCGTATAGTCTCTAGCGTCGATTCTAGCCCAGCCGCCCGGACGGCAAGGCAGCGGGCATGGACAGAAGCGCCGTCGCTGGCTACAAAGCTTGGGTGCCGAACACCATGCCCGACCCCGCCATCCCGCTGCCGCGCGCCGCCCGCCTGCCGATCAACCGCTGCTCGCTGCCGGCCGCCATCCTGGGCGGCCTGACCTACCAGCGCCATCCGGTGCCGTTGGCCTTGGACGGCGTGCTGGAATTGCACGAGGGACTGTTCCGCCACCTCGACCTGGAGGCCGATCCGGCCGCTCGGGCCCGACTGTTTATGATCCACATGAGCGCCACCTTCAGCCTCGACCACCCCGAGGCGGCCGGCTACAGTGAGAACGCGGCGCATGCGCGCATCAGGGCCAGCTATCTGCGCATGCTGCTCGGCTGGGCCTTCGATTCCGACGGCCTGGAGGGCGCCGTGCTGAAGGGCTGGGTGGAGTCGCGCTTCGGTCTGTTGCCGCGTTTCCACGGCGGCCCCATCCGCGACCTGTCCGGCGCCGCCTATCGCCGCTACCTGGAACAACGCACGCGCGGGCTGTACGGCACCAATGCCATGGAGGCGCAGTTCGACCTGCTCTACACCTACTGCCAGTACGAATTGGGACGACAGCGGCCGGGCGCGACCCACGTCACACTGTACCGTGGCATCAACCACCTGGCCGGACACGAAATCATGGCGGACCTGGGCCAGGGGCGCGGTGTGGTGCTGATGAACAGCCTGGTCTCGTTCTCCGCCAGCCGCGAACGCGCCGACGAATTCGGCGACCAGGTCATGGTGGTGATGGTGCCGCTGGCCAAGGTGTTCTGTTATCCCGGCCTGTTGCCTGGCCTGCTGCAGGGCGAGGCGGAGTACGTGGTGGTCGGCGGCGTGTATGAGGTGTTCCGCGCCGACGACGCCCCGCTTCACCCGCGCGAGAGTAGTTGAGGGGTCCGGCTGGCGCCTACGATCACCATCTCGACTAGAGCCGTGCCAGCAATAGGGCGGCGATCTCGTCGTCGCTCAGGGTGACCGGGTTGGTTTTCATGCTGCTGCCGCGGCAGTTGGCGACGATGCGCGGTATGTCGCGTTCCGTGACGCCGTAGCTCGCCAGGCGGGAGATTCCCAGCCGCCCGGTCCAGTCGTCCAGCACGTTCGGCAGGGTGGCCAGGGGCTCGACCCCGGGGCCGCCTTCACCGGCCAATAACCGGCCGACCGCCGCGTAGCGGGCCAGTGCGGGGCTGTCCGGCGCGCGCTTCTGCAGAGTCGCGATGTTCATGCGTGTGGCCGTGGCCACCAGGGTGCCACAAGCGACGCCATGCGGGATAGGAAAGAAGGCACCCAGCGGTGCGGCCAGCCCATGCACTGAACCGAGGCCGGCCTGGGCCAGGGCGATGCCGGACAGCAATGCCGCATAGGCCATGCGCGAACGGTTCTCGGCGTCGTCGCCCACCCCCTCGAACCAGGGCAGCAGGCCGTCGCGTACGGCCTCGATGCCGCTCAGTGCAAGGGCGTCGGTGAACGGGTTGGCCCGGGTGGAGACATAGGACTCCAGCAGCTGGGTGAAGGCGTCCATGCCGTTCGCCGCAATGATGGTGGGCGGACAGGAGGCCAGCAGGTCGGGGTCGACGATGGCCCATTCCGCCACCAGCTTGTCGTCGCGAAACGATTTCTTGAAGCCGCCCTCGCCATGCCGGCTCAACACAGCGTTCTTGGTCGCCTCGGAGCCGGTACCGGCGGTGGTTGGCACGGCAATGAACGGCGTCGCCGGCCCCCGATAGGGCAGTTCCGGCCCCACGCTCTCCAGGTGATCCATGACCGAGTTGCCGGGCCTGAGCAGTCCGGCGATCGCCTTGGCAGCGTCCAGGGCACTGCCGCCGCCGATGCCGATCACGGCGTCGAATGACGCGTCGTGCAGAGTGCGTACGGCTTCGTCAACCAGTTCCGGCGAGGGCTCGTCCTGAACCTGGATGGTGTGCCAGCGGATGCCGCGTTCCCGAAGGCCATCCGCCAGCGCATGCCAATGCTGCCCATCTATGAACGAGCGTGCGCCGGTGACGATCAGCATCCGGCGGCCATAATGGTGGGCGATGCCCGGCAACCTGGCCAGGCTGCCGGGGCCGAACTCAATGCGCGGCAGGCGTGCGATCGCAAAGCTGTTCAACATCCCGAATCCATTGTGAAATCGTGGTCTGGCCATAATAGAACGGGCCGGTGGCGCTGGCGAGTTGGCGTCTTTCGCGGCCGCCTCACCGAAATTGTTTTGCCGAAAGGTGTTGACATGGTCACGTCGGGTCGACATAATTCGGCCTCTCAACGCAAACGACGTTGCGTAGCGAAAGCGAGGCAGCGGGTTGATCGGGCGCGGGGTGGAGCAGTCTGGCAGCTCGTCGGGCTCATAACCCGAAGGTCACAGGTTCAAATCCTGTCCCCGCAACCAACAAGTGTTGAACTGATCTTTAACAAGTAGAAACAGCCTTTAAGAGGTGTGGGCATTAGGTTTAGGCATAGGTCACTTTAGGGTGGCTGAAAGCTAAAAGGTAAGACTGATGCTCATACATTCGAAGTTAATTCTG
>JAQVJE010000131.1 GCA_028695325.1 Gallionellaceae bacterium
TCGGCGTAGTTGATCAGCTTCTCGCGGCTGAGCAGGTCCCACTCGCGCCAGGGCGCGATGACCTTGATGTTGGGCTTGAGGGCGTAGGCGCCCAGCTCGAAGCGAACCTGGTCGTTGCCCTTGCCGGTGGCGCCGTGGCAGATGGCGTCGGCGCCGGTCTCGTTGACGATCTCGATCAGTCGCTTGGCGATCAGCGGCCGGGCGATGGAGGTGCCGAGCAGGTATTCGCCCTCGTAGACGGTGTTGGCGCGGAACATCGGGAAGACGAAGTCGCGCACGAACTCCTCGCGCAGGTCGTCGATGTAGATGTGCTCAGGCTTGATGCCGAACTTGAGGGCCTTGGCGCGGGCCGGCTCCAGTTCCTCGCCCTGGCCGAGGTCGGCGGTGAAGGTCACCACCTCGCACTGGTAGGTGTCCTGCAGCCACTTCAGGATCACCGAGGTATCCAGCCCGCCCGAGTAGGCAAGCACCACTTTCTTGACATCACTCATGTTTGTCTTCCGTTATTTCCACATAGGGTTGAAGACGTGACGCGAAGGCGTAACACAAATTCGTGACGCAAAGGCGTGACCAAAACCACCTGTCACGCATTCCGTGTCACGATTTCATGTCACGCAGTTCCGTCACGCCTTTCACCTGGCAGCAGGTATTCCATCAGCGCCTTCTGGACATGCAGGCGGTTGGCCGCCTCCTCCCACACCACCGACTGCGGGCCGTCGATCACCTCGGCGGCCACTTCCTCGCCGCGGTGCGCCGGCAGGCAGTGCATGAACAGGGCGTCCGGCTTGGCCACCGCCATCATCTCGGCATCGACCTGCCAGTCGGCGAAGGCCTTCTGGCGCACCGCGTTCTCCGCCTCGAAGCCCATGCTGGTCCAGACGTCGGTGGTCACCAGGTCAGCGCCGCGGCAGGCGTCCATCGGGTCGGCGAAGGCCTCGTAGTGGTCGGTGCCATAGAGGCCGGCGCGCTCCGGCTCCACCTCGTAGCCAGGCGGGGTGGATACGTGGACGTTGAAGTCGAGTATCTCGGCCGCTTGCAGCCAGGTGTTGCACATGTTGTTGGAATCGCCGATCCAGGCCACCGTCTTGCCCTGGATGGGACCGCGCGCCTCGATGTAGGTGTAGATGTCGGCGAGGATCTGGCAGGGGTGGTATTCGTTGGTCAGGCCGTTGATCACCGGCACCCGCGAGTGGCTGGCGAAACGCTCGATGATGTCCTGCTCGAAGGTGCGGATCATGACGATGTCGACCATGCGCGAGATCACCTCGGCAGCGTCCTCCACCGGCTCGCCGCGGCCCAGCTGGGTATCGCGGGTGTTGAGGTAGATGGCGCTGCCACCGAGCTGGTGCATGCCGGCCTCGAAGGACAGCCGGGTGCGGGTCGAGCTCTTTTCGAAGATCATCGCCAGGGTGCGGTCGGCGAGCGGATGGTAGGGCTCGTAGCGCTCGAAGCGTTCTTTGATGACGCGGGTGCGTTCGAACAGGTAGGCGTAGTCGTCCCGCGTGAAGTCGCGGAACTGCAGGTAGTGTTTCACTGCCATGGCGACCTCAGTTCAGGAAGGCCCAGATCAGCGCGGCCAGCTTGTCGGTCAGCAGGGCGGCCTCGTCCCGGGTCATCACCAGGGGCGGGATCAGGCGCACCACATTGTCGGAGGTCACGTTGATGAGCAGTTTCTCGGCCAGCGCCATCATGACGAGGTCGCCGCACGGGCGGTCGAGCTCGATGCCGATGATGAGACCCTGGCCGCGGACCTCCCGGACACCGGCCACCTGGCCGAGTTCTTTCTTCAGCGTCTCGACGATGAAGGCACCGACTTCGCGGGCGTTGTCGAGAAGACCGTCCTTGGCCATCACCTCCAGGGTGGTGAGGGCTGCGGTACAGGCGAACGGGTTGCCGCCGAAGGTGGAGCCGTGCTTGCCCGGGGTGAACACCTCGGCGGCGGCGCCACGCGCCAGGCAGGCACCGACCGGCACGCCGGAGCCCAGGCCCTTGGCCAGGGTCATGACGTCGGGCAGGCACTGCGAATGTTGGAAGGCGAACCACTTGCCGGTGCGACCGATGCCGGTCTGCACCTCGTCGAGCATGAGCAGCCAGCCGTTGTCGTCGCAGATGGCGCGCAGGCGGTCGAGGTAACCGGCCTCGGGGATCTGCACGCCGCCCTCGCCCTGATAGGGCTCGACCAGGACGGCGACGATGTTGTTGTGGTGCGCGGCCAGCCTGGCGACCGCCTCGGCATCGCCGAACGGCACCCGCACGAAGCCCGACACCAACGGCTCGAAACCGGCCTGCACCTTGCGGTTGCCGGTGGCCGACAGGGTGGCCAGGGTACGGCCGTGGAAGGACTTCTCCATCACCACGATGGCCGGGTTGTCGATGCCCTTGTTGTGGCCGAAGAGGCGTGCCAGCTTGATGGCCGCCTCGTTGGCCTCGGCGCCGGAATTGCAGAAAAATGCCCGGTCCATGCCCGACAGGGCGCACAGGCGATCGGCCAGCGCTTCCTGCTTGGGGATGCGGTACAGGTTGGAGGTGTGGATCAGCTGGCCGGCCTGTTCGCACAAGGCCTGGGCCAGTACCGGGTGGCCGTGGCCGAGGCCGGCCACCGCCACGCCGGCCACCGCGTCCAGGTACTTGTCGCCGTTCTCGTCGTATAGCCACACGCCTTCACCGCGCACGAAAGCGACGGGCTGGCGGGCATAGGTCTGCATCAGGTGCTGGGACATGAGTGTTCACCAAAAAACAAATTCGGCGGTCTGGACCGCCGGGAACGAACAACTATACCCTTAAATCATTGCCGAAAAAACCTTCCGGGCCTCTGCCCGTGGGGGCCGGCGCCTGATGCGCCCGCCCTTATCCACAAAACCTGTGGATAAAGTTGTGCGTAAACGCTGCACACTTCACATAAATGGCTGTCCCGATTGGATTTATGTTTGCCAGCCCATTTTTTAGGCCGACAGGCATTCCATTACAAATCAATGTGTTATGAATTTTTCCTGCCCCATCAAGGCACTAAGCGGCAAAACGGGCGGAACTTTGTGACGACTGTGGATGAACGGGCGCCTGTCAAGGGGTATTGGCGTGCCAGTAGCGACGCTGGGCTGCGCGCGCCGCCGTCGCCGTGATGCCGTCGGCGCCGATGTCGATTCGCAGTGCGCCCTCCAGGTCGGTGCGCCGAATGGCGGCGGCGACCACCCGGTAGCGCTCCAGCACCGCAGGGTCGGGATGGCCGTAGCGGTTGAGTCGGCCGACCGAGATGAGCGCCATGCCCGGTACCACCGCCTCGACGAAGGGTGCCATGGAGGAACCGCCGCTACCATGGTGGGGCACCACCAGGAGGTCGGCGCGCAGGTCATCGCGGGACAATTCCAGCAGGCTCAGTTCCCCCAGGCGGCCGATGTCGCCGGTCAACAGCGCCGCGCCGCCGCTACCGCTGACCTTGAGCACGCAGCTGAGGTCGTTGCCGGCGAAGCCGGCCTGGTCGTAGTAGCGTGCCGGCGGGTGCAGCATCTCGAAGCGCACACCGTCCCACTGCCAGGACTGGCCGGCGACGCAGCGCCGGGCACCGGCCAGCTCGGCCGACGACAGCCGCCAGCGCGGCACGTGGCTGGCCAGTATGGCCGCGGCGCCACCGCTGTGGTCGCTGTCCAGGTGCGACACCACCAGGCCGTCCAGGCGGGTGATGCCCTGGCCGTACAGGAAGGGGGCCAGCACGCGCGCGCCGGCGTCCTCGCCTGAGGCATGGCGCGGCCCGGTATCGTAGGCCATGACGTGGCCGGCGGTGCGCACCACCACGGCTAGGCCCTGGCCAACGTCGAGCACGTCCAGGCGGAACGCCCCTGGCGGCAGCCGTTCGAGGCGCGGCAGCAGCATGGGCAGCAGTAGCAGTAGGCCCAACCAGCGCGCCGGTAGGCCCCGCGGTGCCAACAACACGGCGACGCCGAGCAGGGCCAGGAGCAGGGCCGGCCAGCCCGGCCTGGCGCCATGCCAGATCGGCTGCGGCAAGGCGGCCAGCCACTCCAGGCCGGCCAGGGTGGTGGCGACCACGGCATGCGCTGCCAGCGCCAGCAGGTCTATGGGCAGCAGCGCCGCCACCAGCACCAGCGGCACGGCGACCAGGCTGATCAGGGGGATGGCGACGGCATTGGCCAGGGGCGAGACCAACGACACCTCGTGGAACAGCAGCAGGAGGGCTGGCAGCAGGGCCAGGGTGACCGCCCATTGCGCGCGCCCCCAGCCGAGCCAGATGGATGGCGGGCGCAGGCGTCCGGCGCCAGCATACATGAGCACCGCCACCGCACCGAACGACAGCCAGAAGCCCGGCGCCAGGGCTGCCCAGGGGTCGATCAGCACCACCGCCCCGGCCGCCGCCGCGAGTATGCGCGAGGGCGAATCGAGCCGGCCCAGCCACAGGCCGGCGGCCACCGTCGCCACCATGTAGAGCGTGCGCTGGGCCGGCAGGCCGAAACCGGCCAGGGCAACATAGGCCAGGGCGGTGGCCAGGCCGGCCAGGGTGGCCGCCCGCCGGGCCGGCAGGCGCAGCGCCAGGACGGGCAGGCGACGCCAGGCCCAGTTGACCAGTGCGAACACCAGGCCGGCCAGCAGGGTGACGTGCAGTCCGGAGATGCTCATCAGGTGGGTCACGCCGGTGCGCCGGAACAGGGTCCACTGGGCATCCGGGATGGCATTCTGGTCGCCGATCGCCAGCGCCACCACGATGCCGGCGTAGTCCCGTCCGGCCAGCACCGCGCGCAGGCGCCCGCGCAGGGCCTCGCGCCAGCCGTCGATGACGCCGGCCAGACTGGGTGGGCAGCCCGCTGCCGGCGCCGGGTCGCCGACCAGATAGCCTTGGGCGCGGATGCCGCGCTCCAGCAACCAGCCCTCGTAGTCGAAGCCGCCCGGATTGACGCCGCCATGCGGGCGGCCAAGGCGTGCGACCAGGGTGATGCACTGGCCGGCCCCGGGCGGCGCGGCGCGCGCGGGACCGTACTCGTAACGGCTCAGTTGCAGCCGACCCGGCACCCGCGCCCCGGCGGTGTCGATACGGGCCACATCGAGCACCAGCCGCCAGCCGCGCGGGGTGGTCTCGGGCAGGCCGGCCACGCGGCCGCTCAGCCGGACGTCGCGGCCCTCCCACAGGGCGGGCAGTTCATCGGCCAGGCGGACCTCCGCCCGCCAGGCGGCGTAGAAGAAACCCAGCGTGCTGGCCAGCAGCAGCGCCAGCAGGGCGCGCGCCCGGCGCCCTGGCAGCAGGCCCAGAGCCAGGGCGCCGGGCGGCAGCAGCCAAAACCAGCGCAGGTCGGGCAGCGCCGGGCGGATCTGCAGCCAGGCCGCGCCGGCCAGGAAGGCCAGGATCAACAGGCGCAGCGGCATGGTTCCCGACTAGAATGCATCCTCACCGTTCCGACTCCTTCCGCAGCATGCCGCGCAAGCACTTCCGGAAATACCTGCCCGATCACCAGGCGATCCGCGATCATCGTCACCTGCGGCTGTTCCAGCCGCTCCTGCGCCACCCCAACCTGTGGCACCTGAACCGCCACTCGGTGGCCGGCGGTGTCGCCGCCGGCCTGTTTGCCGGCCTGATACCGGGGCCGCTGCAGATGCTGTCGGGGGCCATCCTGGCCATCGTGTTCCGGGTCAACCTGCCGGTCGCCGTGGTCACCACCCTGTATACCAACCCCTTCACCTGGGGGCCGCTCATCGTCGCCGCCTATGCCCTGGGCTCGCTGTTCACCGGCGAGACCATGGCGCACGCCATCCCGCCCGAGTTCGACTGGGGCGGCGGCCACTGGCTCAATTATCTGCCCGAACTGTGGGCCTGGTTCAAGGAACTGGGGCTGACCTACGTGATCGGCAGCCTGGCCCTCGGACTCATCTTCGCCGCCCTGGGCTACGCCCTGGTGCAGGCGGCCTGGCGGCTGTACATCCTGGCCTACCTGCGCCGGCGCAAGCGGCGGACTCAGGCGTCGATCTGAACCAGGCCGCCGTCGCGCAGTTCCAGCACCCGCTGCATGCGGGCGGCCAGATGGGGGTCGTGGCTGACGATCAGGAAGCTGACCGCGTGTTTCTCGTTCAGG
>JAQVJE010000018.1:0-23424 GCA_028695325.1 Gallionellaceae bacterium
ACGTCCTGCAATCCTCCGGCGACCTGCGTGCGGTGCAGGAAATGCTGGGTCACGCCAGCCTGTCGACCACCCAGGTCTACACGCATTTGGACTTTCAGCACCTGGCCGAGGTCTACGACAAGACCCACCCGCGAGCAAAGAAGAAATGACCTCTGGACTTTGCCTCCGGCCGCCGCTAACGCGGCTTAACGCCGGCTGCGCCGGCATTAGCCTGCGCCGCAACAAGCCTGCGGCTTGTTGTCAGCACCTGGCCGAGGTCTACGACAAGGCCCACCCGCAGGCAAAGAAGAAATAACGCCACACGTGGTCGCCGCCACCTTCCGCTTCTACGAAGAGCTCAACGACTTCCTGCCGCCGGAACGGCGCCGGGTCACCTTCGCCAGCCCGTGTGCCGAAGGCGCCACCGCCAAGCACATGATCGAGGCCCTCGGCGTGCCGCACACCGAGGTGGAACTGATCCTGGTCAACGGCGAGTCGGTCGGCTTCGACCACCGCCTGGAGGAGGGCGACCGGGTGGCAGTGTACCCATGCTTCGAGGCCCTCGACGTAACGCCGCTACTGCGGGTGCGCGCACACCCCCTGCGCGATCCACGCTTCATCGCCGACGCCCATCTGGGCGGCCTGGCCCGCCTGCTGCGCATGGCCGGCTTCGACACCGTATACGACAACCACCGTGACAACGCCGGCATCGTCGCCCTCAGCCTGGCGGAAGGCCGCACCATACTGAGTCGCGACCGCGAACTGCTCAAGCGGCGCGCGGTCAGCCACGGCTGCTACGTGCACGCCATCGCGCCGCCGGCACAGCTGCGCGAAATCGTCGAACGCCTCGACCTCGCCCGTGCCGCCCGGCCGTTCAGCCGCTGCCTGCGCTGCAACGCCCCCTTGCGCCCCGCCGCCAAGGCCGAGGTGGCCGCACGCCTGCCCGCGCGGGTGTACGCGGACCAGGAGCGCTTCAGCACCTGCGATGTCTGCGGCCGGGTGTATTGGGAAGGCAGCCACTGGCGCGCCATGCGCCGTGTGCTAGCCGGCCTGTTGCCTGCCCGGCAGGAAAATTAGTGCCAGACGGACCTTATCATCATGGCCTCCAACTGGCGGGCAAGGCCGCCGCAGCCCGTCAATCCTCCAGCAGGTCGAGCAGGTACTGACCGTACTGGTTCTTCCCCAGCGGCGCGGCCAGGCGGCGGATGTCGTCATCGCCGATCCAACCGTTGCGCCAGGCTATTTCTTCGGGACAGGCGATCTTGAGGCCCTGGCGGCGCTCGATGGTCTCGATGAAGGCGGACGCCTCCAGCAGGGCCTCGTGGGTGCCGGTGTCGAGCCAGGCGTTGCCGCGCCCGAGGTCGGTGACGGTGAGCTGGCCGCGGCGCAGGTATTCCATGTTGACGTCGGTGATCTCCAGCTCGCCGCGCGCCGACGGCTTCAGGCCGGCGGCGATCTCGCCCACCTGGCCGTCGTAGAAGTAGAGGCCGGTGACGGCGTGGTGCGACTTGGGCCGGGCCGGCTTTTCCTCGATGCCGATGGCGCGGCCGTCGGGGCCGAACTCCACCACGCCGTAGCGCTCCGGGTTGCGCACCCGGTAGGCGAAGATGCGGGCGCCCACGGTCAGCCGGGCGGCCTCCAGCATGCGGGTGCCGAAGTCGTGGCCGAAGAACAGGTTGTCGCCCAGCACCAGGGCGCAGGGGTGGCCGGCGACGAAATCGCGGTCGAGCAGGAAGGCCTGGGCGATGCCCTCGGGCCGGGGCTGCTGGACGTAGGACAGCTTGAGGCCCCACTGGCTGCCGTCGCCCAGGAGGCGCTCGAACAGGGGCGCGTCGTGCGGCGTGGTGACGATCAGCATCTCGCGTATCCCGGCCAGCATGAGCGTGGACAGCGGATAGTAGATCATCGGCTTGTCGTAGATCGGCAGCAGCTGCTTCGACACGTGCATGGTCAGCGGGTAGAGCCGGGTGCCGGAACCGCCGGCGAGGATGATGCCCTTCATGATGCGAGTGACAAAGTGACAAGGTGACAGAGTGACGATGTGGCGCGGTATTTCATGCGTTGCCTCCCAGGGAACGGTTGAGCCCGGCGATGATGCGGGACAGTCTCTGGATGGCATCGAAGATTTCCTCCGGCCTCTCCAGATAGCCGAATTGCTGTGCGAGCTGGGCCTGCGTTTCCAACTCGCTCAACGAGCCGCGCGCGATCATCAGGAATTGCCGGAATTCCTTTTCGCCACCGCGCCCGGCGCCTTCGGCGATGTTGGAAGGAATGGACACGGCGGCACGGCGCATCTGGCTGACCAGGCCAAACTGCTCTTCCTTCGGAAAACCCGCTGTCGCCCCATAGACCAGTTCGGCCAGGCGCATCGCCTCCTGCCAGGCGGCGAGATCGCGATGTCCGCTGAGCTTAGCGCCTGTCACTTTGTCACGCGTCACTCTGTCACTGGAGAACGCCCAAGGCGTTCTCCCCGATAGCTGCCGTCGCGCACCCGCCGCCACCAGGCCTCGTTGTCGAGGTACCAGCGCACGGTCTTACTGAGGCCGGTCTCGAAGGTCTCCTGCGGCGTCCAGCCCAGTTCGCGCTCGATCTTGCCGGCGTCGATGGCATAGCGCACGTCGTGGCCCGGCCGGTCGACGACGTGGGTGACGAGGTCGCGGTAGCGGGCCACGCCGGCTGGCTTGTCCGGGCGCATCTCCTCCAGCAGGTCGCACAGCCTATGCACCACGTCGATGTTCTTCTGCTCGTCGTGGCCGCCGATGTTGTAGATCTCGCCCGGACGGCCCGCCATGAACACCCGCACCAGGGCGCGGGCGTGGTCCTCGACGTAGAGCCAGTCGCGCACCTGGCGACCGTCGCCGTACACCGGCAGTGGCCTGCCCTCGATGGCGTTGAGGATCATCAGCGGGATGAGTTTCTCGGGGAACTGGCAGGGGCCGTAGTTGTTCGAGCAGTTGGTGATCACCACCGGCAGGCCGTAGGTGTGTTGCCAGGCCCGCGCCAGGTGGTCGGACGCCCCCTTGCTGGCCGCGTAGGGCGAGTTGGGCCGATAGCAGCTCGTCTCGCTGAACAGGCCGGTCGCGCCCAGGCTGCCGTAGACCTCGTCGGTGGAGATGTGGTGGAAGCGGAACCCCGCCCGCGCCGCGCCGGCCAGGCCGGACCAGTAGTGCCGGGCCGCCTCCAGCAGGGTGTAGGTGCCGACGATGTTGGTCTGGATGAACGCGGCCGGGCCGTCGATGGAGCGGTCGACGTGGCTCTCGGCGGCCAGGTGCATGACGCCGTCGGGGCGGTAGCGGTCGAACAGGCGGGCCACCCCGGCGGCATCGCGGATGTCCACCCGCTCGAAGGCGTAGCGCGGGTCGGCGGCGACGCTGGCGAGCGACTCCAGGTTGCCGGCGTAGGTCAGGCAGTCGACGTTGACCACCCGGTGATCCGTATCGGCGATCAGGTGGCGGATGACCGCGGAGCCGATGAAGCCGGCGCCGCCGGTGATCAATAATGTCTTCGACATGGTGACAAGGTGACAGGGTGACAAGGTGACGGTGCAGAAGCCACCGTCATTCCCGCGCAGGCGGGAATCCAGGGGGTTGGGCCGGGTTCCGGGTCAGGCCCGGCCGGACACCTGGAGACGGGTTTCATCCAGTTCCTCCTGCACCTGCGCCAGCGCCACCCGCCAGTCGGGCAGGCGGATGCCGAAGGTGGCGGCCAGCTTGCCGTTGTCGAGCACCGACCAGGCCGGCCGCTGCGCCGCGGCAGGGTAGTCGGCCGTGGTGATGGCGGTGACCTGGCGGCAGGGGATCGCCTCGTGCTGGCGTTGATGCTCGACGATGGCGCTGGCGAAGGCGTGCCAGGTGGTCTGGCCCGCCGAGGTCAGGTGGTAGATGCCGCAGGCGCGGTGCCAGGCGGCGCGGTCGTCGCCCAGTTGGGCCAGGACCTGCGCGGTGGCCTCGGCGATGTGGCGCGACCAGGTCGGCGCGCCCACCTGGTCGGCCACCACGCGCAACTCCTCGCGCTCACGGGCGAGGCGGCGCATGGTGCGCATGAAGTTGTGGCCGCGGACGCCGTAGGCCCAGGCGGTGCGCAGCACCAGCCAGTCGCAGCCGGCGCGGGCAATGGCCTCCTCGCCTTCGAGCTTGCTGCGCCCGTAGACCCCCTGTGGGTTGGGGGCATCGTCTTCCCGGTAGGGCCGGTCGGCCGTGCCGTCGAACACGTAGTCGGTGGAGTAGTGCACCAGCTGGGCGCCCACCCGGCCGGCCGCCTCGGCCAGGAGACCCGGCGCGACGGCGTTGACCGCCATGGCGGCCTCCGGCTCCCGTTCGGCCTCATCCACCGCCGTGTAGGCGGCGGCGTTGACGATCCAGTGCGGCCGCACCGCCTCGACGAGCGGCGCGATGGTCGCCGGCTGCAGGAAATCGACGCCATGGGGCACGGTGCGGCGGCCCACCGCGACCACCTCGCCCAGGGTGGCCAGGGCGCGGCGCAGCTCCCAGGCCACCTGGCCGTCGCCGCCCAGGACCAGGATGCGGCGCGGCTCGCCGCTCATCGTCCTGGGCCTTCGTAGCGGGGCAGGCGCTCGCGCGGGAACTCGGCCAGGGCCAGGGCGGTGCGGTCCTTGAACGACAGCTCGGGCGAATGCACCGGCCAGTCGATGCCCAGCGCCGGGTCGTTCCACAGCAGGCTGGCCTCGGCCGCCGGGTCGTAGTACTCGGTGCACTTGTAGGCGAACAGGGCGGTGTCGCTGGTGACGCAGAAGCCGTGCGCGAAGCCAGGCGGGATGTAGAACTGGCGCCGGTTCTCGGCCGACAGGATGGCTACCGCGCTCTGCCCGAAGGTGGGCGAACCGACGCGGATGTCCACCACGACGTCGAACACCTCGCCGTGCAGGCACTGGACCAGCTTGCCCTGGCCATTTGGATGCTGGAAGTGCAGGCCGCGCAGGACACCGCGGCGCGATAAGGACAGGTTGTCCTGCACGAAGCGCTCGGGCAGGCCGAGGCCGGCATAGCGCGCCTGGTGCCAGGTCTCCATGAAGTAGCCGCGTGCGTCGCCGTGCACGCCGGGCTCGATGAGGCGGACCCCGGGCAGGGTCGTTTCGGTGATGTGCATGGTTCGTCTTGCCGCGTGGAAAAGGGGATTCTGCACGATCCCGTGACGGATCGGGAAATGTCCCTACCGCTGCGCTCAGTCGTAGGTGACCGTGATGAAGACCGAGTCGCTGTAGCTACCGGGCAGCACCGTGCTCTGGCCGGTCGGGATGCGGCCATAGACTGTGTAGGTGCGGTAGACATAGCTGAGCATGGTAAGGCCGATGTTGTCCGTCACCGTGTCTGTGCCGTCGGTGCCGTCGCCCCATATCGTGGTGCGCCCTGAATTGGTAAACAGGTCGTAGTTGAGGCGGTTGAGGCCGCTGGCCATCTTGCGCGGGCTGAAGACCGTGCTGTAGACGCCTTTGCTGAGGGCGATGTCCACGCTAACCAGCAGACCTAATGTCGTGAAGCAGCGCATGTTCACGTCTCCCTCCACGTCATGGTTCGAGCCCAGCAGTGGCTTGTAGGCACCGAAGGCCATGGTGTTGGCCGTATAGGTGACCTCGCAGCTGCAGCCAACGCACAGCGCCGTCGCCCCCTGCGACAAGGTCAGCAACGGTACGGCCAGAACAACAGCGAACAGTCTTTTCATGGCGTCGCTCCTTTGCAGCTCAGGACACCCAGGTCGGGCAGCGGTTCGGCGTCGCCGGCCAGCACCAGTTCAAACTCGCAGCGGCGGCCGTGCCATTCGGCGGCGAGACGGTTGGCCTGGGCCAGGCCGCTGACGAAGACCAGGCCGCCGAAGCCGACCGGGAACTCCCGTTCTTCGTCGCCCGCGATGCGCACCACGGCGCCGGGCGGCAGGTCGCGGCCGGCCTCGTCGACCAGGCGGAAGCTGGCGGCGCGGCTCACCCGCACAGGGAAATCCACCACCACGCCGCTGCGCAGGCCCGGCGCCACCTTCACCTGCAGGGTATCGACCTCGGCGTCGATGGGCAGGTCGGCCTGCTCGATGCCGATGGGGTTGGCCTCGTAGGCGCGCAGGCGGCTGACCAGGGCCAGGCCGTGGGCGTCGGTGGTAGTCACCTCGTGGTTGTCGCGGTAGACCCGCACGCCACCGTAGTCGGCCACCTTGACCACGGCGAAGCTGTTGTCGACGCGGCGGCCCTGGAACAGCCCGCCGCCGGCGGCGGCGACGCCGCCGTTGAGGCCGAGGCGGTAGGCCTCGCGGCCGTCGTTGGCGGCCGCCTCGGCGGTCAGCACGCCACGCTCGGCCTGCACGGTGGCGCCGGCCTGGTAGCGGCGGTCGGCGCCCACCAGCAGGCGGTAGCCGATGCCGTTGCCGGCCGGCGGGCTGCGCTGCAGGTATGCGGTCTCGCGCCAGCGGCCGTCCTGGCGGTTGAGGTCTGCGCCCAGGCTGGTGTGTTGGTCGAGGGCGACGCTCCAGAACAGGGCAACGTTGAGCCCGGCGTCACCGGACAGGTCCTGCAGCGCACTGAGGCCGAGGTGGCCGAAGCGGCCGAGGCCGACGCTGTAGTTGGCCGTGGCCAGGCGCTGTTCGTCGCCCTCCCAGGTGGTGCGGTGGAGGTAGCCGAGGCCGAGGCCGTTGCCGGCCACCGGCAGGCTGAGGCGCGCGGCCAGGCTGAGGCGCGGGCGGTCGCCCGCCGACTGGCCGAGGCGGACGAAGTCGCGCCCGGCGTATTCGGCCTCCAGGCTGTAGCCGATGCCGCGCCGGACCTGGCGCTCGGCCCCGAGGGCGAGCAGGCCGTCGGCGCCGTCGGGGCCATGGCTCAGCGCGGCGGCCAGGCTCAGGGTGCCCAGCTGCACGCCGCCGAGCGCCGGCAGCAGCCAGACGCCGCCGGCGCCGACGGTCTGCTGGTCGGCCAGGATCTCGGCGCGCAGCTCGCGGGTGAAGGTGGACGTGATGCCCAGGCGGTCGCTGCCCACCAGCATGGCGCGGCCGTAGCGGTTGCTGGCCAGGCCATAGTCCTCGCGCACCAGGCCGAGGTCCCAGGAGAAGTCGTGCAGGCCGGGCCGCAGCAACTGCGGGCTGGCGTAATAGGGCTGCGTGATCACCTGCTGGCGGCCGAGCAGGTCGCGCACCACCAGTTGCAACTCGCCGCCGCCGGTCACCGCCGGCACGCTGGCGAGGTCGAACGGCCCTTCCGGCACCGAGGTGCGCAGCAGGCGGGCGTTGTCCAGGTAGACGTCGAGGGTGGACGGCAGCACCGCCTCGCCGCGCAGGCCGGGCATGGGAAAGGCGACGAAGCCGGGCTGGGTGGCGAAGTTGGTCGCCCACTGCACGCCGCCGAAGCGCACCGAACGGCCCCAGCCGCCGCCGCGGCCGATGGCGTCGCCCAGGCGCAGGCTCTGCATGCGCTCGGGCATGTCGACGTTCCAGGTGGTGTCCAGGCGCAGCCAGCGCGGGCCGCTGCCGCCGTTCTGCCACAGGCCGGTGGCGGTGCCGCTGCCCCAGGCGTTGAACAGGCCCAGCTCGAACAGGCCGCCTTGGCTGCTGCGGCCGTCGTCGCGCTGCCAGTTGAGATCGTAGTTGAAGAAACCGCCCGGCACCGACGGCGTCAGGGTCACCCCGCGGCCCTCGCCCCAGGCCATGGCATAGGGGTCGAAGGCGGCGGCCGGCACCGTCAGCAGCAGGGTCTGGCTGGCCTCGTCGAGGCGGTATTCGACGCCCGCCAGGTCGGCGAGCCGTACATGGGTCTCGCCGTCCACCCGCAGCACGGCCGAACCCGGCGCATGCAGGCGCCAGGCGCGCAGGTCACGCTCGGCGACGGCGAGGCCGCCGTCGGCCAGGCGCAGCACGATCGCCTCGGCGCGCATGAGGCCGTTGATGTCGACCGCCAGCAACAGGGTCTCGGCCGTTGCCGGCGACGCAGGGTTGTCGGCCGCCGCGGGTGGCTCGCCGGCACAAACGGAAAAGGCGGCCGCGGCCGCCAGCAGGAAGGAGATCGAGCGCCGGCCGGACAGGCTATTCCCGGCCCAGGTCGAGCACCACATTCTGTGTGCCGCGCTCGGTGGTCACCTCGAGGACATAGCGCGAGGCCGCCGTGTCCGGCGGCGGATGCAGGGTCCAGGAGCGGCCCTCGCCCGGGAAGAGCAGGCCGCCCTTCTGGGCCTCGGCAAGGATCGGCGCATCGGCCGCCGCACCGGCGGCGCGCAGCTTCAGGCCGGCCACCACCTGGTGCACGTTGCCGGTGTTGCGGGCGGTCACCTCGATGGCGCCGTCGGCGGCGCGCTGCCCCTGCCATTGCTGGGCGCGCACCACCTTGGCGGGCAGGACATAGATCGGCAGGCGCAGTTCGAGCAGCACCCGCACCCCCACTCCTTCGCCCTCCGGCGCCTTCGACGGCGGCGGCACCTCGCGCACGAACAGGCGGTAGGTGCGCTCCCGCTCGCCCGTCGGCGGCCGCCGCAGGCCAACGCGCAAGACCTGCGTGCGGCCGGGGGCGAGGGTGAACAGGGGCGGATTGACCACCAGGTCGCGGGTCGGAGTGTAGTGGTCCTTCCCGTCGGTACGGCTCCAGGCCACCTGCTCCACCTGCACCACCACGGCCTCGGCCGCGTCGTTGGTGACGTTGATGACGCCGCGATCCTGCCGGGCGCTCAACTCCAAGCCGACCGGCAACACCCCGATGCCGGCCGCCTGCACGGTGGCCGCCAGCCATAGGCTGGCGGCCAGGGCGGCGACTATGCCTTGCGTCCTCATCACGGCGCCGGGAAGGTCACGGTGACGACCACGGTGTCGGCGTAGCTATCCGCCTTGACATATTGCCCGGCGGCGGCACTGCCATAGACCGGATATTCCTGGGCGCTGCCGTTGCCGGTCAGGCCGCTCATTTCTTCGGGATCGCTACCCCACGCGGTCGTGCGGGCCTCGTTCTGGAACAGGGCATAGCCCAGGTACTCGTAGGTCTCCGTGCTGCTCTGCATGCGACGGCCGCTCGAGTAATACAGGCCTTGCCCCAGTTCGATGATATAGGTGGTGCCGTTGGTGCAGGTGACCTCGACCTCGCCGACGCCGTCGATATCGGCCGAGCCGGCGGTCGGGTCGTAGGTGCCGAAGGCCACCGCAGTGGTCGCCACCGAGCAGGCGGCGGCCACCGTCGCGGTGACGCTCAGGTTGCCCGTCGCGGTGGCGGCCAGGGCCGGCGTGACGCCAAGGGCCATCAGTGCGATCAACAGTTTCATGCGCGTTTTCATGGTAACTCTCCATCGGTTGTTCTTGCTGCACTCAGAGTATAGATACTCGCCCTGCTGCACCGCGGCCGTACAGACCGGATAATAGACCAGCGCACGCTTTTGGCGGACGGACGGCAGGCGATTCGTCGCCAGACCGCGCGGGACGGTGCATTCGGCCCGCCCAGGGGGGTGACGAATGAACCATGGCCGGCGGGCCGGCGACGGCGCGCCGACCTTGCCAGCCGCCCGTCGTTCGCTTTTTGGCTGCCCGCTTACTAGGATGCGGGATGCCAGTCCAAACCATGGGAGGGTCGGCATGCAACGCCTTCGTATCGGCCATATCGCCAGCACGATGCTCGCCCTGGCGCTCGCGCTGCTGCCGGGCACGGCCCCCGCACAGGTCGTGATGCGCATCAGCATATCCACCCCGCAGGATTCCCATCAGGGCGTCGCCGTCGATACCCTGGCCAGGGAGGTCGCGCGGCGCAGCCACGGCCGATTCAGGATCGAGGCCCATTACGGCGGCAGCCTGGGTGACGAGCGGCAAGCCATCGAGGCCGTCCAGTCGGGCCGGCAGGAGATGACATGGACCTCCACGGGGCCGCTGCCGCTGTTTGTCCCGGAGGTCGGGATATTCGACGTGCCTTTCCTGTTGCGCGATTACCGGCATGCGCGCGCCGTCCTCGACGGCCCCATCGGCCAGGAGATGCTGCGCAAGTTCGAGGACAAGGGCCTCAAGGCCCTGGCGTGGGGCGAGAACGGCTTCCGGCACATGACCAACAACCGGCGTCCGATCGACTCCCCCGAGGATCTCCGCGGTCTGCGCATGCGCACCATGGAGAACCCGGTGCATATCCAGGCGTTCAAGGGTCTCGGCATCGTCACGGTGCCAATGCCGTTCCCCGAGGTGTACGCCGCCCTCGGGGCAGGCCGGGTCGATGGCCAGGAAAACCCGATCTCGGTCATCCGGGCCAACCACTTCGAGCGGGTGCAGAAATACCTCACCCTGACCGGCCACGTCTATTCACCGGGCGTTTTCCTGATGAACAAGGCGGCCTATGACCGCCTTGGCAGGGCCGACAGGAAGATCTTCCTCACCGCCGCCAGGATCGCCGCGCAGGCGAATCGCGCCCGGGTGGACGCCGACGAACGGGATGCTGTGGCCTACCTGAGAGGGCAGGGCATGCAGGTCGCCGCCGGGGTGGACAGGGAGCGCTTCCGCGAGGCCCTCGCCCCGGCCCTGGCCGATTTCGAACGGCAGTTCGGCAAGGCGAACCTGGACCGTATCAGGGCGGTGGCAGGCCAGGCTCCCGGGGGGCATTGAAGGAATCGAGCATCGGCATTGCGCGCGGACGGCGACCCGGGCCGCCGGCGCGCGATGACGGATTCGATCGGCGCCGGCCGGGCGTCCGCAACAACCGGTTGAACACCGCCCCGGCGGTACGGGCGCCGTCGAGTTCGCCGAGCGGCTGCGCGAGCAGGTCAGTGCCGAGACGGTGGAGTTCGGGGGTCAGCGGCTGGAGACCGGCGTCAGCATCGGCGTTACCACGCTGAAGCACTCCGACGCCACGGTCGATGCCCCCCTGGCGCGCGCCGACCGGGCGCTCCACCGGGCCAAGGAACTGGGCCGCAACCGGGTGGAGTCGGCCTGAGGCAGACCGTTTCCGACCGGTTTAGTCGTCTGCGCGCTGGCGGGGATGACGTGCGGGCAGTTCGAAATACCCTCGCTTCGTCGCTCCCGCGCAGGCGGGAGCCCAGTAAATTCAACCACCTGGATTCCCGCCTGCGCGGGAATGACGGGTTTTCAGAGGGGCCCGTGCCCGTGCTCCCCTATCCGTCGACGTTGCGCTGCAGCCACAGCTCCAGCAGGGCCAGGTGCCACAGTTTGCTGCCCTGGATGCGGGTGTGGTGCGCCTCCGGCTCGGCCAGCAGCTTGTCGACATAGGCGCGGTCGAACAGGCCGCGCTCGCGGCAGGCGCGGGCATCCAGTATGCCGTGCATGAAGGCGAGGAAATCGCCGCGCACGTATTTCAGCGCCGGCATGGGGAAGTAGCCCTTCTTGCGGTCGATCACCGCGTCCGGCAGCAGGCCGCGGGCGATCTCCTTGAGCACGTGCTTGCCGCCCGAGGCAAGCTTCAGTTCAGGCGGCATGGCGGCGGCCAGCTCGACCACGTGGTGGTCGAGGAAGGGCACCCGCGCCTCCAGGCCCCAGGCCATGGTCATGTTGTCCACCCGTTTCACCGGGTCGTCGGTGATCAGCATGGTGACGTCCAGGCGCAGCACCTGGTCGATGAACTCGTCCGCCATGGGCTCGGCCAGGCGCGCGGCGACCAGCGCGGCGGTGTGGTCGGCGCCGTGGTGGCGGGGGTCCACCATGGCCAGGTATTCGTCGTGGTCGCGGTCGAAGTAGTGGCGGCGGAAGCGCTCCAGCGGCGTGCCCGCCGTCTCCGCCTGCATGCGCGGATACCAGAAATAGCCGCCGAACACCTCGTCGGCGCCCTGGCCGCTCTGCACCGCCTTGACCGTCTTCGACACCTGCTCGGCGAGCAGGTAGAAGGCCACCGCGTCCTGGCCAACCATGGGCTCGGCCATGGCGTCCACCGCCTCGGGCAGGCGGTCGAGCACCTCGTGGTTGGGAATCGAGAACTGGTGGTGACGGGTGCCGAAGTGGGCCGCCACGGCGTCGGAATACTCGAACTCGTGGCCGCGCTCCTCGGGCTGGTCCTCGAAGCCGACCGAGAAGGTCATCAGGTCGCCGACGCCGTGCTCGGCCAGCAGGCCGACCAGCAGGCTGGAGTCGAGGCCACCGGAGAGCAGCACGCCGACCTTGACGTCGGCCACGCTCAGGTGCCGCTGCACCGCCGCGCACAGGCCGTCGTGGATGGCGGCCTGCCACTCCCCGGCGTCGAGGGCGCGTTCCGGCCGCTGCGCGGCCAGGCTCCAGTAGCGGCGTTCGCGGCGGCGGCCGTCCGGGTCGATGGTCAGCGTGGTGGCCGGCGCCAGCTTGCGCACGCCCCTGAGCAGGGTGTGCGGCGCCGGCACCACGGCGTGCAGGGTGAAGTGGTGATGCAGGGCGACCGCGTCGATGCCGGTGTCCACCCCGCCCGCCGCCAGCAGGGCCTGGGGCGTCGAGGCGAAGCGGATGCGGCGGCCGTCCAGGCTGTAGTAGAGCGGCTTGATGCCGAGGCGGTCGCGCACCAGGCACAGCGCCCGGCCGTCCCAGACGGCGAAGGCGAACATGCCTTCGAGGCGCTCGACGCAGGCCTCGCCCCACTCGGCCCAGGCGCGCAGGATCACCTCGGTGTCGCCGTCGGAATGGAAGTGGTGGCCGCGCCCGATCAGCTCGGCGCGCAGGGCCGGGTAGTTGTAGAGGGTGCCGTTGAACACCAGGGCCAGCCCGAGTTCCCGGTCGACCATGGGCTGCGCCGAGCGCGGGCTGAGGTCGATGATCGCCAGGCGACGGTGGCCGAAGGCGACCGGGCCGTCCTGCCAGGCGCCCTCGCCGTCGGGGCCGCGCCGGGCCAGGGCGGCGGTCATCCGGGCGATGACGGCGGGGTCGGGTCGGGTGCCGTCCAGGCGGAGTTCGCCGGCGATGCCGCACATGGTCGTTGCAGTACTGGGTTGCGATGCCGCATTGTAGCGGCGCCGCTCACTTCATGGCCGACTTCAGCCGGATGCTTTCGCCCGCCACCATGAAGACGCCCCGGCCGCGGTGGTGCAGGGTCTTCGGGTCCCTGACCGCCGGGTCGACCCAGGCCTTGACCACCTCGAGGACGAAGATGCCGTAGCGGTTCACCATGCGGGTGTCGTGCACCCGGCATTCCAGGTTGGCGAAGCACTCGCCGACCAGGGGCGCCGCCACCAGGGCGGCAGGCCGGGCGGTGAGGCCGAAGGTGCGGAACTTGTCGGTGTCGCGGCCAGAGCAGTTGCCCACCGCCACCACCTTGTCCGCCAGCTCGACGGTGGGGATGTTGAGCACGCACTCGCGCGTCTTCCTGAGCCGGCCGTAGCTGTAGTCCTGCGGGCCAAGGACGCAGGCCACCAAGGGCGGCTCGAACTCCACCGGCATCAGCCAGGACAGCGCCATGACGTCCGGCCAGGCGGGGCCGGCGGTGGACAGCAGCACCACCGGGCCGGGCTCGATGAGGCCGTATACCCTGGCCAGGGGATAGGATCGCTTCGCCATGCGCGCCTCCCGCGTCGTCGACTCACCCCGTCAGGATAGGCCGTCCGCGCGCGCCCGGCTGGCCGGCGTGCCCGCCGCAGCCTGCCCTCGAATGGGGTAGTCGGGGACAGGCATGACGAACTGATCGGCGGTTCCCCGCCCGTTCACCTGAACGTGAGCAGGCCGACCCCGAACACGATGGCCGCGATGCCGACGGCCTGGGTCGCGGCGATCTGCTCGCCCAGTAACAGGTAGGCGAGCAGGGCGGCCACCAGGGGATAGGCCCCCGACACGGCCAGGGCGACGCCGGCGCTGAACCCCGGGGCGGCCATGGCCTTGATCAGGAAGATGTTTCCGATGGCGCCGCTGGCGGCCACCAGTACCAGCACCAGCCAGGGCACGCTGCCGGCCAGCTTGTCGGCCGGGAACGGCTCGGCGCGCCACAGCGCGATGGCGGCGGAGATGGCCGCGCCCAGGAGCATGACCATGGACACCGCCCACTCGCCCTGGATCCCCCGGATCGACAGCAGCTTGTAGGAAAAGCCCCAGACGCCATAGAGCAGCAGGGATAGAAGGGCGAGGAGCAAGCCTTGGGTCATTCTCGGTACGGGCCAGTGAAGGGCCGGCATGAGTAGCACGGATGGCGTGGCGGGTGCAAACGGGGCAATCTGGGGCTGGGGTCACGCATGCGCGGGAAAGACGGAACCGAATAATCCCGGTAATGCGAACGGGCAATGAAACGTGGTCTGTCCCCTGTTATCTGAGCGGCATCTCCAAGAGTCAGGTCTCGCGCCTGTGCGCCGAGATCGACGAACGGGTCCAGACCTTCCTCCATCGCCCCATCGAGGGCGACTGGCCCTACCTGTGGATCGACGCCACCTACCTCAAGGTGCGCGAGGCCGGGCGCATCGTCTCGGTGGCCGCCATAATCGCCATCGGCGCCAACACCGATGGCCGCCGCGAGGTGCTGGGCCTGCACGTCGGCGCCTCCGAGGCCGAACCGTTCTGGACCGAGTTCTTGCGCAACCTGATGCGCCGGGGGCTGCGTGGCGTGAAGCTGATCACCTCCGACAGCCACGAGGGCCTGAAGAAGGCCGTGCGCAAGGTGATGCACGCCACCTGGCAGCGGTGCCGGGTGCACTTCATGAGGAACGTCCTGGTGCACGCGCCCGCCGGCCAGCGGCGTATGGTCTCGGCCCTGATCGGCACCATCTTCGCCCAGGAGACCGAGCACGCCGCCCGCAGCCAGTGGCGTACCGTGGCCGACCAGCTGCGTGAACGCTTCCCGAAGATCGCCAAACTCATGGACGAGGCCGAGGACGACGTGCTGGCTCACATGACCTTCCCCAGGGAACACTGGTGCAAGCTCCACAGCACCAACCCGTTGGAACGGCTCAACGGTGAAATCAAGCGGCGCACCGATGTGGTGGGCATCTTCCCCAACGAGGCCGCCATCTACCGATTGGTCGGCGCCATGCTCCTGGAGCAGAACGACGAGTGGTCGCTCCAGCGCCGCTACATGACCCTGGAAACCCTCGCCAACCTCGGCGAGAATCCCACCATCAGCTTGCCTGCGGTCGCAAGCTGACCGGCAATCCAACCTTGCCAGAGTCGATGACCTCCTGACCGCTTCTTACACCACGCCCAGGGACACGATCTATTTCTATATGCTTATTAACTATATATTTCCCAAAGCCTACTCTTCCACAACAAGGACATTCTTAATGCTATTGCACACCCATTAACAATTGCCCAACCATAAGTCATCATACCAATCCTAGAGTTGGCTACTATAAAGCCTCTTCCGTCATGATCGGATGTATCGAATCCAACAATATAAATTGTAATAATCATAATTGGGATAACAACCGCGCAAATCACTCCAATCAATATACGATGCTTTCTAGCGCCCTCAACAAATTTCTCGGCATTGATAAGATAGGCTGAAGACATATATGTTAATGGAGATAGCAACCACATAACGGAAAAGAAAAACTGTGCTACGCCAGCCAACTCATACGCACCATTCAATTTTTTTACCATCGGTACTGCTGCACCAACGTAGCCCACAAATGCTCTAACAGAATCAAAAGCAAGGATATCGACTGGGCACAGCAAAGCAATAGCACCGGCTATCGCCATGGAAATCATGTACAAGTATTTTATTTCCATATTTAACATCAGGTAATGGGCAGGTAATGGGGACAGACCACAATGGGCAGGTAATGGGGACAGACCACGGTTTACCGGTAATCGCCCGCGAATCTGATCGCCGGAAACCTCCCTCTGCCAGGCTGCTGAATCCGATGCGTGCCCATCTTTGGGTCGCGCACCACAGCCGGTACATGGCGCAATCCTACACCATCCGGGCCGCCCGGTTTTTCAACTCAATCGTCCCGCCTGCCGGGCAGGGACCGTACCGTCACCCGCGCCGCAGCGGCGTTAGGATGTCCTTCAGGCCGTTGTGGTCGATCTCGTGCATCAGGGCGAGCAGGCGGCCGATCTCGCCCGGGGGGAAGCCCTCGCGGGCGAACCAGTTGAGGTAGTTGCCGGGCAGGTCGGCGATCAGCCGGCCCTTGTGCTTGCCGAAGGGCATCTCGCGCCGGACCAGCAGTTCCAGGTCGGCCGGGTTCATGGCGCGCGGCCGTGGCGGGCGAAGGGCTCGCCGCGGGTGAAGGCGGCCATCTGGTCGCCCATCGAGAAGTGCCACCACTCGTTGACGTGCCGGCTGAACCCGGCCGCGCTCATCACCTCGTGCAGCAGTTGCCGGTGGCCGTGGATGACCCGGTGGCCGGGCAGGCTGGCGCCGGCGTAGTGGTCCGGGTAGGCGCGCGCGGTGGTCTCGTCGATGGGGCAGCCCATGTCCACCTCCCGGCCGGCGGCGTCCGCCAGGGTCAGGTCGACCGCGGCGCCGGTGCTGTGGGGCGGCGGTGTGGCCGGGTCGTCGCTGGGCAGGCCCCAGAAGGTGAACACGGTGGGCGCCAGCTCAGCGTACAGGGCCGGAGCGCGCCGGGCCAGGTCGGCGGGGTCGGCGTAAGTGTGCAGGGGGCGGCCGAGGCGGGCGGCCTGGAGGTGGAATTCGCGCCAGACCATGAAGGCCTGGACCGGCACCGGGCGCCAAGCGTCGAACAGCTTCAGGCGCCAGCCGGGCCGGCGCTCGGCCAGCCGGTCCGCGGCGCGCAGCAGGGCGTCGAGCACGCCGCGCCGCAGCCGCCAGGGCGAGGCGTCGCCGTAGGGGGCGCCCAGGGCCACGTAGGGGTGCGGCGCGGTGAAGGCGAAGGCGGCCGCGGGGATGTCGACCAGCGGCTCGCCGGACTCGACGATGGCGACCGAACGGTAGCCGTCAGCCACCGCGCAGGGCCTCGCGCCGGGCCAGGCCGCGCCGGGCCGACTGCTCGATGCGGTCGAGGAAGGCCGGGAAGTCGAGGTCGTACTTGGCGCGCAGCTCCTTGGCCTGGTTGTGCAGGCGCCGCCAGTTGGGCTCGAAGGCGGGGTCGCGGAAGGCGAGCAGGATGTGGTTGTCGTCCTCCTTCACCGGGAAGACGATGACCTGCTGGTCGAACACCTCCATGGCGGTGCCGATCAGGCCGGCGTGGCTGGCCTCGTCGCCGGCCAGGTTGGCCACCAGCAGGCCGCTGCCCGCCAGCCTGGCCTTCACGTCGGCGAGGAATTCCCGGCTGGTGAGGCCGGGGGCGCAGCCGCGGCGGTCGAAGGCGTCCAGGAGCAGGACGTCGATGCCCTTGTCGGCCGCGGCCACCCAGGCGGCGCCATCGCCGGCCACCACCTCCAGTTGGGCGCCGTCGGGCGGCACCCGGAAGGTGTCGCGCAGGGCGATCACGTCCGGATTGTTCTCCACCACGGTCAGGTGGGTGGCCGGCAGGCGGGTGTGGCAGAACTTGACCAGGGAGCCGCCGCCCAGGCCGATCAGGGCGATGCGCCGGGGCCGTGGCTGGAACAGCAGGAAGGCCATCATCTTCTGCGTGTAGCGCACCTCCAGTGCGTTCGGGGCGTCCAGGCGCATGACGCTCTGGACCAGGCGGCGGTCGAAGTGCAGGTAGCGGCGCTCGCCGTCGTCGATGACGAAGGGGCGGGCGTAGGTCCCGGCCAGCAGTTGCGCGGCCAGGGCCTCCGGGTCGGCCCCGGCCGGCTCCAGCAGCAATACCCGCTCGCCGTCGTCCTCGAAGGGGCTGGCCATCTGGAACCCGGGTTCGCCGGCAGGCCGGGCGGACCTGGGCGCCTTATGGGCGGGGCGGATCGGGGAGGGCTGGAAGGCGGTCATGGTGCGCGGGGGCGGTTGGGGCGTGCCGAATGTAACCAGATCAGGCGGCGGGGACAATCCCGCGGGGATGCGCCCGGCGGCAGGCGGGGCTTGGGTGGATGCACGGGGGTGCGGCTTTGTCGTTCCCGCACAGGCATGACGAATCAGCCAGCGTTTCGCCCGACACCCAGGTGGAGCGCCGCCGCGCGGCCGGCGACCCGGCCGCTGGCGAGGCAGGCGGTGAGCAGGTAGCCGCCGGTGGGGGCCTCCCAGTCGAGCATCTCGCCGGCGCAGAAGACGCCGGGCAGGTCGCGCAGCATCAGGCCTTTGTCCAGGGCCGCGAAGGCGACGCCGCCGGCGGTGCTGATGGCCTCGTCGATGGGGCGCGGGGCGAGCACGCGAACAGGCAGCGCCTTGATGGCGGCGGCCAGGCGGGCCGGGTCGGCGAAGGCGTCCCTGGCCAGGCATTCGCGCAGCAGGCCGGCCTTCACGCCGGCCAGTCCCAACCGGCTCTGCAAATGGCTGGACAGGGAGCGGCTGCCGCGCGGCCGGACCACCTCGGCCAGGACCCGATCGGCCGGCCAGTCGGGCAGCAGGTCGAGTTCGAAGGTGGCGGCGCCGTCGCGCTCGATGGCGTCGCGCAGGCGGGCCGAGTAGGCGTAGACCAGGCTGCCCTCGACGCCGTGTTCGGTGACCACGAATTCGCCCTTGCGGGTCTCGCCGGCGAAGGTGACGGCCACCGATTTCACCGGCTGGCCGGCGAAGCGGTCCCGGAAGTGGTCGCTCCAGCCGGCCTCGAAGCCGCAGTTGGCGGGCTTGAGCGGCGCCACGGCGATGCCCTGGCCGAGCAGCACCGGCAGCCAGGCGCCGTCTGAGCCGAGCCTGGCCCAGCTGCCGCCGCCCAGGGCCAGCACCGTGGTGTCGGCGGCGACCGTTGTCTCGCCGTCCGGGGTGTCGAAGCTGAGGCGTCCCGCCGCGTCCCAGCCCAGCCAGCGGTGGCGGACGTGGAAGCGCACCCCGGCGGCGCGCAGGCGGTGCAGCCAGGCGCGCAGCAGGGGTGCGGCCTTCATCTCGGCGGGGAAGACCCGGCCGGAACTGCCGACGAAGGTGTCGACGCCGAGGCCATTGGCCCAGGCGCGCAGTTCGTCCGGGCCGAAGGCGCGGATGAGTGGCTCGATCTCGGCGCGGCGCGCGCCATAGCGGGCCAGGAAGGCGTCGAGGGGTTCCGAGTGGGTGAGGTTGAGGCCGCCCTTGCCGGCCATGAGGAACTTGCGCCCCACCGAGGGCATGGCGTCATAGAGGTCGACCTGGATGCCATGGCCACTCAGCACCTCGGCGGCCATCAGGCCGGCGGGGCCGCCGCCAATGATGGCGACCGTCGTCATGGCCCCGTAGCCCGGATGGAATGAAATGGAATCCGGGGCATGGCGCCAACCCCGTCCCGGATTACGCTGCGCTGCATCCGGGCTACAAACCTTGCCCGACCATGTCCAGCGCCACCGCCTCGGCCAACTCGATGCCGTCGACTGCGGCGGAGAGTATCCCGCCGGCATAGCCGGCGCCCTCGCCGCCCGGATAGAGGCCGCGGGTGTTCAGGCTCTGGTAGGTCTGGCGGTCGCGGGTGATGCGGATCGGCGAGGAGGTGCGCGTCTCCACCCCGGTGAGCAGGGCGTCGTTCATGTCGAAGCCCTTGATCTGCCTGCCGAAGGCGACCAGGGCCTCGCGAATGGCTTTGATCGCGTACTCGGGCAGGCAGCTCGACAGGTCGGTCAGGTGCACGCCCGGGGTGTAGGACGGCACCACGGCGCCCAACTCGGTGGACGGCCGGCCGGCGATGAAGTCGCCCACCTTCTGGGCCGGGGCGGCGTAGGTCTCGCCGCCGGCCTTGAAGGCCGCTTCCTCCAGCCGGCGTTGCAGCTCGATGCCGGCGAGCGGGTGGCCGGGGAAGTCCTCGGGGGTGATGCCCACCACCAGGGCGGCGTTGGCGTTGCGTTCGTTGCGCGAATACTGGCTCATGCCGTTGGTCACCACCCGGCCAGGCTCGGAGGCGGCGGCGACCACGGTGCCGCCGGGGCACATGCAGAAGGAGTACACCGAGCGGCCGTTGCCGCAGTGGTGCACCAGCTTGTAATCAGCGGCGCCCAGGGCCGGGTGGCCGGCAAATTTTCCGAATCGGGCCTGGTCGATGAGCGATTGCGGGTGCTCGACCCGGAAGCCGATGGAGAACGGCTTCGGCTCGATGTGGACGCCCCGCTCGTACAGCCTGTGGAAGGTGTCGCGGGCGCTGTGGCCGGCGGCCAGCACGACGTGCCGGGTCGGGATGCGCTCGGCCGGCCGGTCGTTGTGGGCGGCCAGCAGGACGGCGGTGACCTGGCCCTGGCCGTCGGCGCCACGCTCGATCTCGAAGTCGTCGACGCGGGCCTGGAAGCGGATCTCGCCGCCCAGTGCGCGGATCTTCTCGCGCATGCGCTCCACCATGCCCACCAGCTTGAAGGTGCCGATGTGGGGCTTGCTCACCCAGACGATCTCCGCCGGGGCGCCGGCCTCGACGAACTCGGTGAGCACCTTGCGGCCGCGGTAGCCGGGGTCCTTGATCTGGCTGTGCAGCTTGCCGTCCGAGAAGGTGCCGGCGCCGCCCTCGCCGAACTGGACGTTGGATTCCGGGTCGAGCTTGCCCTTGCGCCACAGGCCCCAGGTGTCCTGGGTCCGCTCGCGCACCGCCTTGCCGCGTTCCAGGATGATGGGCCGGAAGCCCATCTGGGCCAGCACCAGGCCGGCGAACAGGCCGCACGGCCCCATGCCGATCACCACCGGGCGCTCCGCCAGCCCTGCCGGCGCCAGGGCGACGTAGCGGTAGCTCATGTCAGGGGTGACCGTGACGTGGCGGTCGTCCTCGAGGCGCTTCAGCGCCGCCTGCTCGTCGCGCACCTCGCAGTCGACGGTGTAGACGAAGTGGATATCCGACTTCTTGCGCGCGTCGATGCCGCGCCGGAACACGGTAAAGGCGACGAGGTCGGCGTCGCGCACGGCGAGGCGCTTGAGGATCGCCGCCCTGAGGTCGGCGTCCGGGTGGTCGAGGGGGAGCTTGATTTCGGTGAGGCGCAGCATGGCGGCGATTTTCTCACACCCTGAGCAGGACCATCTTGAGCGGCGGACGGCCGTCAGGGCTGGGGAAGTCGGCCTCGGGCAGGATCCACTCGGCGTCGCGCACCGCGCGGCCGGCCTTGGCGGCGCTGCGGCGGAGCTGGTCGAGCCAGGCCTCGCGCTCGACCTCGGCGACGTTGTTGCAGCAAATCAGCGTGCCGCCCTCGGCGGTGGCGAGCAGGGCGGGCTTGTACAGGGCCGGGTAGTCGTTGACGAGGTCGACGACGCCGAACGGGCTCTTGGCGTAGCGCGGCGGATCGAGGAAGACCAGGTCGAACTGGCGCGGCGCCAGTTCCGGGAAGGGTGGCAGGCGCTTGCCGCGCACCACCTTGGGCTGGCCGAGACCGGCGTACTGGCGCACGGCGGCGAACACGTCGCTGTACACGAAGCGCGGCCGGCTGGCGAGATCGTTGAGGCGGGCGTTGTCCTTGCCCACCGCCAGGCTCGACTCGGCGAAGTCGACGTTGACCACGAAGGCGGCGCCGGCCTTGGCGGCGGCGATGCCGACCCCGCAGGTGTAGGCGAACAGGTTGAGCACCGACTTGGCCGCGGCCTCCGCCATCACCCGCCGGCGCCCGGCGCGCAGGTCGAGGAACAGCCAGGGGTCCTGGCCGGCGTGGCGGGCCTGGAAGTGGTAGGCCACGCCCAGCTCGTGGATCACGCGCGGGGCGTGGGCGGCGACCTTCATCTCGCCCTGGAGCGGGTTGCCGATGCGCGAGTTGCCCTGGCTGCGGTCGTTGTAGACCAGCGCCAGGCCGGGCAGGGCCCCGGCGTAGAAGGCCTCCAGCGCGGCCAGGCCGGCCGGTGCCAGGGTGCGGTGGAAGCTCTGGACCAGGATCAGGTCGCCATAGCGGTCGACCGTGAGGCCTGGCACGCCCTCCACGCTGCCGTGGAACAGGCGGTAGGCGTCGGTGTGTTCGGTGTGCAGGCGGTCGATCAGGTCGGCGCGGGCGGCGAGGGCGGCGGCCAGCAGGCCGGGCAGGCGGTCGGGCACGGGGGCTCCCGGTGGGCGGCGAAGACGCCATTCTACCGGCAGCGATCCGGGCCGGCTTCGGTTAAGCTTGCCGCCTGTTGAGGCCATCGACCGCCCACCATGACCGCCACCCTGCAGGATGCCATCACCCGCCAACGCCTGATCCTGAAAGGCTGGCTGGCCTCGTCGCTGGCCGGCCTGGCCGAGGACTGCCGCGCCGCCTGGCCGGCGCGCGAACGCCTGGAGGCGCGCCTGGCCGAGGGCATGGAGGAGCTGCCCTACTGCAAGTACCTCTATGTGCTGGATGCCGGCGGCCGCCAGGTCACCGCCAACCTGGCGCGCTCCGGCCCCATGCCGGAGCAGTGCGGCCGCGACCGCAGCGACCGCCCTTACCTGGCCGAGGCCCTGGCCGGGGCGCCGTTCTCGCTCTCCGAGGCCTACCTGAGCCGCAACACCCGCCGCCCCACCCTCACCGCAGTGCAGCGCATCGAGGACGGCGGCGGCCGCCTGCTCGGCTGGCTGGGCGCCGACTTCGACCTGCGCGAGCTGCCGGCCACCCAGGCCATGTACCGCCAGCCCGGCCAGTGGCTGCAGATGAAGGGCGACCCGGCGATCCGCGCCGGCCTCTTCCACCAGGCCCGCAGCGACAGCCTGATGGACCAGCGCATCGACGCCGTGCTCGACCTCATGCACGAGCTGATCACCGCGCACGGCGTGTTCCACGGCAAGCTGCACTTCTCCAGCTCGCGCGCCACCCTGTGGCTGGTCGACGATCCCTATCGCTACCGCATCCACGGCATCGACGAGTTGTCCGACCCCGGCCTGTGCCTGGCCTACCCGCCGCGGCCCTATCCGGAGCAGGCGGTGGTGCCGGCCGGCCGCGTGCGCGAGGTGCTCGACACCTTCAAGGCCCTGCGCTTCATGGACGAGACGCTGTACCTGCGCGCGGGCTCGCTCAACCTGTTCAACGGCCTGGTCGGCCTGACCTTCTCCTGCGACGGCTCGCACTACATGCCGTGGGACGAGTTCCTCGACAAGAGCCTGGGCTTCTGGCTCGGCACGCCGGACGGAAAATAGGGGGAGTCGGCCGATAAGCCGGGTTCTGTCGTGGACAGCCATTCATCTGGGACGACGGTCGCCCGTCGCCTCGTGCAGCCTACCCGCAGGCTCGGCGGGCCGCCTCAATGCCTGCCTATTTGGCCTTGCTCCAGGTGGGGTTTGCCCGCCGGGACCGTTGCCGGCCCGGCCGTGCGCTCTTACCGCACGATTTCACCCTTGCCTGATCCGGTCGTCGGGTCGCCCCGGGACCGGCCATCGGCGGTATGTTTCTGTTGCACTTTCCGTCGCCTCGCGGCGCCCAGGCGTTACCTGGCACCCTGCCCTGTGGAGCCCGGACTTTCCTCTGCCCTCGCTTCGCTCGGTCAGAGTCAAGTCCTGCGGACTTTGGCTACGGCTAACGCGCTTACGCGCATTACCCTACGCCGCAACACGCCTGCGGCGTGTTGTCCTCTGCGTTGCTTAGATTTGGGCAGCGGCTGTCTGGCCGACTCCGGTCCCGAGTCTACACGATCTCCAGGCCGGAATCGTCGACACCTTCCTTGAACTTGTCGCCGCCCTTGAGCTTGAGGGTCAGGCGCAGGTCGTTGGGCGAGTCGGCGTAGCGCAGCGCGGTGGCGGCCTC